>JBNKDD010000047.1:0-26918 GCA_050288085.1 Anaerolineae bacterium
AGAGAACTTCAACGAGTCCAAGAATTGTAGATATTCCAACCGAATATCGATGTTTTGCGGGTCCAGCGCGATGGCACACTCATAATCGGAGAGAGCCAGCCCGCTTAATTCGACGCTGTCTCCATAGATGTTCAGCCCATATTTGAAGGACAGGGCATCGACCCTGGCCCGCGCCAGTTCGAGATGAGCCTCAACCGAATCGGGGTTGGCTTCGGCGTTAGCTTCAGCATCAACGATTCGCAGCCAGCGAGCCGGCTCCAGGACGGTCAGGGAGATGTTATCGGCAGCGGTCGGTTCCAGGTCGGTGAACTCCCAGGTCAGGGTATTGCCGTCTATCGTGTAATCGAGCGGGTTAGGAGCGGCGGCTGTACCAGAGTTTTGCAGCAGGTTAAACCGGTGGATCGGGTAGGGCATGGTGACAGTCACCGTCCCCTGACCGATACTCCCAAACCAACCCGCGCCAGTTTCCAGGATGTAACTGAATTCCCCATAAGGTGAATAACCGGTTGGATAGAGGTCATAGGTTACCCGCAGGACAACGGTTTCGCCGGGGGGGAAGGTCACGTTCCAGGTCGCCCGTGGTACCAGATAATCCCACTGGCCCGGCACTTCGGTCTGACCGGTGGTGACCGGCTCATTATTCACCCAGACCATGAAATTCTGAACCTGGTTAACATCACCGAAGCCATTCGGCACACCAAGCGGAAACCACACCTCAAGCGATTCGGCTTCGCTGCCCTGGTTGACCATGTTAAAGGTGGCATCGACATGACCGATAATATGGTCAGCCGCCAGCCTGCCATCATAACCAGAAATGGTTTCATTACTGGCTTCGATGGCGATGGATACCGTTTCGGAAACCATCTGTACATTGGTGGTGGCTTCGGTGCCGACTGCCGCACCGGGCGGATATTGCGGTGGAGCGACATCGGCGTAAGCGGGTTGAGATGTAAATCCGGCGAACAGCAAAGCAAATAACAATAACAGGGAAATCTTCCGGCCCATGAGATTACTCTTTCATACTAAAGTGATTCAATTTGTGGGTATTATATCGATGGGTGGTGGATTTTTCCTACCTACCATCCTGGTTACGCAGTATTGACCGCACCCAATCCGCAAATTTCTTCCAACCCAAACGCATACGCACACCACTAAGCTGGCTGTGCACCCTGACAGCCGACTGCGGTTCCACTACTTCGTAAACGGACAGGGATTGAGCCAGCGATTCCTCGGCTTCGCTGAGGCAACCCATCTGCTCATAGGTATCACCGATAAACCACAACATAACCGCCTCGCCAGGCTGATCACCCAGTTCACGGCGGATCGCCAGGCATTGTTCAAAATGCTTTAGGGCTTCGTCCAATGCCCCGTTTTTCTGGTGGATGTGCCCGATATTGTGGAGACAGCGAGCTTCACCCGCCCGGTCGCCTAACTCGCGGCGGATTACCAGACATTGCTCAAAATGCGGCTGCGCCTTGTCCCAGACCTGACGCTGTTCATAGATACGCCCAAGGTTAAAGAGATTGTAAGCCTCCCCCGATCGGTCTTTTAGCTCACGGCTGATTACAAGACTTTGTTCGAGATGCAGCAGCGCATCATCTACCTCGCCAAACGTTTCAAGAATATTTGCGATGGCTCTGAGGACAACACCTTCGCTAGCCCGGTCACCTAACTCACGAACAACTATCAAACCTTGTTCATAATAGCTCAGTGCATCGTTTATCATTCCATATTTATCGTTGGTGTACCCAAGGGACATGAGGGATTGGGCCTCGCCCATCCGGTCATCCAACTCCCGGCGGACGGATAAGCTCTGCTCAAAATACGGCAAGGCCTCGGCAAACTCTTCACGCTTGTAGAGAATATCACCAATACCATAGAGTGAATGGGCTTCATTCACCTTGCTGCCTATCTCACGGTTGATAACCAGACCTTGTTGATAATAATCCAATGATTTATCCAGATCACCACGCTTCCGGTGAAAATGTCCAAGGTGATTGCACATAGTGGCCTCATTCAACCGAGGGCCCCTATCACAGGCAACCTTGTGAGCCTGTTCGGCACAACGCAGCGCCTCATCCAATTCTCCGCGTGCATAGTAAACGTTCGCAATGTTGCTGAGAAGGGCGGCTTCACCTGCTCTGCGTTCTGATTCCTGCGTAATAGCAAGGCTTTGTTGGAAATGATCCAGCGCTTCATCCAATGCCCCGTGCTGCCGGTGGAGATTCCCGATATTACTGAGGATGGTGGCCTCACCGGCCCGGTAGTTCATCTCGCGGTAAATAGCCAAGCTTTGCTCGGAATGGCGCAGCACCTCGTCCAATTCCCCACGCCGATCATGGATACGTCCAATGTTGCTGATGAAAGCGGCTTCGCTCAACTTGCTGCTTATTTCGCGGCAGATATCCAAGCCTTGACGATAATCAGCCAATGCCTCATCCGTCTCCCCACGCTCATAATGGATAGTTCCAATGTGGCCGAGGGAGTAAGCCTCGCCCGCCCGATAGCCAAACTCGCGGTAGATGGTCAGGCTTTGCTCGAAATGACGGAGTGCCTCATCCATCTTCCCACGCTGATGGTGGACATCCCCAATGCCGTTGAGAGAGCGGGCCTCACCCACCCGATAGCCAAACTCGCGGCAGATGGTCAGGCTTTGCTCAAAATGACTAAGTGCCTCGTCCGTTTTCCCCTGTTCAAGATGAATAGTTCCAATACTGTTGATGGGGTGGGCTTCGTCTGCGCGGTCTTCCAGATCACGGAAGAGTGCGAGACTTTCCTCATAATGGGTCAGGGCTTTAGTCAACTCTCCACGATGATAATGAATATTCCCCATGGAGAAGAGCGATTCGGCCTCACCTTTCCGGTCGCCTACCTCCCGGCGAATGGATAGGCTCTGCTGGTAATGATTTAGCGCCTCATCGAGGCTGCCGCGATGATAGTACATCAGCCCAAGATTGAGCAGCGATTCGGCCTCACCTTTCCGGTCACCGGCCTCGCGATGAAGGGACAAGCCACGTTTCAGATGGGCCTGAGCTTCATCCATCCGGCCCAGGAGGATATCCATTAAGCCCAGTTCGTTTTCGCACCAACCCTCTTTCTGACGATCGCCGGACTGCTGTGCCGCCACGAATACTGCTTCAACCCAGGCGGTTTTATCCGCCCAGTGTCCACGCCGGTTGAAAAATGTATTGGCGGCCTCTGCCCAGGCCCACAGGTTATCCAGGTCATCCTTTGGGATTTGCTCCCAGGCAGCCCGCAACTGCGGCAGGGCAGCCTCGGCAGCCTGCCAGTCTTGCTCAGAACGCTGGATTATGCTCAGGTAATGATCGTGATCCCAGCTGGTCATGATAGTCTCCCTTCCCCACACCATCATGACAATTGTAGGTGGATCAGATTACAACACAAAATGAGAGCAGCACCCACCCGGTAAAAACAAAGGGGTTGGCCTTGATTCGGGTGCGTGTTACAATCCGCGCGCTATGCCGGAACTGGCGAAAGCAGAAAAACGAGGCATAAATGACACAGGCAGAAAGTGTAGAAAGCACAAACGATGTAGGTTGGATGGCAAGCCCATCGGCCTTAAAGATCGACTATGTAAAGCGGTATGCACGCGGCCCAAAGGCCCTTGATTTAGGCTGTGGGCGCGGCTGGTATGCCGGGGCATTGGCCGATCTGGGTTTCCAGGTGACGGGGGTGGATCAGACCAACCGGATTATGGATAACCGGATCAAGGTGCTTGAACAGTCGATTGAGCCGCCATTCCCTTTTGAAGACAGGGCCTTCGATACAGTGCTGATGTTTGACATCCTGGAGCATCTGCCCGGTGAATCGGATATCCTGGCAGAAGTGGCGCGGGTGTGTAAATCGCGGTTGATCCTGTCGGTTCCCCATGCGGATGCCGGGTTTTTGCCTCGCTATAACCTGACCTATTTGCATTACGAAGATGACACCCATCTGCGCGAATATCTACCTGAAGGGTTAAAGGCCACGATAGAAGCGCACGGATTTAAGACGGTGCATATAGCATTAGAAGGTAAGCCGACTATCCCCCTGGTGTTCTCGGAGTTTGTCCGGGGTGGGAAAATCGTCAGGTTAGCGGTCAAGTATATGATCACCGCCCTGTATAAAATAGGGTTGGTGTACAACGACAATGTAGCCGGTGATATCTTCTACGTCGGCGAGCGAATATAACAACGGAGTAATACAACCATGCCACATCTGCTGGTGACAGGCGGGGCCGGGTTTATCGGCGGCCATACCGCTGCACGGTTTTTATCACGCGGTTGGCGTGTAACAATCTACGATAACTTCTCGCGGATCGGCGCTGAATTCAAGGTGGATTGGCTGCGCAGCCAGGCATCAGACGGCCAGTTAACGGTCATAAAAGCGGATGTGCGGGACTACGAAACACTCGCACCGGCAGTCGCCGGAGCCGATGCGATCCTCCATGCGGCGGGACAGACGGCGGTTACGACCTCGGTCAGTTCGCCGCGTAAAGACTTTGAAGATAATGCCCTGGGCACGTTCAATGTACTGGAGGCCGCCCGCGCCAGCCTGAGCGATGATCACAATCCGGTGATTATCTACACCTCAACGAACAAAGTTTACGGTGGCATGGAAGAAGTCGGGGTGGTGCTGAAAGATGATCATTACAGCTATGCCGACCTGCCGCAGGGTGTCCCCGAATCACAGCCGCTTGACTTCCACTCGCCGTATGGCTGCTCAAAAGGAACGGGCGACCAGTACATGCGCGACTATGCCCGCATCTACGGGATGCGGACGGTCGTCTTCCGGCAGTCCTGCATTTATGGAACGTGGCAGTTCGGCACCGAGGATCAGGGCTGGTTGGCGCACTTCGTGATCGCAGCCCTGCTAGATCGCCCGCTGACGATCTACGGCGACGGCAAACAGGTGCGCGATGTGCTGTTCATCACCGATCTGGTCGATGCTTACGAGGCAGTCATCGAGCGGCCTGAGCTAGCCGCCGGGCAGATTTTCAACATCGGCGGCGGGGTGGAAAACGTCATTTCCCTGCTGGACCTGATCGAGATGCTGGATCAACTGCGGGGCCGCCCGATGGAGGTCAGCTATGATGGTTGGCGTCCCGGCGATCAGCGGGTGTATGTCAGCGACGTAAGTAAGGCTCAATCGACTTTCGGTTGGTCACCCCAGATTGACGTGAAAACGGGTGTTCAACGCCTGTACGATTGGGCACAGTCCTCAAAAGAGATGCTGATCACCGTCCGCTCGGCGATTAAGTAATGAAGCAACCCGACACCGATCATACCTGTGTGCTGACCATTCAGGCTGACCGACCCGGCGGGGTTCCGACCGTCATCGATTGGTGGCATGCCTATCTAACCGGTTGGGGGCATCAGGCAACGACCCTGTACGCGGCTTTCGAAGGCGGTGAGATCAGCCGTTGGGAGCGGATACGATTAACCCTGCGCAACTGGCGGGTTCATGATCGACCCGAACACCCCAATCCAACCATTGCCAATGCACCGCTGCCGCTGCCGCTGTGGGCCTTCTACTTTATGCCGCAGTGGATTTTCGGGCCGGTGCTTGACTCTTTCGATCAGGTGGTGGTAGCCGGTGGGCCGTGTCATGCGGCTTTGCCCCTCGCCTTGAGAGGGTTCCCTTACGTAATATGGATGGGCACGGTTTATGAGGATGAACTGCGCGGCAAAGTGCTGGCCGGTGATCAATGGGCGGGGCGGGTGCTAAACGGCCCGTTCTGGCCGTTTCTGGTATGGCAGGAGAAATTGGTACTGCGGCGGGCATCGCGGATATTGGCCCAGAGTCCGTACACGCAGCGGCGCATAGGGGGGATTGTCCCGGAGGCGAAAGACAAACTCGACCTGGTGATGGTTCCGATCGACCTGGACCGGTTTCACCCCACCCCGGATCAGGCCCCGTATCCTTACTTATTGACGGTGGGGCGGCTCAACGATCCGCGTAAGAATACGCCGATGCTGCTGGAAGCCTTCGCGCAGGTGAGAGCTGCCCATCCCGATCTGAAACTGGTGATGGTCGGTGACGATCCGGCGGCGTTCGTTGTTGATCAGTGTGAGCGATTGGGGATCAGCGAGGCGGTTGAGTTCAAAGGTAAAGTGGTGGGCGATGAGTTGGTGCGGCTTTACCAGCAGGCCACCCTGTTTGTAATGGCGAGTGCCCAGGAAGGGCTGGGGATCGTCATGCTGGAAGCGATGGCCTGCGGGGCTCCGGTAGTTGCGACCGACTGCGGCGGCCCGGAAGGAATTGTGCTCGATGGGCAGACCGGGCAGATTGTCCCCAACAATGATGCTAAAGCGCTGGCGGAAGCGATCAACAGGCTGCTCTCCGATCCTGAAGCACTCAAGGTCATGCGAGAGAATTGTAAGAACTTTATCCAGGAACATGCCAGCCGCGAGGTAGTCGAGCGCCAATTATACGCCCACTTCAGCGATACTTTCCCGGAATCTGATGCGGCGAAAAAGAAGTTGTTCGAGTACGAGCCGATCGAGTCTGCTCCGGTTCAATCGGAGCGGCTGTGGAGCATCATAGCGGCGGGATGGGCGGTTTTCGTGTTTGCTGTGTATATACACAACCAGCTTAGAATTCACTGGCCCGCGATTCAGAACCAGCTTTTGGGGCCGTTGTTCCGATGATCGATCTACTGCTTGATGTGCTGATCGCCGGGTTGGTGCTGCTGGCGATTTACGGTGTAGGCCGGAGTCTGCGCCCCCTGCTGCCGTTTGAGTTCTGGAGCCGGTCGGCTGATCTGGCTTATGCGCTGGCGGTCGGGCTGGCCGTGATGACGACCACGTTGTTTGTTGCGTCGCTGGTCGGGCTGCTGGTTCCGGCGGTTGGATGGGGCCTGTTAGCGATAGGCTTAGTGCTGGCCGCGCTGCAATATCGCCAGCTTATTGAGGATTTCCAGGCATTCTGGCAGGCGATTAAAAAAGGGTGGAATGCCCCCTGGTTGGTTAAGATCGCCCTGCTGCTGGGGGTGGTGTTTGCCCTGGTCAACCTGATCGCCGATCTGGCTCCGCCGGTTGAAGGGGATACCGTCCACCAATACCTGCTTTTACCACGCTACTGGGTAGAAGCGGGGCGCTATGTTCAACCCCCACAAATCTGGGCGGCGACTCTGCCCGGCAATATGATGATGATGTCGGCCTGGGCGCTGCTGCTCCGCGACAGCTACAGCCTCGCGACGCTGGTCACCGGGTTTGGGATGAGCCTGTTCTTTGCGCTGGGGGTGTATGCGCTGGCGCGGGAATATTTCGGGCAGGGGGTGGCTGCGTTAGCCGCCGTCGTGATCTACACAATGCCGGATGCAGCTTACCTGGCCCAGTCTGCCAAAGTCGATATGGGGTGGGCCTTTTTTGAGGTGCTGGCCCTGGCGGCTTTTTTCCGGTGGGTTGATTTAACGCAGGTGTCTCCCCGTAAGTTAGCAACCACCCCCCAATCCTCGCTCCACGAGGATTTGCCCCCCTTACAAGGGGGGCGGGTGCAGCCTGATGGCTGCGCAGGGGGTAAGAGCGGCTGCGCCCCTACACATTGGTTAATTCTGGCCGGGGCATGCCTGGGATTGGCGGCGGGGTCGAAGAATCAGGCGATGATCAGTGTGGCACTGCTGGGATCGTGGGCGGTGCTGCATCAAATCTGGCGGGGGGATTGGCGCGGGCTGTTCCGGGCGGTGCTCGCCTTCGGTGGGGCGATCATTATTGCAGCGCTGCCTTATTACCTTTACAACGGGATTGTCCATTCCAACCCGTTTTACCCGGTGTTTGCGGATCAGTTCGCAAATTGGTTCGGGGCGACACCCTCGCCACGCAGCGAACTGGGGACGGAGGTCTTCTATCCCTGGACGGTTTCCGGTTACTTCCGCAATTTGTGGGGGATGTCGCTGGGGCATCACCCTGATCTGCATTTCTACCTGGGATTTATCACCGGGCCGGTTTTCTTGTTGACGATTCCGGTGGGGCTGGCACTTGGCCTGCTGCGTGGAGAGCGGATCGCCCGGCGGATATTGGTCTACACCTTCTTCTTTTCGGTGGTGTGGTTCCTGGTCAAGCAGGCGGCGCGGCACTTCCTACCCGGATTGACTCTGCTGGCGGTGGTCAGTGGATTGGTGCTATGGAAGCTCTCGGCGAAACGGTACTGGGCAAACCGGCTGACCTTCGTGATGGTGCTGCTGGTGCTGGCCTGGAATCAAATCAGTATTCTGGGCGTGTTGTATTGGAGCGGCTCATACCGGGTGACATTGGGATTGGAAACGCGGCAGGAATTTGTCCAACGGATGCACGATCAGGTCTGGGCGGAAGGCTTCCCGGATTGGGAAACGATTACAACGCTTAACGATCAGCTTGGGCCATCTGACCGGGTGCTGACCAATCACGCTACCAGCCCGCTGTATATCGAACCTCAGCTTGTCCCGGCTAACTGGGGGGATCGCGAACGGTTAGACACGATAGACGATCCGACAACGCTGTTAGATAAACTGGCCGCCAACCATATTGACTATATCCTGGCCTATAAAGCCGATATGGGATTGCAGTTGTATACTCAACCGGACTTTCTATCTGAGTATGCTGTATTGGTCTATGATGGGCCGCGTACCCAGCTTTATCGATTGAAGACGGGGGAATAAACTATGTGTGGAATCTGGGGTGTTGTTGGAATAGAGGATGAACAAATGGCGCAAAGAGCAGCCCAGGCCCTCCGCCATCGCGGGCCGGATGATTACGGGACGTTTGTGGCTGCCGTGCCAGAGCCGGTCTCCCTGGTTAATACGCGGCTGGCAATCATTGACCTGTCGGAAGCCGGTCACCAGCCGATGTGCAACGAAAATGGGACGATGTGGATCGTCTACAACGGCGAGACCTACAATTACCAACCCCTGCGAGAAGAACTGCTCGAATTGGGCCACAAGTTCCAGTCCCATTCTGACACCGAGGTAATCTTACACGCCTATGAAGAATGGGGAGCGGGCTGCCTGGATCGACTGCGGGGGATGTTCGCGCTTGCCATCTGGGATATGAGCGAGTCTAAATTGTTCGTGGCCCGCGACCGGTTGGGGATCAAGCCGGTCTATTATGCCCACAATGAAGGCCAATCGCTGATGTTCGGGTCGGAGCTTAAAACGCTGCTGTCCAGCGGCCTGATCGAGCCAAAGCTCAATTACCCGGCCCTCCACCATTACCTGTCTTTCTATGCGGTGCCAACACCTTACACGATGTTGGATGGCATTCAATCGCTGCCACCCGGCCACTATATGACTTACCATAGAGGGCGGCTGGATATCCGGCAGTACTGGTCACTCCCAGCGATTGAACCGCTGCAAATGGATAAGGGCGATATCCTGGAAAATCTCCGGGCCTTGCTGGAAGAATCGATCAGGCTGCGGATGATCGCCGATGTGCCGGTAGGCGCTTTCCTATCAGGCGGGATTGACTCCAGCGCGGTGGTCGCCCTGATGACCCGGATCAGTGGGGAGCGGCTGCGCACCTTTTCAATCGGGTTTGGCTCGGAAGGAAAAGGGATCGACGAGCGCAGCGATGCGCGGGTGCTGGCCGATCACTATCAGACCGAGCACACCGAGGTGATCGTCTCCGGGCGGGAGGTGTTTGATCAGCTTGACCAGATTATCCGGGCGATGGATCAACCCAGCGGTGACGGCCTGAATACCTACCTCGTGTCGCAAGCAACCGCCCAATCGGTCAAAGTGGCGCTGTCCGGGCTGGGTGGCGATGAGCTGTTCGCCGGATATCCGCAGTTCAGGATGCTGCAACAGGTGGACCGGTTGGGCAAAATATGGAATGATGCCCCCGACTTCGCCCAGTCGATGGTTAGAAAACTGGGAAAGAATGTCGACTCGGTGGGTAAAGCGATCACCTGGCTTGAGGGCGGCCTGCTGGATCGATACGAGCGGGTGCGGGTGCTGTTTACCGAGTCGCAAAAACTGGCGCTCTATTCGCCTGCCCTGGGCGGCCCGATGGCAGCCCCTGAATCATCGATTAAGTATTTGAATCATTTTGTCCACCCGGTCGAATCAGAGCCAGTGGCGCAGGTCACGCGGCTTGAACTGTACAATTATATGGCACACACGCTGCTGCGTGACACCGATGCGATGAGCATGGCCCATGCTTTAGAGGTACGGGTTCCGCTGATCGATCATAAGCTGGTCGAGTTTGCGGCCCGGATTCCGGCTAAATATAAATTACGCAGCGGGCGGAGTAAGTGGATCTTCGTCGAGGCGCTGCGGGATGTGCTGCCGAATGCGGTCATGAAGCGGCCCAAGCGCGGATTTGAAATGCCGGTCGCGGCCTGGATGCGGCATGAGCTTCACCCGGTGCTGGAAGATGTGTTCTCCCGCGAGTCGGTTGAGAAGCGGGGCCTGTTCCGGTATGAGCAGGTCCGGGCGGTGTATGATAACTTCCAGGAGAATAACACCCCGTATATGCATACCTGGGCGTTGGCCGTGCTAGAATTGTGGCTCCGGCAGTTTGTGGATTAGATTTGTTAGAGTCCACGAATGACATGAATTTGTGTCTCTTCATTCGTGAAATTTGTGTAATTAGTGGACTCTAACAATGAGAGCACCCAGATCGAGAAGGAATATCACTTATGCCCCATGACTCACAGCCGTTGGTGAGTATTATCATCCCAACCCGCAATGAAGAAGAAGATATCGCCCGCACGATGGATGCGTTGGTCGCTTTTACTTACGATCCGCTGGAAGTGGTGGTGGTCGATGCATCGACTGACCGCACCCCTGAGATCGTGCAGAGTTACGCCAATCGCCTGGAGCAGCTGAAACTCGTTTCACAAGGTGATAAGCCAGGGGTATCGGTCGCGCGCAATGTTGGTCTGAAAGAGGCTACAGGCGAGATCGTCGTTATTCTGAATGCGGATGTTTTCCCCTACCCTGACTTTATCGACCGGATCATGGAGCATTACCGGCAGGGTGCTGATTTTGTGCTGGTGAATTCGGAGATTGTCAACGAGGGACTTTATCCCCGCTACCTCCAATCTCGCCATCTGCGCTTTGCTGCCGATCAGGCCGGTGAGCAGAACGAAGCAGTAGAATGGACAGAGGGTTTCTCCTGCCGCCTCGAAGCAGCGTTGGCGGTCGGCGGCTTCCCGGAGGAATTTGGGCTGAACTCAGCGGGGGAAGATGCTATATTTGGCAACCGGCTGGGGGAACGTTACAAGAGCGTCGTGGATTATTCGATCGTTGTGCCTCATGTTGCGCCAACCAGCTGGCAGATTTACTGGCCTCAGCGGCTAGGACGAGGGCGCGGCGGGGCGTATCGCTTACATCTCCACGAAGGCAAACCGATTCGCTGGGCGCGGGCGCTGCTGTCCACGCTGGGAATCTGGGCGCAGGTCTACTTGATCGTGCCGCTGGCGGTCTATGCCTGGAGGCTGACTCCCTATTCGCCGCGTGGTATCCTGGATTGGGTACCATTCATGTGGGCTCATGGCGTGGATCGGGTCGCGGTTGGGGCCGGTTACTGGCAAGCCTGCCGGGAGATCGCACGCCAGCAAGAAAAAGCGAGCCGGTGATTTTGATATGCGCATTCTGATTGTTGGCTATGATATGGAAGGGGCGTTGGAGCGATACTGTGTATCGGCCCTGCGAAAAATGGGACACGAAGTGCGGTATCATGACGTGTACGGGCAGATCACGGCCCGCTGCCGGTTCCTCTATACACCGGTTCTGTACGATATCGAGCAGGCCGCACTGCGATGGGGGTTTAACCGGCGGCTGGGTGAGCTGGTCAAATCGTGGCAGCCTGATGTGGTATTTGTGTTTAAGGGCCTTGAACTGGCCCCCGAAACGCTGGCTAACCTTCGCAAGCTGCCCAACAGGCCGCTGCTGATCAACTGGAATGCCGATAACCCGTTCGATTATGATACCTTTAACACCAGCCGCCAGTTGATCAAAAACATCCCTCATTTTGACTGCTACTTTATCTGGGATCGTGACCTGATTAAACCGCTTCAAGAAGCAGGAGCCAAAGCGGTCGAGTATTTGCCGTTTGGTTATGACGAGGCGCTGCATCGCAAGATTGAGTTAAGCGATCAAGAGAAGCGTGATCTGCAATCGCAAGTTTGTTTTGTGGGGAATTACACGCAGGAACGAGCCGACCTGCTGGCACGGGTAGCACGGTCTTATAAGCTGAATATCTGGGGGGTCAGTTGGAATGAGCGGCTCCCGGCCAATGATCCGCTCCGGGACGCATTGCGCGGTGGTTGGACCTATGGCGAAGCGATGTCACGCGCATTCGGGGCTGCCAATATTGTGCTGAACTTTATCCGGGCACAGAACGGCGATTCACATAATATGCGCACGTTTGAAGCTCCGGCTGCCGGGGCGTTTATGCTCAGTACGCGCACCCGCGATCAGCTAAACTGGCTGCCGGAAAAGGTCGGCGCGGGCTACTTTGCCGACCCCGATGAAATGGAATCACAGGTGGCTTATTATCTCAATCACGCCGGTGAACGAGAACAGATCGCTGCCGAGGGTCACCGCCTGATCATGCAGGGTGGGCACACCTATTACGATCGGATGCGGCGGTTAGTGGATGTGGTTGAGGCATTTTGACACTCCCCCCCGACCAAACAACGGGGACAGGTACGGCACGGCGAGATCAAAGCCCACAGCGGAATAAATTCCGCTGCTATAGATGATACGTCGAATAAATTCGACCCAAAAACTCCAAAAATGTTGATTGGA
The DNA here is from genome assembly GCA_050288085.1 of Anaerolineae bacterium. Classification (GTDB taxonomy): domain Bacteria; phylum Chloroflexota; class Anaerolineae; order Aggregatilineales; family UBA3940; genus JBNKDD01. The sequence goes on from JBNKDD010000047.1 coordinate 12,731, forward strand.
GGTCTGTTTTAACAGACGTATCATGCCTAGCATGAGGATTAATCCTCATGCGGTGCTGAACTTTCATTAGCTCTCGCCAGTTAATAAATAATGGAATGCTAAAGAAGGTTGGGTGATCAATATGAAGCGCATACTCTATATCCATCATGGGGGTGGGATCGGTGGTGCGCCGCTCAGCCTGCTGTATCTGCTCCAACAATTAGATCGCAGCCGCTACGAACCGATCGTCGTGACGCTCAAAGACGGGCCGGTAGTCAATTTGTACCAGTCCGAAGGGATCGAAACACAGGTCGTGTCGGGGATCAGCGACTTCAGCCACACCACGCTTGAATGGTACGGCGGGCGCGAATGGTGGCGTTTACCGGGCAAAATCCTCCAAATCTGGCCGTCGATCCGCCGAACGCGGCGTTTGATCCGGCTGCTGAACCCTGATATCGTTCATCTGAATTCATCCACACTGGCAACTTCTGCAATTGCCAGTAAACTAGAAGGTGTACCGGTAGTCTGGCATATCAGAGAACCGCTGGCCCTGGGCTATATCGGGCTGCGGCGCTGGCTGCTCCGGCAAACTATCCACCATTGTGCCGAACGTATCATCGCTATCTGCCAGAATGACGCCGACCAGCTGATAACCAGCGACCGGGTACAGGTTGTCTATAACTTTGTGGACTTTAACAAATTCGACCGGTCACTTACCGGTGAGAACATCCGCCGCGAATTAAGCATCCCGGCTGATGCGCCTATCATCACGATGCTGGGAGGGATCGCCGAACCAAAAGGAACGTTGATCCTGATCCGGGCTCTGCCTGACTTGCTGAAAGCAGTCCCGACGGCAAAGGTCATCATTGCTGGGCCGCCGCCCAGGTCGCTCAATGAGAAGGGATTCAAAGGAACCATCAAGCGACTGCTGCGGGTGGATGCCTATCAGAAAGCCATTCAGCGAGCCATCGAGCAGCTTGATCCAACCTATCGCGACGCGTTGATTTTTACCGGCATTCGCACCGATATGCCAGAAGTGATCGCCGCAAGTGACTGCGTGGTCTTCCCCTCGGTCGTACCACACTTCGCCCGCCCGGTGATCGAAGCGGCGGCGATGGGTAAACCGGCGGTGGCATCCGATTTAGGCGGCCCGCGAGAGTTGATCGTATCAGGTGAAACCGGCCTGCTGGTCAAACCGGGTGATCCGGCAGCGTTGGCCGATGGGTTAGCAGCCCTGTTGACCGATCCAAAGCAGATGGGCGAGGCGGCTTATAACCGGGCACGTTTATTATTTGATGCGCAAAGAAATGCCGCCCAGACCGTGTTCGTGTACAATGACTTATAACAGAGGTAGATTGGTAGATGAATAAGCAAAACTCAGTCCCCGCACAGGCCCTACCGCGTGTAGCCTGGAAAGGCATTATGCGTGAGCTTCGCTCACGAACTGCCCCACGCAAACCGCGAGCTATTAAAGTTGGGGCCAGCATCCAGGAAATTGCAGAGAAAATCCAGACACGGCAAACTCCTCGATTCTATGGGCTGCTTCCAGAACAAGCCGCGCTCCTGGCCCGGTTCTTCCCACAATCTACACGGGCTACCATCGAGGAAGCGGAGAAGATTCGCAAACATAAGTTTGATCTGCTGGGGTCTGGAGAAGTTGATCTGGGGAAAGAGATCGACTGGCACACCGACTTTAAGAGTGGGCACAAGTGGCCGGTGATTCATCATACCCGCCTGGATTTAGTCTCACCGGATGGCGGCTTTGACGTGAAAGTCCCCTGGGAGTTAAGCCGCTTCCACCACACACTCCGGTTGGGACAGGCTTATCTCTATACCGAAGATGAACTTTATGCCCAGGAAGCCATCGACCAGATCACGCACTGGATCAGGAAGAACCCCTACGAGTTTGGGGTGAACTGGGCCGGGCCGATGGATGTTGCGATCCGGGTGGTGAACTGGCTATGGACGTATTATGCCATTATCGAGTCTAAGTCCCTGAAATCGAATTTCCTGGCCCTGTGGCTGACCAGCATCCGGCAGCACGGTGAGTATCTGATCAAACACCTGGAGGATGGCTGGCCGCGCACCAATCATCTGATCGCCAACCTGACGGGGCTGGCCTACCTCGGTATCATGTTCCCTGAATTCCCGGAGGCAGAACGCTGGCGTGCCACCGGATTAGTCCGGCTGTGGCGTGAATTAGAATACCAGATTCGGCCTGATGGGATGAGTTACGAAGCATCAACCTCTTATCACCGGTTGGTCACCGAGATGTCGCTCAGTGTGGCCGGGTTGTGTGTCGTGAACGGGATCACCATCCCTGAACCGGCTAAAGCCCGGATGCGGGCGATGTTAGACGTGATCATGGCTTATACCCAGCCCAACGGCCTCGCGCCGCAAATCGGCGATGCCGACGACGGGCGAATGCTCCCCCTGACCGTTCACGATGATCGTGTCCGGATGTGGCAGGATCACCGTCACTTGCTGGCGTTGGGATCGCTGATCTTAGAGCGTGAGATGAATGACTGGGCGGGGTTCGTTGAACCGACCGAGCGCGGCTGGTCGATTGCTGCCGGGATGGAATGGCAAGACGCTTTCTGGTGCTTCGCTTCTGATGCCGCCGCCCGGTTAACCGACGTGCTGACTCGCACCACGCAGCGGCCCGAAGGCAACGACCCGGATGACTGGGTCGGTATTCAACCCGGCCTGCGCGTGCGGGCACGGGCCTTAGCCCGCCAACCGATTTCGATCCGGGATGTGACGGCTTCGCGGGGGTTTGAAGCTTCCGGGTTGTACGTCATGGCACATGAGGACTTCCACCTTACCATTGATGCCGGGGATGTCGGCTCCGATGGGGCCGGTGGACATGCCCATAACGACACCCTTGGCCTGACATTGTGCGCCTATGGGAAATCCTTCCTGATCGATCCGGGCAGCTATCTGTATACGTCCGATCCAAAAGAGCGGAACGCCTTCCGCTCGACGGCTTATCACAATACCCTTCAGATCGGCAAAGAGGAAATCAACCGCTTCTCAAAAGATGAGATGTTCCGAATGTCGAACGACGCTAAAATCTCGGTGCATCACTGGATATCTCAGCCTAACTTCGATCTGTTCCATGCCTCGCATACCGGTTACAACCGGCTCAACCCAGGGATCACGCATATCCGGCAGGTGTATTTCGATAAGCTGGCCCGGCTGTGGGTGCTGCGCGATCAGCTCCGGTTGACTGATAAAGACAAGGCAGGGGTTGATCAGGAGGTGACGCTGTGGTTCCACCTGGCACCGCTGCCCGTCCGGCTTGATCGCACCAATAACGCGATCCGAACCGAGCTGGCCGGTGGGCCGAATCTGATCATTCTGCCGCTGGGCGAATCGCCGGTACAGGCATCGTATGAAGAAGGGGTCTATTCGCCGCGTTATGGAATCAAAGCCAAAACGCCGGTTGCTAAATTCACAGGGCGCGTTAAACTCCCTGCCGACCTGGTATTGTTGCTATATCCGTATCAGGCCAAGGCTGACCTGAGAGTCGTTCGTGCCACCGGGCGCGAATCGCTGGTAAAATTCAATAAGGCACTGGCTCCGAACCGGCCTAACAAGCATGTGCTGATGGATCACACATGATCACGATCCGGCTTAAGTGAAGGTCAGCCAGCAGGATATGGCTGGCCTTTTTTATGCACTGCGCTATGGTGCGCCACTTTCTAAAACATGGTTAACCTCACCCCTGATCTCACGCGCTCCAGCGCGCTCGATCTTTCCCCTCTCCATTTTGGAGAGGGGAGGGAGAACCGCAGAGAGCGGTTCGGAATGGGTGAGGTCTAAACTAACAATAATAACAATCACTTATGAAACAAGTATTTTTTGATGGCAAAGGGAAACTGCTCTTAAAGGATGTGCCTGCTCCGACCGTCCCGGACAAAGGCGTACTGGTGCAGGTGCATAAATCCCTGATTTCAAGCGGGACGGAAACTTCACAGGCCGTCGGCGGCGGCAGCCTGATCCGAAAAGCAATGGCCCAGCCGGAGCTGATCGGGCGGGCCATTCAACTCGCCATGCGCGAAGGGTTGAAATTCACAGCGGGGGCGGTTCAGGATATATCCGACTCCTGGTTCCCGGCGGGTTACAGCGCAGCGGGCCTGATCATTGAAGCGGGGCCACAGGTTAGCGGCCTCCGGGCCGGTGATCGGGTGGCCTGCGCCGGGGCCGGGTTTGCCAATCATGCGGAATATGACGCCGTGCCGATCAACTTAACAGCCCGCATCCCGGATGGGGTGAGCTATCGACAGGCAGCATTTACGACATTGGGCGCAATTGCGCTGCAAGGCGTCCGACGGGCCGAGGTCACACTGGGGGAAACGGTGGTGGTGGTCGGCCTGGGACTGATCGGACAGATCACGGCCCAACTGCTCGATGCGGCAGGCTGCCGAGTGATCGGATCTGATCCGGTAGCCCAACGGCGCGACCTGGCTGCTCAATTGACCGGCACACAAGCCATCGATCCCAGCCTGGGCGATGTGGTGCAGCAGGTCATGGAGTTGACCGACGGGGTTGGCGCGGACAAGGTGATCCTGTGTGCAGCGACTCACAGCAGCGATCCGACCAATCAGGCGTTTAAGATGTGCCGTGAACGAGGCCGGGTAGTGATGGTCGGGGCGATGGGGATGGACCTCGAACGAACCGACTTTTATAACCGCGAACTGGACTTCGTGATCTCCCGATCGGTGGGGCCGGGGCGGTATGATCGGGACTATGAAGAACGCGGCGTCGATTACCCAATCGGCTATGTGCGCTGGACGGAACAACGCAATATGGCGGCTGTCCTCCAATTGATGGTGGATGGCAAGCTGGATGTCGAGTCGCTGATAACGGACGAATTCCCGATCGAACAGGCGGATGAAGCCTATCAGGTGGTTCAGGAAGGGTCACTTGCCACGCTGTTGACTTATGGCGCGGCGGAGACGATCGACACAGTATTGCCCGACCGGACCCTGATCAGGGCCGCAGAGACGAAAAGCGGGCGCTTAGGGATCGGGCTGATCGGTGCGGGGAGCTTCGCACGGGCTACCCACCTACCCAATATTAAAAACAGCCCGTTCTTTGATCTGCGGGCGGTAGTCAGCGACAGCGCAACGGCTACCCAGGCCGCTCAGAAATATAAAGCGGCGCTCGCCACAACTGACTTAGAAGCAGCCTTGAGTGATCTGGGGGTTGATGCGGTACTGATCGCTACCCGCCATCACCTGCACGCCGCCCAATCAATAGCAGCGATGCAGGCCGGAAAACATGTTTACGTCGAAAAACCGATGGCGATCACCCTACCTGATGCCGAAGCAATGGTTCAGATCGCCAGGGAAACCGGGAGGCTGCTGACCATTGGGTTAAATCGCCGCGCGGCCCCGACTGCCCAGGCATTAAAAACAGCATTGGATCAGGTCAACAGCCCGATGACGATCACCTTCCGGGTGAATGCCGGGGCGATTCCGGCCAATCACTGGCTGAATGATCCGCTGGAAGGCGGCGGTCGGATGCTGGGCGAGGGTGTTCACTTCGTTGATTTTATCTGCGGGATGGTCAATGCCGAGCCGCTGATGGTTAGCGCCCAGGCCAGCGCCGATGGTCAGAACTTTATCCTGACAATTCAGTTTGCCGACGGGTCGCTGGGGGCGGTGGTCTACACCGCTCAGGGTGATCCAACCTTCCCCAAGGAGCAGGTTGAAGTATTCTGCGGGGGCGGCGTCGCGGTGCTGGAGGATTTTAAAACGCTGACCTTCAAAGGGATGCCCGGTAAAGCGATTAAAGCCAGTGGGGATAAAGGTCACCGCGCTTTGCTTGATAACTTCGGGGCAGCGATCCAGGGCGAGGCTGACCTGATTGTCACGGCTGAGGATGGCTACCGAGCCAACCTGATCGCCCTGGCAGCAGCGGCGAGTGTTCAGATCGGACGAACGATTGATCTCCGCACCTGGCCGCCAAGTGAAGGCGAAGAAAGCGAAGTATGAGCGCCGAATCCCCCGTCATCGGACAAGATTTCCTGGTCCTCTCCACGCAGGATTGGGACGCACTGCCCACCCGGAAGCATCGCTTTGCACGCCGGTTTGCCCAAAATGGCAACCGGGTGTTATACGTCGAACAGCAGATGCATTGGGCCGGGTGGCTGGTTGATATCCGCAACCAGTTCAGCCGGGTGTGGCGTTGGCTGCAAGGCCCCCGGCAGGTCGAGCCAAATGTCTGGGTGTTCACCCTGCCAATTGTGCTGCCCTTCTTCCAGATGGCAGAGCCAATCAACTGGATTAATAATATCTTCCTGCTGCCAGTTTTGCGGGCACAGTTAAAACGGCTTGGCTTCAAAAATCCGGTATTATGGACGTATACGCCGCACTCAGCGGATTTTGTCAGCAAGCTGGATGAACGAGCCGCCGTCTACGAATGCGTGGACGATTTCACATCGAGCAAAGGGTTGATTCACCCGAAGGTGATCGGGCGGATGGAACGCCGCTTGATCGAGGCGGTTGACCTGTTGATCGTCACAGCCCAGGCGCTTTACGACTCGAAGCGGGCAGGAGCAGCACACGCTATCCTGGTCCCTAACGGGGTAGAAGCCGAGCATTTTGGACGAGCTGCCGATCCATCGCTGCCGGTGGCTCCGGCCCTGGCGGACATATCACACCCATTGGTGGGTTACCTGGGCAGCTTGAATTACTGGATCGATACCGAGCTGCTGGCCCGGATCGCAAAAGAACATCCCGATTGGATAGTAGTGCTGGTCGGCCCGCATGATCTGCTGGCGAATCTAGCTCCGTTTGAGGGACTGGACAATGTCATCATGACCGGGCGGGTGGCCTATCAGGATGTACCGGCTTACGTCAAGGCGTTTGATGTCTGCCTTAACCCCTATATTCTTGATGGGGTAGCCGAGCATTGCAGCCCGCTCAAGCTGTATGAATATGTCGCCACCGGCAAACCGGTTGTCTCGGTTGATATGCCGGAGGCTAAGATTTTTGAGGATTGTATCCTGATTGCAAATGATGCCGACGAGTTTGTAGCACTGGTTGAGCAGGCGCTTCAATCAGATGATGGGCAGGCCGATCTACGCCGCTCAATGGCCCAGCAGCACACCTGGCAAAAACGGTTCGAAGCAGTCTCGGCGGCGTTGACCGGTGTGTTGAATGAAAAGGATTAATGATTCACAAAGTTACCCCCACTGTGCGGGGTGACAACGACCTGAAAGCAGGACAATGAGAGACGGTACAATTCCCCGCGAAATGGTATCCAGGCAGGTGCAAATGACCTACGACGAAATGAAGCCTGAACAAAAAATCCTGGTGATCATACCGGCCTACAACGAAGAAGACAGCCTGGGACGTGTTATACGACGGGTCAAGTCCGCGATACCCTCAGCCGATATTGTGGTGATCAACGACGGGTCAACGGATGCAACGCCGGATATCGCCGAGGGATATGGGGCTATTTTAGTCAGCCTCCCCTACAATTTAGGGATCGGCTCGGCGATGCAAACCGGCTTCATGTATGCTCATGATCGCCATTATGATATTGCCGTCCAGGTTGACGGTGATGGACAGCACGATCCATCCGAAATCCAGGTTCTCCTTAATGCGCTTCAGGAGACCGGTGCGGATGTGGTAGTCGGTTCGCGCTACCTTGAGGACCGGGGGTATATCACGCCCTGGCAGCGCCGGATCGGTATCGTGATGCTGTCCGCCCTGATCTCGCTGGTGATCGGGCAGCGGATCACCGATCCGACCTCTGGTTTCCGCGCGATGAATCGCCGGGCTATTTTCTTTTGTTCGTCAGATTATCCCTTTGACTACCCTGAGCCGGAAGCGGTTGTCGTGTTGAAACGAGCCGGATTGGCGATAGGTGAAACACCAGTAACGATGAACCCGCGCTACGGCGGACAGTCATCGATCACCCCGCTGCGCTCGGCATACTATATGGTCAAAGTTATCATGGCAATCTTGATCGGACTGTTCAGAGAACGTCCGCGAGCGATAGGAGAAATTCGGCATGTTAAGTAATATCACTCGCACTGAAGTTATTATGATCGCCGGGCCGATGGTGCTCTTCCTGTTTGTGCTGGAAATGGTGCGCCGCCGCCTGATCCGTGAGGATTACTCGCTACTGTGGTTGGTCACTTTTGGTGTATTGTTTATTCTCTCGGTCTTCCGCAACAATTTACTTTTCCGGGTGGCCGACCTGCTGGGGGTCTTTTACCCACCAACGGCCCTGTTTGTGATCGGGTTTGCCCTGATGCTGCTGACTTTGCTCCAGTTCTCGGTGGTGATCTCCAAACTCGCCAGGGAAAATAAACAGGCGGGCCAGCACATCGCTTTGCTGACAACCCGCGTGTGTGAACTTGAGCGTCAGCTTGAGGCACAAGAGAACAGCTAATCACCTCATGAAAGCTTCATTAAAACAACTAGATCGCTTTGCCTGGATCATACTAGGGCTGGCCCTGATCCTTAGAATCGCCATTACCCAGGTGGTCCTAAGTGATGGGATGCATATGGGCGATTCGCTCTACTATCGGATCGTTGCCTCCGAACCCATACGGCTTCTATACAATGAGGTGGCCCCGGTAACATCGATAGCACCCTTATATCCGATATTGCTGATCCCATTTTACCAACTCATCCCCGCCAGTATGCCGCTGGTTCAGTTACAGGCCGTCCAGATCGCCCAGGCAATACTCGATACATTTACCTTGATTTTGCTCTATCTGCTCGTCATCCGCCTGTTTGACCGGCGGGCCGCCCGTGCTGCACTGGTTATCCAGGCCTTTGATATCCGGTATGCTTTTCAGGATGGGAAAATCGTCACCGAGGTGCTGTTTATCTGCCTGATGGTGGGATTTATGCTGGTCTACCTGAACGCTGCCTCTGAAGGAAAGATGAAATCATACCGGGAGGCGGGTTTATTGTTGGGGCTGGCAGTCCTCACCCGGCCCATCTCCCTACTATTCCCGGCGGTGCTGGCGATCCACGCCTGGTTCCATCCCCAGGGCCGCCGCCCAGCATTAAAAGGGGTGACGCAGTTGACTGGGATTATGCTGTTGATGATAGCTCCCTGGGTGATCCGGGCCAGCCTTGCCAGCGGCGATTTTGTCCCCCTGGCAGATTCCTTTTTCAGCCAGTTATTTTTGAGCAGCCGGGATGATCAGGAATCCGGCGATGGTTTGACAGAGGAGATCATCAGAGAGGAGATCGGCAGCGACTCGTTTAATGAGACCAGCAACCAACAATATTTACAAGCCGCACTGGGTAATATCCTGTCTACGCCCTGGCAGTGGGGCAAGCGAATTATTGGCGATACCCTGCGAGCCTACAGCCAGCCCTACCCTACCTTGCTGCTGATCGCCCCATCAGAGAAAGGTGCACGCGACATTATCCGAGATTTCTTTGCCGGTCAGGCTTCTCTCCTGGATGTGCTGAGCATCTCCGGACTATGGCGGCGTTTACTGATGTATGTGTGGCATTTCGGAGGGCTGGCAGGAGGGTTGGTCGGGTTGGCGCTAGCCTGGCGCAATTATAGATGGCAGCTGCTCCCACTGTATGGCTGGGTGATCTACCTGACGGCAACGACCGCCGCCCTGCTGATCGAACCGCGTTATGTTTTCCCGGCGATGTTTGTCTTTACCATCCTGACCGCCTATGCCGCCATCCGGCTGTACGATATGATCCAATCATCCCGACGCAAGGAACCTGAGACAGCTTGATGCGAATTGTACACATCAGCAAGGTAACCGGTATTGCCGGATCGGAGGGCCACCTGCTGCGCCTGCTGCCCGGCCTGGTGCAGCGTGGGCAGGAGGTTCACATGCTGGTGCTGGAAGATTCGCGCTACCCGGCGGCCCCGTTCTGTGAGATTCTCCGGGAACACAACGTTCAGGCCGAATGTATCCCGATTAACGGACACCTTGATCCGAGGCTGCCCGGTCGCCTGATCCGGCGGCTGACTGCTCTTCAACCTGACCTGGTGCATACCCACCTACTCCATGCCGATTTATATGGCCTGCCCGCCGCACGTCGGGCCGGAGTACCGTATGCGATCTCATCCCGCCATAACAATGACGCCTTCCGCCATAACCCGCTGATCAAGTGGATCAACCGCCGGACGATGCAGCACGCCGACCGGGTGATCACGATATCGCATGCACTGGAACAATTTGTCAAAGAGATTGAAGGCGTTGCTGATTATAAGGTGGTAACGGTACACTATGGCCTTGAAGTGCCAGAACAAGCCGCTAACCGGCGTAAGATGGCCCGTGCTTCCCTGGGGTATGCGGAGGATATTCCCCTGGTGGGTGTGTTCGGGCGGCTGGTTCGACAGAAAGGGATTGATACACTGCTCAGAGCCTTTGCCGCTATCCGGCGCGATCAACCGCAGGCTGAGCTTCTGGTGGTTGGTGATGGGCCGCTTCGAGACGATCTCGAACAACTGGCCCGCGATCTAAATCTGGGCGAGGCGGTAACCTTCACCGGCTGGATCGATCAGGCCCGCGGCCTGATGCCCGCCTGTGATGTGATCACCGTCCCTTCCCGCTGGGAGGGTTTCGGACTGGTCACACTTGAGGCGATGGGTTATGCCCTGCCGTTGGTTGCCAGTCGCACCAGTGCCCTGCCGGAGATAATCGACGATGGGCAAACCGGCTTTCTGATCGAACCGGATAATCCGCCAGAACTGACCCAGGCCATCAACCAGATGCTGGCCGATCCAGCTATGGCCCGGAATTTTGGACAGGCAGGTTACGACCGACTGGTGAAACATTTCTCCATCGACAAGATGGTCAACGCAACACTTGAAGTCTACACGGCGATCATGAATATGGAGAGAACAGCCAACTAATGTCAGGCATCTGTGGTATGTTAGCGCTTAAAGGCCAGCGCCCGGATGAAGCCATCCTGGAGCGTATGGTTAGCGTTATGACCCACCGAGGGCCGGACGATTCCGGGTGGACAACGGTTGGGCCGTGTGGGTTGGGGCATACCTCCCTGGTGGTGATGGAACACGATAAGGAAATCCACCAGCCATTGATGGTTGCCCATACCCCTTCACGAACCCACATTCCACAGGCCACCAAAGCCTGGATTACGCACGATGGCGAGATCTACAACTTCAATGAAATTTACGCCATGTTGAAGGCCACCCGGCACCACTTTACCTCTTATACCGATACCGAGGTTGCCCTGCGGGCTTATCTTCAGTTTGGCTCTCCCAACTTCATTAACGCTTTCCGGGGCAAGTACGCCTTTGCTATCTGGGATGAATCGCGAGAAACGCTGATCCTGGCCCGTGACCGGCTTGGGCATAAGCCGCTCTACTATGTCATAACCAACGAGTGGCTGGTCTTCGCTTCAGAGATCAAAGCCCTGCTGCTTCACCCTGATATACCATGCCAGCTTAACGAATCGGTAGTTCCGCATTACCTGGCCCACGGTTACCCCCCGGCCCCGGATACCCTGTTTAACGGCATACAATCCCTCCCGCCCGGTCATGTCATGTCGGTTAATCTCCGCACTTCAGCGGTTGAATTAGAAGCCTACTGGCAGCCACCCTACCCAGCCAGCGGCCCCGACTCACGCACGGAAGAGAATATCGCCATCGATCTACTGGCTCACCTGCGTTGGGCGATCCGGCTGCGGATGAAAACTGACCGGTCGTTTGGAGTGTTTCTGTCTGGTGGGCTAGACTCGGCGGCCCTGGTTGCTTTGATGGCGGAGGAAAGCCGCCAGGCAATCAAGACATTCTCGCTGGGCTTTGCCAGATATCCGGCGTTTGATGAAACCAAATACGCTCGAAAAATAGCTGCCCGCTATGTCACCGAGCATTATAATTTCGTGATCGATCCGAACATTATCGCGGTGATTGAGGAACTGATGACCTACCGCGATCAACCGTTTGGCAATGCATCGGCTGTCGCTAACTTCCTGATCGGACGGGAAGCTCGTGGCCTGGTCACCACCGCGATTACCGGGGATGGCGGAGACGAGCTGTTCGCCGGGTATGATCGCTTCCGGGCCGTCCGGTTAGCTCGTACCTATAACCGGCTGCCAGACATCGCACAGCGAGCCATCGGCGAGGCTTTAGGCCGGTTACCCGAAATAGGCGGGCAGGACAACTTTATGAAGCGGGCCAGCCGGTTTGTTCAAGATGCCGATCTCCCGCTGCCTGAGCGTTACCTGGGGTGGGTGCGATATGTCTCCAGCCCGTGGTTGGCGGCGCTGACCAACGAGGACACCGAACTGCGGGTCAGGGAACATTACCGGTCACTCTTCCCCCCACTCGAAGAAGAGAACGCCGACGCGGTATTGGCCCAACTGCTTGATGTAAATTTGCGCACGTATTTACCCGGCGATATGCTTAACAAACTTGATTCTTGTGCTATGGCTTCTGGTCTGGAAATACGCTCCCCGTTCCTGGATCATGTTCTGCTGCGCTATGCCGCCGAAATACCGACCGGTCTTAAGCTCAAACGGGGAACCTCAAAATACATTCTCAAGCGGGCCTTGCGGGGACTGCTTCCCAATGCGATCATCGACCGTAAGCGGCAGGGATTTTGGGTTCCACTGGATGCGTGGTTCAGGGATGAATTGTCCGTTTACGCACGGAATGTGCTCTTAGGTGACCGGATGGCCCGCCGGGGATTATTCGACATGGAGGCGCTCAAGGCCATGTTGGACATTCACATGTCCGGGCAAGCTGATCTGGGATATGCGCTCTGGCCCTTGCTCACGTTCGAATTATGGTTGCAGCGCCATTTTGACTAACTTATAACAGAGGTATGTATCTGTGGCTAATTATCTTGTAACCGGTGGTGCCGGGTTTATTGGCTCAAATCTGGTTGAAACGCTTCTATCAGAAGGCCATGCGGTGCGCGTGCTGGATAACTTCTCTACCGGCAAGCGCGAAAATCTGAAGGATTTTAACGACCAGATCGATCTGGTCGAGGGCGATCTGACCAACCTGGACGATGTGCGCCGGGCGGTGCAGGACATGGAAGTTGTGCTGCATCATGCCGCTGTGCCATCCGTCCCCAAATCGGTTGAGGATCCGCTGGGTTCGAATGAAGCCAACGTGAACGGGACTCTGCACGTGCTGGTTGCAGCGCGTGATGCGGGGGTGCGCCGGGTGGTCTTTGCCTCCTCCTCATCGATTTACGGCGATCAGGATCCAGAAAAGCCAAAAGTTGAAACGATGCAGGCCCGGCCCATTTCGCCTTACGGTGTAGCTAAACTGGCGGCTGAAAAATACTGCCAGGCGTTTTATGTCTGCTACGGGTTAGAAACCGTCGCCCTGCGTTACTTCAACGTGTTTGGCCCGCGTCAGGATCCGAAGAGCATGTATGCGGCTGTGATCCCCCTGTTTATCTCTGCCATCCTGAAAGGCGAATCACCGACCATCTTTGGCGATGGGGAGCAGACCCGCGACTTTACCTACGTCGGCAACGTGGTGTTGGGGAATATGCTGGCGGCTACCGTCCCGGCAGAGAAAGTCGCCGGGCAGGTCTTTAACCTGGCGGCAGGTGGGCAAACCTCATTGAACACGCTGCTGGACATGCTCCAGGAGATTATCGGCACGGAGGTCAAAGCGAACTACACCGATCCGCGCCCTGGCGATATCAAGTTCTCACACTCAGATATCACCAAAGCTCGCCAGGCGATGGACTATGAGCCGCGCACCACGCTGCTCGACGGCCTCCATCCAACTGTGGAGTGGTATCGCAAGCACCAGTCATGAAATCTATATCCGGCCCGATCCGGGTGATGCGTCTAATCGCCCGGCTAAATGTGGGAGGCCCGGCGATTCATGTCTCGCTGCTGACGGTTGGCCTCAACGATGACCAGTTCTCCAGCACGCTGGTGGCAGGCGTGGTCGAGGAAACCGAAGGGGACATGGCCTATCTGGTTCACGAACTGGGCATCGAGCCGGTGATTATCCCCACGATGCACCGGGAGATCTCGGCGTTTGATGATCTGAAAACCCTGGCGACCCTGATCCGGTTGATCCGGCAAGAGCGACCTCATATCGTCCATACACACACCGCTAAAGCCGGGTTCCTGGGGCGATTAGCCGCCTGGCTGACCGGTGTCCCGGTGGTGGTGCATACCTTTCATGGGCACGTGTTTAAAGGTTATTTCGGCCCGGCCAAAACCCGGCTGTTCATCTGGTTAGAGCGGCTGGCGGCGCG
>JBNKDD010000048.1:0-26519 GCA_050288085.1 Anaerolineae bacterium
AAGGTAGCGACGCAATCGCAGTCCGGCCCCGGTCGCCGGGTAGGTATGCGCTTCGAAGAACAATCGCCGCGCCCGGCGAGGCCACAATGCCACCATCCACGCCAGCGACAGCGGATCACGAGAATAGACCACAGCCTCGCGCTCACGTGCCACCCGGAACATCAACGCGATGGTGTAAGTCAGGGTAGCTAACAAGGCCGCAAAGCGCGTCCAGATCAGCGCCAATCGACGCGGCAGCCGCTCCGCCAACGGATACAGATCGATGCAGGGCAACCGCTCGGCACTAAACACACGCGGGATTCCATAATAGCCCCAAACGTCATCCGTATGCAGCGGGTTGCGGCGATTGGCATATAGCAGGGTAACCTCATGCCCGTGTGCTGCGAATGCCTCGCACATCTGCATAATCTGGTAGGGATGCGCTTTTTCGCTGGGGATGCGGGCGTTAGCGGTGTAGATCAACTTCATGAGATCGTGTCCAATAATAGGCGACCTAAGGCCGCTTCACCGAAGGAAGATTCCATCCGGGCGCGACCCGCCTGGGCAAGTTGTTGACGTTGATCGGGATCGTCCGCTAACGTCAAAATCGTCTGAGTCAGTGCTTGATGATCACCCGGTGGGACGGTTAATAGATGCTCCCCCGACGTGAAAGCCTCAGCGATGGCGGGAGTCTCCGCCGTAATCACCGGCTTTCCGAGCGCCAGATTCTCATAAACTTTATTCGGCACGACCCGCGATGCTTTGTCGGTCAGGCCAAAGATACCCAGGCAGATATCAGCCCGCGCCACCATTGATGGGAGTTCTTCCGATGACACCGGATCGCAGAATGTCACGTTAGGCAGGCCAAGCTCCGATGCTAACTGCTGCATTGATTCGTAAGTCTGCCCACGCCCGATCAACTCAAAGCGAATATCCTCCCGCCCTTTCAACTCGGCGGCGGCTCGCAAAATCGTATCGATCCCGTGCAGGGGAATATACGACCCGAAAAACGACACCAGCACCCCCTGATCATCACGCTTCTCAGGAGGGGTATCGAACCACTCTTGAGAAGCGCCAACCGGAATCACGCTGATTTTATTTGACCGGAGGCCAAAGGCATGGGCATAGTAATCGCGGTGCTGGGCGGTATCGGTCAACACCTGATCGGCCAGCCGCAGCGACAGCCAATCGAGCAGCCAGTAACGCAGTGCCGCCGCCGAACGGGGTTTTGCCACCATCCGGTCGTAGACCGCCGAGTCGTAAAGCGGGGTGAAGGCATCCATGACCAGCCGCTTTTTATAGCGGCGGGCCAACCTCCAGGCCAACGGCGCGAGTGACTGTCCGAACTCCGCCAGCAGAATCACGTCACACTGATCGGCAATTGTCGGGAACTGCTCCGTCAGAGATTGCATTCGCCCCCGCGTATTGAGCTTCCTGGATGCATTACACATCACGACCTCAACCCCCTGAGACGCCAGCCCTCGCCGCAAGATCAGGTTGCGCGGATAGGCCGGATCGAACGCCCCAAAATAACACACACGTGGGAGGCTCATCGCAAAGCCCCCTCAAACACAGCTACCAACCGGTTGATCAACCCATCCAGGTCATAATCCGCCCGGACGCGCTCCCGGAGCCGCAGGCCAAGTGCCTCGCGTTCTTCTGCTGGTTGGGAAAGCATCTCGGCAAGTTGATCCCCAACCCGGTCAGGATCGAGCGATTCGCACCACAGGCATTGTGAATCTTCGGCCAGCAGGGGGAGAAAGGTCTGATTATGCACTAAAGACGGTATACCAGTTGCCATACTCTCTAACACGGCTTTATCCGCGCCACCGGTCGGGCACAGATTAATGGTTAATGCCGCCTGCTGGAAAAGCTCATGAATCTCCCGGTAAGGAACCGGCCCCATGAAATCAACCCGATCACCCACCCCACACTCACCGGCTAAAGCGCGGAGTTGATCGGCATAGTCCTGCCCGTGATTGGGAGTCAGCCCGCCCGCAATGGCGACCCGCACATCCTCATATCCGGGCCGCTCGACGAGACGGCCAAATGCTTTGATCAGCACCTCGTAATGCTTAATCGGCGATAAGCGTCCAACGGCGAGGATCAATCGCTCCCCGGTCGATCTGTCGGGGGAGGGGGCAAACCGCTCCATGTCAATCCCATGCCCCAATACGATCACCTTATCGCTGGACAGGCTGAAACTCTCTGGTGAGGCCGTGACAATGGTATTTGCCAGCGCATGGACTAATCGCAGTTCAACGGTCACCTGTCGATGGGTGTACCATTGCACAATGGGGATTCGATGCATGATTGCCCAGGGCGCAGCGACCAATGTATACCGGGGGATCATATGCCCGAAGATCACATCCACATCCCGGACAATTGATTTAATCGCCCGCCGGAATTCCCACAGTTCGCGCAGCCGACCGTATCCCCGCTCCTTGCCCATCGACTGCACCCGGACATTTTCAGGCAGATCGTAAGTGCCAAGTTCAAGGCAGATCACGTCTACAAAATCGACTTGCCGGGCCAGCCGCTCGATCCAGGTGTGGGTGAACCCCGCCAGCCAATCGGCCTGATCGACCCGGCGAGTTAGCATCAGGACGTGCATTACGCATCCCCCCTGGCAAAAGCAACCGTCCGCTGCCAGGTCTCGACGACAGCATCCAGGTTGCGGGTGTGGTCAAACTTCTCTGCGGCGGCGGCTCGACCGGCTGCCCCCATCGCTTGTACCCGGTCAGGCTGATCGAGTAGGCTGATGATTTTCTCGGCCATATCGCCGGAGTCTTCAGGCTCACATAGTAAGCCGGTTTCGCCATCGATCACGATCTCCTGTGCACCTGCTGTCCGGGTGCTGATCACCGGCTTCCCGCACGAGGCCGCTTCGATCATCACCTTGCCCAACCCTTCGTAGATCGACGAGTGGACATAGATCGTACACAGCCGGTAATAGGCCGGAAGCTGGCTGTGATCAACCTTCCCGGCAAAGTGAACGGCATCTTGCAGACCACGCTGGTTGACCAGTTCCGGCACTTCCGACGAGGCGCTGAAATCGCCCACCAGCACCAGGTGTGCATCGGGATGACCGGTGCGAACTCTGGCAAAAGCCTCCACCAACACCGGCACCCGCTTGAACCAGACCGGCCTACCACTCCATAACAATACCGGCGCGTCTTTGGGTATATTTAAGCGCGCCCGCAGATCGCCTTGTTCGCCGGGGGGCGATTCCGGCTGAAACCGCTCCAACCTGACCGGCGTTGACAGCACCACCACCCGCTCTGCCGGGATGCCCATCGCGACGTATTTAGCTTTCTCAACCTGGTTGAGCACCCGGTGAGTATCCCCCTGTTTGAGCACCTGCTTGCCGATCCAGTTGAAAAAGCCGTTGCGCAGCCGTTTTTCGGCGATCCAATGCCGGTTATCGAAAAAATCGCTGTGGTTCTGTAGATCGAGCGGAACGCCAAACCGCCGCTTGAGCCACAATCCCGGAAGGCCGGTCGCAAATGGGTCTTGGGTGGTGATCAGGTCGATAGGCTGCTGGCGGATAATCTGCGCGCCGATCCGGTAGGCATCCCACAGGAAGTGGGGTCGGGTAGCGGATCGAGTCGGGTAGACTATCAGATGTTCACTGAGCGCGGTAGTTTGCAGATTCCGTGATCGCGGCGAATAACCGATCAGGTGCAAATGGGCGATCCGCTCGGCATATTCCAGGTGACGCTCGCGGGCATCGCCCCAACCGGTCAGCACTTCGTCACCCAGGCCGATCATCAAAACATGCAGTGATCCAGCCTCCGGTAGTTTATCAGGCATTGGTTACCTCTCGCAGTAGGGCCTCGGTCTGATTGACCAGCGTCTCCCACGAAAATTCCTCGGCCCGGTTCAGGGCGTTCCGGGCTAGTTCCTGCCGCCGGTCTGGGTGATTGATCAGGTCTTGTAATGCTGAAGTCAATGCTTCGACATCCTCATAAGGGGTTAATAATCCGTCCACCTGATCGGTGATCAGTTCGGGGTTGCCGCCGACATCGCTGGCGATTCGCGGCGTGCCAAGCTGCATTGCTTCCAGCAGCACATGGGATAAGCCTTCGGTGCGGCTGCTCAACATGAACACGTCAGCCGCCCTGATCGCCAGCCAAGCCCGATCATGTGACCACGCCCCGGTGAAGGTCACCCGGTCGGCAAGGCTCAGTTGACCGGCAAGCTGTTCATATTCGGAACGCTCCGGTCCATCCCCGATGATATACAGGTGGCCCTGGCTTAACTTCGCCATAGCGTGTAGTTGTATGTCTATCCGCTTGACTTCCGCCACCCGCCCAACCGTGACCAGGATCGGCACATCAGACGGCCAGCCTAATTCTTGCCGGGCCTGATCTTTAGGTGGAGTCAAGCTTAGATCGTGGGGCAGCGCATTGTAGATCACCTGGAGTTTCTGCGGGGCAACACCCCAACCGCGCACCAACCGCCCAACGTGCTGGCTCGGCACAATCACCTGATCGGCTTGACGCGCGTACCAACGTTCGATGGCCCGCACCAACCGCACCCGGAGCGGATGCTGCGCCGTTTGAAAATCGAGCACCTGCAAATCTGTCCAGCCATGCCGCGAACAGAATTCCCAGGCAAAGTCAGACACGATCTTCATCACCATTGGTTTACGCAGAAACAGGTTGGCGACCGCCGCCGGAAAGCCGTAATCGCTGACAAACAGTAAATCAGCTTGCCGCCCTTGCCTGAATACCTCTCGAATGAAGGATAGCAAACGCCGGGGGATCGATACCTGCCGGGTTAGCCGGGTGACGGGGTAGGGATAGGCGGATGGATCGTGAGTCTCACCATAGGTGATAACGGAGACTTCAAGCCCGCGCTCTAAGAGCGCGGGCAAGAGATGGTAAAGATAAGTTGGCGGCCCGCCCGGTTCCGGGTGGAACGTCCCGGCAATGACACACAGCCGCATCAGGCACCCTGTTTAGAGCCGTAAAACTCTGGCTTTGGGCGATTCAATATCCTTGAGTGCGTTGCGACAGTCCACAATCGCACGGGCATTATCGGCGATCACCTGCCAGTCAAAGCAGCTGTGATCGGTGACGATCACCACGCAGTCGGCGGTCTTCATTGCCTCGGTGGTCAGTTCAATCGATTGCAGTTCGATGCCTTCGTGCCCCAGATCGGCGACGTAGGGATCGTGGTAGGTGACCGCTGCACCGCGCTCTTCCAATAAGCGGATCACGTCCAGTGCCGGGCTTTCCCGCAGATCGTCAATATCGCGCTTATAGGCAACACCCAGCACCAGGACAGATGAACCGTTGACCGCCTTTTGCTGTTCGTTCAACAGGTCAACGACCTTGTCAATCACATACAGGGGCATGTTGCTGTTGATCTCAGAAGCCAATTCAATGAAGCGGGCATTGTAATTCAGTGCCTTGAGCTTCCAACTGAGGTAGAGCGGGTCAATCGGGATGCAGTGCCCGCCCAGGCCGGGGCCGGGGTAGAAGGTCATAAAACCAAATGGCTTGGTGGCAGCAGCGTCGATCACTTCCCAGACGTTAACGTCGAGCTTGTCACACATCACGGCCATCTCGTTAACCAGCCCGATATTCACCGAGCGGAAGGTGTTCTCCAGCAGCTTGACCATCTCAGCCGCCCGCGTTGATGAAACAGGCACAACATGATCAATCGCTTTACTGTACAGGGCAACAGCGACTTCAACACAGTTGGGAGTGTAACCGCCCATGATCTTGGGGGTATTCCGCACGCCATAGGTCGGATTGCCCGGATCGATCCGCTCCGGCGAGAAACAGATAAACACGTCTTCGCCAACCTCAAAGCCGTTGTGGGCCAGGCGCGGTACGATCAGCTCGTCGGTTGTCCCAGGGTAGGTGGTGCTTTCCAATACAATCAGCAGACCCTTATGGCTGTACCGCGCAATTTCATCCGCTGCGCTGATAATGTAGCTCATATCGGGGTCTTTGGTCTTACGGAGTGGAGTCGGCACGCAAATGCTGATCACGTCAACATCGGTCAGGGCGCTGTAATCGGTCGTTGCCGAGATCAGGCCCTTATTGACTAATTCGGCGAGTTCCTCGGTGGGCACATCCGGGATATAGCTGATTCCCTGGTTTAGCAGTTGAACCTTCTCCTCGCTGACATCAACGCCAACAATCCGGTAGCCTTCTTTGGCAAACTCGATCACCAGGGGCAGCCCGACATAGCCCAGGCCAATCACGCTGATAACGGCTTCCCGCCGCTCAATCTTGTCAAGTAATTCGGTTTTAATGGACAACTCAATCCTCTTTCTGACGGAAATAGGCAATGACCTCGTCAAGCGTCATATCTAAATTTTTGCGAGGTTCCCAGCCTATTGTCCGGTTGATTTTTTGGGTATCTGGCACACGGCGCTGCATATCTTCGAAGCCGGTTTCGTAGGCTTCGTTATAAGGAATCATCACGATCTCGGAGCTGCTGTTGGTTTTTTCCTTGACCTTTTGGGCCAGTTCCAGGATCGTTATCTCTTCGTGTGTGCCAATATTGAAGACTTCACCCACGGCCTCTTCACATTCAGCCAGGGCAATGATAGCCGCTACTACATCGCTAACATTGGCGAAACACCGAGTTTGCTGCCCGTTGCCATAGACCTGAATCGGCTGTTCGGCTAATGCCCATTGAATGAAACGTGGGATAACCATTCCGTAGCGCCCTTGCTGGCGTGGCCCCACCGTGTTAAACAGGCGGAAGATCACCACCGGCAGGTCGGTCTCTTTGTGATAAGCCAATGCCAGGAATTCATCCAAAGCTTTACTGGTCGAATAACTCCACCGGCTTTTGGTGGTTGACCCTAGAATGCGATCATCATCCTCGGTAAATGGCGTGTGGTTGCTTTTGCCATAAATCTCTGATGTAGAAGCAATCATCACCTGCTTTCGATAGCGGCGGGCGGTTTGCATCACAATATCTGTACCCCGAACGTTGGTTTCGATCACGCGGATCGGGCTGCTGACGATCAGGTCAACGCCGACTGCTGCGGCGAGATGATAGACAATATCGCATTCGCTAACGAGCCGATCCATCACGGCTGCATTTGTGATTGTTTCAATCGCGAATTTGAAGTTTGGGTTGCCGGTAAGGGGCTTGATATTCCTGAAGTGACCGGTCGAGAGATCATCGATAACCGTAACCTGGTGCCCTTTTGCAAGAAGAGCTTCGGATAAGTGACTGCCGATGAAGCCTGCCCCGCCGGTAATTAATGCGTGTGTCATGCCTTTATGGCGTCCTCGTTTAAATAAGTTAACAATGTTGCCTTGCGTAACGCATCCTCAAGGCAACGGCGATGATTTTAGCAGGGGTAGAAACTTCTGTCCACAGCGCGAACTGTAGAGAATCAATGAGGCTCGTTTTTGACAGATGCTCAGGCAGCGGCTGCAGTTTTGTACCGTTACAAGCTACATCTTCTATTGTTGGTGGGATTGGAGACTTGGCTTAATCCTGGCGTGCATGAGGATCAGTTCGCCCATTATCAGGCTTGCTAAGTGTCGATCACCTGACGGTTGAGGGCGCAGTGATTTACACAGCAGAACTGGCAGACCTCATTCAAAAGGCCAGAGATGCTCCATACTAGCCAGCATGGAGCATCAGGGGCAGCAGCAGCACGGCGTGATCCTACCTACTCATAGGCCAGCACCTCGCGGACGGTTAATTGGGATGCATTGTGGGCCGGGATCAGGCTCGCCAGTGTTGCGATCAACAGCACCAGCACCATCCAGATCGCCATACTGGGTGTCGAGAATTTGAACGCCAACGTGGTTTGCATGATAGCAAGGCTGACCGCGTTAGCCAGTCCGATTCCAAAGGGGAAGGCCATAACCGTACCCAGTAGCCAGCTCATCACCCCGACAAATAACCCTTCGATCAATACCAGCTTGCGCACCGACCCATTCGACGCACCGACCGCCCGCAGCACCCCGATCTCGCGGGTACGCTCCAATACATTCAGGCTCATAGTTCCCATCAATCCCAACCCACCGACAGCGGCCAGCAGCACCGACAGGATCATCAAAACGGCAAAGATAACCTGAACCCCGCTCTCGCTCGAATTAAGAACACGGATTTGTGTGTCACTGGTCCCGTCCCCCAGATTCGCATTTTTAAACCGCTGCTCTAACTGTGATGCCAGCATATTCTGGAACGCCTCATTCCCAAACGAATCCGGCTGAGACCTGACACGGATGGTATTCACCCCGTTGTTCACACTATAGGTTTTGGAAAAGAACGAATAAGGGATGTAAATCCGGGCATTGAAAAGATGCCGGGAAACAATCCCCACAACCCGGTAGTTCCGGTCAATATCATTGATCTTGAGCGTGACCTCGCTTCCTACACCAATACCGGAGACTCTATCCAGGGTGTCAGCATTGACGACAATCACGTTGTCATCACCCTCTTCAAACCACCTACCCGCGATCAATTCTGGTTCCATGGTGACCGGATCATAGGGGACAGCCATTACTTCTACACCCTCGGATTCCGTCTGATCGGGATAAACAAAGGTCGCTGATGCGGCATACCACCCTTCTGCGATGCTCACATCGTCCAACCTGAGTGCTTCGCGTTCTGCTGTATAGCGGTTTACACTGCCGGGCAAGTCGATAACGGCATCATATAAAAAGTAGGGTTTGATCGACTCTAACTTCGCAGTCAGAGATGTATAGGTACTGATCGCAGCCATAAAGGTCGCCCCGGCCAGTGTCAGCGTGCCGAGTGTAAAAGCCAGCCGCACTTTTTGCCGGAACGTATTACGGATCGACAATGTCAACGTGGTGCTCAGCCCACGCAGCCTTTTAATCAATCTTTCCACAAACCCTATTTTGAGACGGCTGATCAGCCCGGACTGGTAGATCGCATCGTAGACGGTGATCTTTGTACCGGCCATAATAGGGAACAGCGCCGCCCCCAGCGGAACCACCAGTCCAACAAATACCTGTAGGAGCAAAATCGAGAGCGGCAAATCAGCCTGCGTGATATCGAAGTTCATTAAATCCCCGACCATCCTGCATAGTGCACCCGCTCCTATGACGCCCAGCGGAACAGCAATCACCAGCGAACACAGGCTTAACAGGACAACATTACTGATATACATCCACATGATTTGCCGCCGCTGCCCGCCGATTGAGCGGATAATCCCGATCTGCTGCACCTGCCGGACGACCAACGCGGAGATGGTATTGATCACCAACCCCACTGTTAGGAAAATGCACATCACCCCGATCACATTAACGATCAGCAGCATTCCCCCGATATCACCCGTAGCAGGATGATCGCCCGGATCGGCCACGCCTAAGAATGGTTCGATTGAGATAAGCTGGTACCCAGCCGGTTCAATGACCCGATCCCGCGCCAGGGCTGCAACCTGGATAATGTGCTGTTTACTCTTGCGGTTTTCGCTGACGATAATTTCCAGGCTGTTATAATACTCACCCAGGTCCATTCGTTGAAGCGTGCCCATCGAAACATAAGCTGTGCCCTGGTTATAAAACCAGGGGGGCATGACGTGCATATCATGGATTAAGCCCGTTACCGTTAAATCGTAATGACGCTCTACACCGGGCATCTTGACCATCACCACATCGCCAACCGAAACACCGATTAATTCGGCGGTCTGCCGCTCCAGTAGAATACCCCTGGTTCCAGGGCTGGATGCCCCGGACTCCACCGTAAATTGATTAATGCGGATGTTGTCATAGTCCGGCATGGCATAAGTGGTAGTTTCCAGCCATTCACCATTGCTCATTTGTATATCGAATGTCTCCACCCGGCGTGCTTCTGCCTCGGCAATCTCCCGCATAGACTCCACCGCCGGGGCCAGATCCTTATCGAATGGCGTGACAAACAACCGCGTGCTGGATGGATTGGTAGCCTTAAAGGGTACATTCATATCGCGCTGAATGATCCTCGCGCCGTTGGTCGTCATACCGATAGCAAAGATGCCGACAGCAATCGACAGGATCACCAGGATCGTGCGGGTTTTGTTACTCCAGATATCTTTAAAAACTTTGATCCAGCGGGTTGGGATAGGCATGATTAGCTCCTGATAATTTCGCCGTCAGCCAGTTCGACAATGCGCGTTGATCTCGCGGCAAGGTCGTTGTCGTGGGTGACCATCAGGATCGTTTTGCCCTGATCGACCAGTTCTTGAAACAGCCGGATGATGGCATCGGCGGTTTTCCAGTCCAGATTGCCGGTGGGCTCGTCGGCGGCGATGATTGGTGGATCGTTGGCGAGTGCACGCGCAATGGCTGCCCGCTGCTGCTGCCCGCCGGAAATCTCTGAAGGCAGCTTGTTGGCGTTTTCAGCAATATCGACCAGTTCCAGGAGGTGCATTGCCCGGCTCTGTTGTTCCCGGAGCGGGTAGGTGCTGCATAGATCCATTGGCAGGGTTACATTCTCGATCAGGGTCAGGGTGGGCAGCAGTTGGAAGAACTGAAACACTACGCCCAGATTGCGCCCGCGCCACTTGGACATATCGCTTTCGTTAAGGCTGTGGATCGACACGCCATCAACGACAATATCACCGGAGGTGGGGCGATCAATACCGGTGAGCATATTGATCATGGTGGTCTTCCCACTGCCAGACTTGCCAACCACCGCGACAAATTCCCCTCGTCCTACCCCCAGATTAATCGACTTCAAGGCAGGGAAATCCCCCGCAGGAGTCCGGTAAACCTTTACCAGATTCTCCAGCATGATCAGATTGCCATTCTTCTGCCGGGCAGGTTGTTCCAGGGCCGGATATGTACCCATCTGCAATTTCAACATAGTGTTCTCCTGTATATGTGTCTTAAGCGCATCATATACAACGATGGGAGGACCGTCACCAGACTAAAGTATGGAGGGAGTATGGAGGCAAATAAATTACCCACACCGTGTGGGTAAAACGAACTGGCCCATCTCCTATCGGAGTGAGCCAGAGTGTCTGCTGGGTTTATATGTCAGATGGCGGGTGAGGCTTCAAAGTAGATAGAGAGAAATCACCCATCTGTAAGGGCTGCATCTAAGGCAGGGCGGAGATCATCTTCGGAAATATAACCAACCCATTCATTGAGAACATTGCCCTGGGCATCGATCAAAACAAACTGCGGCTGGACGCGGAAATTATATTGATCCATTACGGAACTGTTGGCGGGATCATCGCGGTCAAAATAGAGGAAATCAACCTGGCCCCAGTACTCAGCTTCTAACCCGTGCACGACGGGTTTCAAGGCGTTGCAGGTCCCTCACCAATAGGCGAAGAATTCAATGAGTTGGGGACGCCCCGTCGCTGCGACCCACTCCGGCGAGTCGGCGACAAACGAACTAGGGGGAGCCGGGTTATCACGATGCAGTACTTCAACATTAGCGGTGTCAATTTCCGGCTGTGTTGGCTCTTCGGCTTCCTCGGTAACCACCGGCGGCTCCTCGGCAGTTTCTGGTGGCGGGTTGACCACCTCTTCCTGAGTCGGCTCTGCTTCAGCCGGTGCAGGTTCAGCAGTAGGGGCAGCGGTACTGCCGCACGCAACACCAAGCAGCATAGCGACAGCCACTACTACCCACAAGATAGGTTTCTTTAGCATAAGCATATCTCTCCTCTTTCCTTTCAAGCTGATATAGGTAATCATACCAACTTTCGGATAAGCGAATGCACGCAAATATGCCTATTGTTTGCGGAGATAGGAAACAAGACATTCACGGCGAGAATGCGCAATCTCCGGCATTCTCGCTTTTAGAAGTAAGTAATGATATTCGAAGATATGGGAACCTACCCACCCATTGATGGGCTGGGTGGGACGGGATGATAACCAGTGACCATCCCTTAGGCTCCTATATCGGTGAATCTCAAACACCGGGTTACGGCGAAGGCTGAGCGCGTCGCTGCCTTTGTGCAGCTATTAAACGATAGTTGATGAGGAACAGTACCAACAATACGCTGCCGGTAAACATAACTCTCATCCCTGCTTCTGAGCCGTCGGTTCCGGCCATCAGGCCATGTAAGGTGATCAGGACATAGGCCGGAAAAGTCAGGTGGTGGATGATCCGCCAGCCTTTTTGCCCTAACCAGTTCCGCCAGGAAAAACTGACCGAAGCGAGCCCGACTACATACAATCCGATAACCCCAAGCCCTACCCAGAAAGGTCGATAAGGGCCGGTAAAAGGAAGGAGCAGGTCGGACAGGGTATAGGTGAAATAGCTGTCAAACAGCAAAAGCAGGGCATGAATCCCGGCTAAACCGAACGCCAACCAGGACATGATATTGTGCATGGCTAGAGACAGCGGGGCCGGGGTGATATCTTTGGCAATCTTGGTGCTGACTACTAATCCCCACGCTACCGAGCCAGTCAATAAAAGATAAGCCACCACAGCAGTTGAGCGGGACAGATGCCAGGCTGCTTTCGGTGCAACCTGCGCCAGCCCCATCTTTATGTCAGCCAACAATAAGGTAAACACGCCACCGACAGCTGTAAAAGAAAGTAAAAACCAGGCAGCTGCTGCTATCACGCTCCAGAATACAACTGCAAAAACCGGTAAATCTCTTGATCTTCTTGCTTCCATCTCTAGTAATCCCATCTATGTTTGTTGTTAGTAGCTCTGAACGCTCCACACGATCTTTTCTTGCATAGGGTCGGTGACGCTCATATGTTGATTCTGATCGACAAGCACACCGGCTATCCCCTGATCGTTGAGCCGCCTGATCCCGGTCTCTGCTCCCATAATCAAAGCGGATGTAGCCCAGGCTTCGGCCCGGCAGGTGTCGTTATCCAGGATGCTGGCCGTCAGGATATCTGTTTCAGCAGGGCGGCGGAAACGTGGATCGATGATGTGGTGAGCGGGTTGGTTATGCCATGTCCATTTCCGATAATCCACGCCGGAGGTTGCCAGTGTTGTGTCAGCCAGCCATACCACCAACAGATCTCTTGGCTCTTCGCCGGGCATATAGGGAGTAGAAACGGATACCGGCCAGCCGGGTTGGTTTCCGGGTGCCGGACCGGCGACCACGTCCCCGCCCGCATTGACCAGGGCCGCACCCCGCAGGCTTAGAACTTCAGCCGCCTGTTGAGCGGTATAACCCTTTGCAATGCCTCCCAGGTCAAGGCGCAGCCCAGGAGGCAGCCAGAACCGGTGGTTATCCCAATCCAGTGTGATGTCTTCCCAGTGTCCTCCTGACACGGGTGCTGCTGGTGGTTTATCCTCGGCCATATGGCCCGCTACGATTTCCTGAAAATCACGGGTATAACCGGCGGCTTCTATTGCATCGATCACCGTTGGGTCAAACAAGCCGCCGGTTTCTTCTGCCATTTCCAGGGCCCGAACCAGCACATCCCACAGCAGTTGTGATGGCTGTATCTGCTGGCCGGACTGCCGGTTAACCTGTGACAGTTCGCTCGAAGGATCAAAGCGGCTGAGTGCGCCTTCAACTTCGGAGAACAGCTTCTCTACTTCACGGAATGCGGCGGCGGCTTCTTTAGCATCAGCTTCCAGCCAGAGGCTAATCTGGCTGCCCATCGCACGGAACTGGTATGTTTCCCACGTTACCGGTATATCCACAGTGACCCTACCTTGAGGACGATGAACTCGTGACCGGTTGAACCGGCATAGGCGCTGGTTCTACGTAAACGGCAGTTGGGACAGGGGGCAAAACGGAAGCCGACTGGCCGCCCCCGCCTGTGCTTGTTTGATCTGGCGGTGGGGGATTGGATGATCCATTATTCTCAATCGGCGGCAAATCTTGCGGTACTGTCACATCGGGTGCATAAATCGTAGGATATGCTCCTGGTGAGTTTCCCCCTGGCCGGTCAACGACCGCCGGTTCAACCAGTACTTCTGGTGTGTATACCGTCCCATCTTTCAACGCGATCAGCCGTGCGCCGATGAATGATGCAATCAGGCTTCCAGTAATGAGCGATACCTTTAAGCCGGTAAATGCTGGTTTGGATTTACCGTTAGTCATCGTCATATTCCTCATGCTCTTCATATTCTTCGTGTTCTTCATGTTCGCGTTGAGGTGCGGAAGGCGGCTGAACAACTGCTTGCTGAGTGGCTATTGCCTGCTGTTGAGCCTGTAACTGTAAAATGGTTTGGTTAGCTGCTTCAATTTGCGTCTGATATTGATCTTCCCGCGACTGCATGGTTTGTAACAGGGCTTCAAGTTGGGCAATGGTTTGGCTGGCCTCTTCAATTTGAGCCTGATATTCATTTGCCGTCATCTGATCCGGCTGGGTATCCAGTTGGGCGCGGTAGGCTTCTTCCCGCTGCTTCATGATTTCCAGGGATGCCTCAAGTTCGGCAATGACCTGGTTGGCTTCCTCAATCTGAGTCTGCACTTCAGTGTTAACCGGATCGGCTGTCACCGGATTGTCCTGCACCACTGCCGGACTCTGGGTGACGGTTGCGGCGGGCTTACTAAAGAAAGGGCCGCCCTGGCCCAAAGCGATCATGGTTACTAAAACTAAAGTGGTTAACGAACCTGCTGCTAAAATTCCTTGTTTGCGATTCATAATTACCTATACCTCCTGTTTTGATATGATAGGATAGTAATCTTTTTATATCGTCCTATGGTTAAATTTGCCCTAAACAACCTTAAATCCTCCTTAAATTGACATGGCCGCGTTGATTTTTATTACCAGGACATGCGACAATGAAGTTCAATCACTGATAGGAAAAAAGTCATGGATACCGTATTACTAGTAGATGATGACCCGATGATCACCGGTCCTATCGCACGGGCACTTGAAGCAGCGGGCTATGCTGTGAAAGTCGCCCACGATGGGCTGACCGGCCTTGAGATTGCTGCCGACCCATCCGTTGATCTGGTTGTGCTGGATGTGATGATGCCGGGGATGGATGGCTGGCAAGTATGCAAGGAACTGCGGGCGGTCAGCGTGGTGCCAATCCTGATGCTCACTGCACTTGGCGACGAAATAGACCGCATCCTGGGTTTAGAGCTTGGGGCGGATGATTACCTGATCAAGCCCTTCAGCACCAGGGAACTTATTGCCCGAATCCGGGCCTTGCTGCGCCGGGTTGATCTTGACTCGGCCCGCCATCAGCCCGATGATGTTCTGTTGGTCGGCAGCCTGTCCATCGATCTAAAGAAACGACAGGTTTATAAAGACGGTCAGGAACTGTATTTACGGTACAAAGAATTTGAACTTCTGAGTCTCCTGGCCGCCCGATCCGGTGAAGCCGTCAGCCGCGCTGAACTCTTTGACGAGATTTGGGGAACTGACTGGTTAGGCGATACACGAACATTGGATGTCCATATCCGTTGGCTCAGGGAAAAAATCGAGGATGACCCAAGCAGCCCTCGCTACATCCAGACGGTGCGGGGTGTTGGTTACCGCTTCTCGATTCACCAAGAGGATCTTTAAAATGTTCAGTCTGCGAACTCGGATCATGCTGGTATATGCCATCCTGATCGTTGGCGGCTTTGCCGGTCTGGCGCTGCTGGCCGGACGCGAAATTGAGACAGCCTCTCACGAAGACTTCGACCGCAATATCGAGGATCAGGTCACCCTGGTAGCTCATGGGCTTGGGGATCCAATTGAAGAGTTTATGGAGGGCGAACAGCGCCAGTCCGGTGTTGAAAACTTGCTCGCCACTTATGGAGAACAGATCGGCACGGAGATCACCCTGATCGATTTAAGTGGTCGGGCCTGGGCAAACAGTCAAGGGGTAGTGCCAACAGGAGATTTTCGGTCCTATCCTGAAGTAGTCGCTGCCCTGGACAGCCGTACGCTCCATGATACACGCCTCAACGATGTGGGGGACATGACGGTATTCGCTGCTGCCCCGATTCTCCATGATGGACAGGTTTTATCGGTAGCCCAGATCGCAGTCCCGGCAGCCGGGGTTGAGGCAGCCGTTCGCCAGCGTTGGCTGGCCCTGGGCTTAGGCGGGCTGGGGTTGACGCTGCTTGTCCTGCTCGCCAGTATCATTTTATCTTCTTCCCTGACTCACCCGATTGAGCAGCTGCGAAGTTCAGCTCTGCGCGTGTCAGAAGGTGATTTTGCGCTGCGTCTGCCGGATAAACGCCATGATGAAATCGGGCAGTTGGCACAGGCATTTAATCACATGGCCGTCCAGGTGGAAGCCATGCTTGAGGAGCAAAAAGCATTTGCCAGTAATGCCGCCCACGAACTCCGCACCCCCCTGACGACTATCCGCATTCGCAGTGAAGCGCTGCTTTCCGGTTCTCTCGATGATGCTACCCACAGCCAGTATATTCAGGAGATTGACAGCGAGGTCAGACGGTTAGGCAGCCTGGTGGATGACCTGATTTTACTCTCGCGGCTGGATGCCCATCGGGCCGAACTGGGACGGGAACAGATCAATATGGTGCGCTTTGCCCGGAGTCTCCTTAAAGATCTGTCAGACCGGGCGGCCCAAAAGGATATTACTTTGATCCTCGATACATCCGATGATCTACCGGCGGTAGTGCAAGCCAGCTTGAGTCATCTGCGGGTCGTATTCAACAATCTTTTAGATAATGCCATCAAATATTCTCCAGATGGCAGCACCATAACCTGGTCGATTCGTATCAAGGACTCTTATGTCGAGTCGCAGGTAAGTGACACCGGCCAGGGGATTGCCCCCGGCGATCTCCCCCACCTGTTCAAACGTTTTTACCGTGCCGATAAGGCCCGCACTCGCACCATATCAGGGTCGGGGTTGGGGCTTTCCCTGGTGCGATCCATTGTGCAGTTCTATGGGGGAACCCTATCCATAGACAGTCCCGGCATCGGAGAGGGCACAACTGTTTCTGTCCGGTGGCCGATGGTACACAGCGAGGAATAACAAAATGAACGATCTGACCATTATTGAACGTATTGAAGGAAATGCCCGGTTCCGAATTCTACGGGAATTTGTGACTAATGCGGCTTTGTTTCCTTTATTTGATGCCCTCCGTTCGATTACGGCAGATGGGCTGGTGAGCTATGTCTCTGACCCGGCTCACTACCTGATCTTTATATCCGCAGCAGTACAGGCCTGGTATCTGGGAAGAATGCGAGCCATACGCTGGTGGCAGCGAGCCGTAGGTAATGTAATCGGGGTGACCATTTACACAGTGCTGGACATGATCATGGAGGGGCCAAAGGAATTTCTTACTACCCCCTATCATTGGATTTACTGGATATTCTCTATTGGCCTGGCGATCCTCTATGCTCTAACAGAGCTTGTTCCCAGAATGAGCGCCCTTTGTATCGTTATACTTGCCTGGTGGCGGGTGCTGCTTTTCCCGGCTCTATACACCCTCTCGGAACTCAGTGTAGAACTGCCCACACTTTCCGGAGAGGCATTCCGCGCTTACTGGGCATCCAGCAGCGGGCATACTTTTATCTTGCTGGCATCGCTGCTATTTGGCGTATTGCTTGGCCTGGGCGATGCCCAAATCTATCGCTATACCGACCTGTTGAGAAATGTTTCACGGCATCTCAAGCAATTTTCTGAATGGTCACTCGACCCTCAGCTCATTGCCAGGTCTTTAGATGATCGTTCTGTGTTGGGCCAACGTCGGGTGCAGAGGGCTGTCCTTTTTATGGATATTCGCGGTTTCACCTCCTGGAGTGAGCATAAAGATCCTGAGGCAGTGATCCAGATGCTAAACCAGTTTTATGATCAAGCAGAGCAGATCATCCTCTCTGGTGGTGGGCGAAAACCCCATTTCATTGGCGATGAGGTGATGACCTGGTTTGTATCTCCTCAACAGGCTTTGGAAGCAGCCAACAAGCTGAAGCAGCAGATGAATGTATGTCTGGCAAAACACGGCCTCGCGGTCGGAATCGGTTTACACCTGGGAGAGGTCGTCGAAGGGATCATGGGATCGTCGCAGACGCGGAATTACAACATTATCGGAGATACAGTTAATACAGCCAGCAGGCTGGTTTCAGCCGCCGAACCGGGCGAGTTATTGGTATCAGACACCCTTAAGGAATATTTCCCTGCCACTGTACTGGCTAGCGAACCAAAAACCATCCAGGCAAAAGGTAAGAGTGTGTTAATTGAGGTCTATAGATATGAAACCTAAAACCAGGCAACTAAACAGCTGTTCTCTAAATACAGTTGTGCCATCATCCAGTCAACTTAGTGATGACGACATTTCCTCTCTTGCGTCCTGTCTCGACATACCGGTGCGCCTCGGCAACCTGTTCCAGCGTATAGCGTCTATCGATAACCGGTTTTATCGCCCCGATCTCGGCGAGTTCTTTGAGTAACAGCAGGTTCTCCATTGATTCCTTTGTTGTAGATTGAACAGAGACAAAGGCTCCGCCTTCTGCAAGAGCGCTTTTAGATTGTGATTGCGACGTTTTGCCCACGGCATCAAAGATCACATCGTAGGTTTGACCATTCTGGGTGAAGTCCTCTTTGGTGTAATCAATGACATTGTCAGCACCCAGTGATGCCACCATGTCAACGTTTGCTGTACTGCTTACCCCGGTGACGGTTGCGCCGAAATGCTTTGCAAGCTGCACCGCATACGACCCAACACTGCCGGATGCACCCACGATCAGAACTTTCTGACCGCTCTGGATATTAGCCTTCTTCAGAAGATACAAGGCCGTCATGCCGCCAACAGGAAGGGCCGCCGCTTCCTCATAAGTGATGTTGGCCGGTTTCAACGCCAGTACCCCTGATGGCCATGCTTCAGGTAGACAAACATACTCAGCATTGGTACCGACATTTAACCCTGTAGTGGTCCCAAATATCTGATCACCTATTTTGAAGCGGATGACGCTGTTTCCAACGGCTTCAATCTCACCGGCAAATTCATGCCCCGGTGTTTTCTTTCGGGGGATACCCATCACTCTCATGATTATCGAGAGCGGAAACGTCAGCTTACGCAGCATCACATCACCGGCGGTGACAGTTGCTGCATGTACTTTTACCAATAACTCATTGTCCGCAGGGATGGGTTTGTCAACTTCCTGGAGTTGCAGGCCATCCGGCGATCCGTATTTTGTGGTGACAATTGCTTTCATCAGTATGTCCTTATCTACCTTCTCCGGGACTTTGGCATTCCGGTCCCGGAGAAGATGTAGTTGTCTTTGTATCCTACGCCGATGCGCCTTCAGCGACTAATGTGCTTCCGGATTCGGGCTGTGGGTCTTTCACGCCCTTGATCAGGAGCCACAGGGTAAAGGGTAGTTCACCAAGAACTGCCATTACGAACATGATCTGGGCAATGATCGCCTCGGCATTGGGCAGCAGGAATATCCCGAAACTATCCATTACATATCCCACACCGGCAATGACCATAAAGATGCCAAAGATGTTGGGGAACAGCTCCGACTTGTAGACCAGGTATCCCCCGACAAGGAGGGCCAGGGCAAAGAACGCTTCTGAAATCAGCACTCCATAGTGATGCACATTGAGGAACAGCAGTACAAGGGCATCCAGTTGTGCAGGTTCAAAAACAGTCAGGTAATCCGCGCCGCTCAGAAGCAGCAAAGGGAAGAAATAGTTGATCAGATTGACCCCATGAACGGCAGTCTGGAGCAGCCTGGCGATCATCGCCACCAACGCCAGCGGCTGGTTGACCGATTTGAGTAAGCTATACAGCAGCACAGCCACCCCTAAGTCACTCAGGAACACAAACAGGTAGCCGACGATCCCCATGCGGAACAGGCCCTCAGAAGCCATGATGTTATTGGCTGTGGCTGCGGCATTGCCAGGATCGTTCAGGCTGGGGCTGATAAGAAAAGCGACGGACATATTAGCAATAAAGATAACAAGATACAGAATTCCGGTAATGCGGGCCATACGTTTTTCTGAATTCATTTTTACATTCCTCTTGTAAACTTAAACGCGAACAGAATTGTTTTGTCAATTCGTTTCCGGTGGAACGATATTGACAGAGAGCAAGGTTATGCCTGAATCACGTATTCTTCGCAGCAATCCATGTAGTGCGGCTTGATCGACCACAGGACCGGTTAAGAGCGTATTGCCATCCTCTTCCAATGTGATGGTCATATCCCCTGCCCAGTGATGTCCGAGATGGCCTTTGAGCCTGATCTGGTAGATCACCGGTTTATCTGGGTCTATGTTGGGACTGCGTTTGTCTGACATATCTCTCTATACCTGTCACTTGCTCAATGTACAGATAAGTATGACGTTGATAGGGTTTATCGTGAAGATACTAAAGTATTGTTTGGGGTATTGTTTTTAGTTATGGCACGGGAAGAAAGGGCTAAAAAGAGGCGAAGACCTACCGGTATGTGTCTCCGGTAGATCTGCGGAAGAACGTGATATTCAGGACTTGTTCATGACCTGATACAATGTAATCTGTAAGCCTTCCGGTGACCGGATACGTGCATTTAGATCATTCCAGGGTGTCAGAATAGGTTCATGCACAATGGTGGCTCCGTAGTCGACAGCCCGCTTTAGGGCCTCTCGCACGTCAGGCACCTCAAAGGCAAAACGTATTTGTCCGCTAACCCGCTCGCCGACTTCCAACTGATCGACGGAACTGGCATAGTCCTCATCAAATATCTCAAGTGTGCCCCGCCCCGCCCGGAACATCTGTCCGAAACCATTGTCCGTCCACAACTCGCCGGGATCTAATCCCAGGCCATCGCGATAAAAGGCTACCACTCGATTGAAGTTATCGACCGTCAGCGCAACACGAAATTCAAAAACAGGCATCAGTTCCCTCCCGTATTCTAATAACCCTCTGCCTCATAGCTCAGATCGGGGAAATCGACAGCTTGCGGTGCAAGTATCTTAGCTGCCGCCGTATCCTGCTTCAACTCCGCTAGCAAGAAGGCCGTTGTAAAGTGATTGACCAGGTAGTGGGCGTACTCCCTATCCCAGCCCGGATCGGAGCAGAATTCGCCGGAGATCGGCTTCAGGATCAGCGGCACAGATTCGCAGGGACCGGTGAAGATCATGTGCTCGGCATCCGTCAAGGCAATCTTGACTTTCTTGGGGCTGGAAACATACTTGTAAGTCATGTGCGGCCCCCACATATAAGGTGTATCGGTGTCGGCTGTTCCACCTATCGCCATGACGGGTATGGTGATCTCGGCCAGGCCAGCTTCATTGAAGAGATAAGCGTCACCCGCCATTGACACAATAGCATCCACCCGCGGATCGGCCCATACCGGCCAGAGCCCCTCCGCACCGGGATCGAGGTCGGCCAGTTCGGCCATGTCATCAATATGAGGCAGGAGCACATCACACAGCCAGATATTGGGATCATCGGCTTCATAGGCCGCTTCGCAGAGAGCCTTAAAACCATCAGGATTCAATCGCGCCCCTGCTGCTGCCTGCGCCGTATATCCCCCATAAGAATGGCCGATTACGGCTGCACGGTCTTGATCGATCAGTCCATCAAAGACCCCACCGGTTTCCACCTGTTCATCAATGTAGGCGAAGACGGTCAGAATGTCCTGCGGGCGCGTGACGGTGGCCTGCCATAGATCGGTTTCCGGGTTAAGACTCTCTTGATGGTCGGGGGAGATGACGACAAATCCATGAGAAGCAAGATGCTCTGCCAGCCAACCATAGGTTGTAGAACTTATCGCAAAGCCCGGCGATAAAATCACCAGTGGGTAGGGGCCAGGATTGTAGGGGGCATCCATGATCGCCTGCCCCTCAAAACTGGCGACTGATACTGTGCCCAGTGGCGCAGGCAGTTTCATCTTATAGGGGTATGTGAATGTAACGCCGCCATCGTTTTCCAATGCCGGGTACCACACCGTGATTTCCAGTGGTGTTTCACCATCAATCTCCAATTCGCGTATCCCGACCGGATATGGACCGCGCATGCCATAAGGCAGAGCAGCAGCACGTTCAGCATCTATTCCAGTTACTTGATATCCCTCTACCCTCACAAACAATGCTGCGCTCAATATCAGCACGAACGCGACCAGAATCCATAGTTTTCGATGTGACATTATCCTGTCCTTTCACTCCATTACAGTGTGAAAGCAGGATATCGCCGACGGATATAAGCGTGAAGATACTAAAGTATGGTTTGGGGGTATTGTTCTCTACGACAACAGGCCCAATTCGCGGGCACGAGCGACGGCCTCTGTTCGACGCTGAACGCCGAGTTTGCTATAGATGCTCCGGTTGTGCCCTTTCACAGTGGGCAAGGCGAGGAAAAGTCGATCTGCAATATCATGGTTCGAGAGGCCATCGGCAATGAGATGCAGCACTTCCAACTCGCGGTCGCTTAACGGATCGATCAGCGGTTGGTCAGCAAGCTCATTTGCCGCGTCAAAGGCCGCGAGCAGCCTGCCGGTATAATCCGGCATCAATCCACGAGCCGCCGCTTCGGTCAGAAGGTCGGCCATCAGCGGACCTTTATCCACAAAGAGCCGGATGAAGCCGCCCGGTGCTGCTCGTGTTAACGCCTCACCCAGCAGTTGGATCGCCCGATCTACATCACCCTGCACATGGTGAGCGATTGCTTGCAGTACCAATGTTTTGAGTTGTTCATCTGCCCAACTTTTGGCCGTCATTTGCTCCTGATATGGCCCCAGTACCGCCAGGGCCGCCGCCGGATCTTTTTCTGCGAGGTGTACCCGTGCCCGGCTGATGGGCAGATCGTGCTCCTCTGCCAGATTAGCAGCAGCATCCAGATTTCCCTGGCTAATCAGGATAAGCACCTGTACGGCAGCGACCTCCGGCATCAACTGCACGAAGTCATGTTGGCGCACCGACTGACCGGCCTCCGCTAGAAGCGCAGTTGCACCGGGTATATCACCCTGAGCAAGACTCAGCCGGGCAAGGAACACCCCACTGGAAGCAGTGCTGTCAATATTTTCTATCTGCCGTGCCAGTTCGATACTCTGCTGTCCGTGCTGTTGGGCAGTATTCAGGTCGTTCCATTCATAGCTTAGGCGAGCCAGCCCAAGATACGCTTCGCAGGCCATTGGCAGCGGCGGATCACCGACTATTTGCAAGACGCGCCTGTAGGATTGAGCTGCCTGATAGAGCTGATTCTCCGTTTCCTGGATAATGCCCAGGCCGGTTGTTGCCAGTATGTTGATAAAGGCATTCCTGGATGCCTCGCTGATCGATATAGCCTTGATATAGGTCTCGCGGGCGGCTGATCGATCTCCCTGGAACTGATAAGCAATCCCCAGCGCCCAGGTTGCCGCCGTGCGAACCGGCAGGTTATCCGGGTGGAGATATTCCAGGGCGCGATGTGCCTGGGTTATGATAGTTTCTACCTGATACTGAGGACCAGCCAACATCGCCCGGATGGCGGCAATATGCCCGATAAGGTCATTGATCTTGTCATCTGGCTCGATACCCTGTAGGGCCGCTTCCGCTGCTTGCAGTTTCGATTCGACCTGGGTCGGTTGGCTGGCAACCCACAACGCCGAGGCATACATCACCCACAACGAGGGTCTGGCATCCAGCACCGCCGTTGGCAGCGACTCCAGCCAGGTCAAGACCGGGGTTACTACCCCACGAAAATGCAGGTGCATCCCATTTCCTTCTACCAGACATGCGGCGCGATCAACATTGTTGGCGGCTGCGGCATGGCGAAAAGCTTCAATCTCCATGCCATTGTCCTCATACCATTGGCTAGCACGGCAATGTAACTCGGACACCTCCTCCGGTGATGAGCCTGTGTTCTGGTTTAGCCGCTGTCGCAGCAAGCCGGCGAAGAGATGGTGATAGCGATACCAGCGCCGCTCATTGTCCAGGGAGACGATAAACAGGTTAGCCTGTTCGAGATATTCCAGGGTTTGTTGACCATTATTCTGCCTGGTGAGTGCATCGCACAGGGGGCCGCACAGCCGGTCAAGGATGGAAGTATGAATCAAGAACGCTTGGACAGCCTCCGTCTGCCGGTGCAGGACTTCTTCTATCAGATAGTCCATTACGAAGTGGTGGCTGCCGGTAAAAGACTTGACGAAACTTGAAATGTCGCTGCTTCCCTGCATAGAAAGCGCCGCCAATTGCAAACCTGCGATCCAGCCTTCAGTCCGCATCTCCAGGGAAGCAACTTCCTCAGAGGAAAGGTCAAGTCCCATCACCTGATTGAGGAATTCAGCAGCTTCGGAGGGCGTAAACCGCAGGTCTTTGACACGTAGTTCGGTTAACTGGTCGCGGGCACGTAACCGGGCCAGGGGAAATTGGGGGTCCTCACGGGTGGTGATAGCCAGGTGCATTCCCGGAGGCTGATGCTCGATCAGAAAGAGTAGGGCCTGGTCAATCGATTGGCAATCAATCAGGTGGTAATCGTCAAGAACGAGGATGAAATTTTCCGGGATGGCAGCAAGATCGTTGAGCAAAGTTGGCAAGATCACCTCGGGTGGTGGGGGCTGTGGGGATTGGAGTATATCCAATATACCCTTACCCACAGCCGGCATGATCATCTGCAAGGCAGCAATAAGATAAGCCAGGAAGCGTGTAGTGTCGTTATCGCCTTCATCAAGAGATAGCCAGGCCACGGGTCTTTCACAGCCAGCAACCCATTCACTGACCAACGTGGTTTTTCCAAAACCAGCAGGGGCCGAGATAAGGGTCAGTTTACGATGCAGGCCGCCATTCAGTTGTTCGATCAGGTGTGGACGGGAAACGAGTTCCGGTCGAGTAGGAGGAATATAGAGTTTGGTGGTTAAAGCTGGCGTAGACATGGACTAATTATAGGGGGCACGCCTGACGAAGCAAGCTCTTTTTCTTATGCACAAGATGAGGCTTATATGAATCTATCTGAGGAGGGTTGATTATTTACAGACTACCTGGGTTTGCTCACGTCGATACAAACACAATGCTCGCAAGGCTTATCATCTCGCGGGTATGGTTCAACTTGAACGCAGCTGCCAATCAGATGGCTATTTTGTTGAGACAGTAAAATACTCAATCCGTACTTGCTTTAGCCAGCACAAATGGATGTACTTCACAACAACCACATTCTATCAATAGTTGTCCAATTACGGTCAGCGTCCATTTAGAGTCAACGATATCATCAACGAGTAAAACCGGTTCAGAGAACACATCATTAACCTCAAAGGCATCCAAAATGTTTGATGCTTGTTGCCAGGTATTCTGCATCGTTTTTTGTTCGGGCTGTTCACAGACATTTGATACAACGTCTTTATAGGCCAAACCCAATGCATCTGCCAGTCGCCTGGCAAAATCGGGGACTAAGAGTGGTCGGCGTAATGATGGAACCGCCGTTACCCAGGTCGGAGGGCTCTCAAGTTCTTGGAAGTATTGACAAAGAAGCGCTGCTGAGGCCGTCACCAGCTCATCAGAAAGATGGCGATCAACATATTTTCCACGCTTTACCAGTTCGCCCCAACCTGGATCGTGGTAACGACACAGCGCGATTCCGGTCGCATTCGTTTGTTTAAATCTACCTCGTCTTGAATCCGAAAATCTTGCTGGCCATTGTCGGCGTGGTTCAAAACATATCCTCTCGCTGTCCCGCAGGAATGCACTGGCCTGCTCAACGAGCTGGGGATCAGGAACAAACTTACTTTCTGCACCACGACAATTTTTGCACTTTCCACAGGATTGAAGGCGTGTCGGATCGTCAAGCGCATTGGCGATAAATTCCATCAGGCAGCCCTGGTGCTGAATATAGCGTTGCATATCTTCGAGTTCTTTCAAGCGCTGCTGCATGACTTGTCCCCAGCGCACATAATCCGGTGTGCGATTGGAGTCGATCAGATGGTAGGTACGCCCTTGTTTTTTGACGATGTTCTCAATTTCGAGATGAGTCAGAATTTTCTCAAGTGTAGAGACTTTGACGTTGACGAATCCCATCAATTGATTGCGGCTTAACCCATCTGATTTTGATAAGGCATCAATGGCCTGTTCGATATGCTGAGGCTTCGGAAATGCCGTTTCGATGAAATATTTTTGAATGTCTTCATCTTCTAGGCCGTGCATCAAAATAATATGTGCTTGATCAATGCCCCGCCCGGCCCGGCCAATCTGCTGATAGTAACTGATGATTGAGCCGGGATATTGGTAATGAATAACAAAGTGCAAGTCAGGCTTATCAAATCCCATCCCTAAAGCAACGCTGGCAACAAGTGCTTTGACTTCATTGTTAAGTAATTGATGTTCCAGATCAACCCGGTTTTCTCCCGTATCTTGTTCAACCTGGGCATAATAGGGTTTTGTCTTGAAACCGTGTTGATTGAGCCATCTCGACACACGCAAACAATCGTGGGTTGTCATGCAATAGATAATGCCACAACCTTCAATACACGATAAAAGATGGAGCAATAATGTCAAACGATGGCTGATTGAATATGGCGGCGGATAGACATAGAGCCTCAAACTGTCTCGTGTCAGGGGGCCGCGTAGAACCTGCAAATTGGGGCCCAGGATTTCACTAACATCGGCCACCACACGATCATTGGCTGTTGCGGTCGTCCCTAATACCGGCGTATTGGGTGGGATTTCATTGAGAACACGCATGATCCGGCGATAGTTGGGGCGAAAGTCATGGCCCCAATCAGAAATACAAGGTTGTGTCAAGTATTCTGTGTAAATAGCATCATTTCATAAAGGGAACCGGCCATCAAAGTGGATGGCAAGCTGGT
>JBNKDD010000049.1:0-25944 GCA_050288085.1 Anaerolineae bacterium
TGTAATCCATCTTGCCCGCAAACAGGCCAATCGAATCAGGCTGGTGAATTTGTAGCACCGGGTCGATGAAACTCATGACCCGGTCATAGCCTGCTTCGGTGTTGTCTTTTGCCAGCGTCATGCATACGGTGAAGAAGGCGGTCGGAACCCGGCTTAATGCCGCCTGATTGGTTTCAACAAACTGCACCGCTTCCGGCAACCACTGCGCCACTCGGATGGCACTGCCCACCACCACCATATCATAAGCGCTGACATCTTTCACGTGGTCGATCAGGCTCACATCAACGGCTGTATCATCGACATTCAATTTAGCGGCAATGGCTTCTGCTACCTCCCCGGTGGAACCACGTTTGCTGGCGTAAGCGACCAATACCTTGTTCGCCATGTTATCCTTCCCTTCTGACTCAAAATAATCAACTTTCGGCGAGATAGAGCCGAGAGTTACACCCCCACCGCAGGCCAGTGCTGACGCCCCGACCGCTATCCCGGCAGTTTTGAGAAACCGTCTCCGGCTGACCGTGACCGGCTGTTGTTCGTTCACCTGATCCGCTCCTTTTTATTGGATAATCTTCATCGCTATCGTAACCACCGGTTGTGAAGAAAATGTGGAGGGGTGATACACATCTAGCGAACACTTTTAGAATACAGCAGCGGACACGGCCTGTCTGGGGACCAAAGTCGTATTTCACAAAAAATGAGGGAGTGTACTTAGGTACACCCGCAGCTTGACAACCAACAGCAAAGCGTGTTAATATTTCGATAGTTGTCGAAATATCGAATAGAAGGCTGATGGAAAAGGAAGTCATTAAACAATTAAAAGCCCTGGCTAACGAAAACCGCCTGGCTATCTACGAATACCTGCGCGAAAATGAGCAGGTCAGTGTTGATCCAGAGGAAGAAGGCAGCAACGTTGGGGATATTGCACAGCAATTCGACCTGGCACTGTCTACTGTGTCACACCATCTGCGAATCTTGCACGAATCGGGTTTGATCGTGTGTGAGCGGCGTGGTCAGCATACCTATTGTGTGATCAATCATCAGGCTGTTGATGGACTGCGAACTTTCTTCTCGTCAGAGGAGTAATTTTTTTGTTTTAATATTTCGATATTATTCGAAATATCGAATTGTGTAAGGAGATAATTACATGACCGCCGTCGTATTGTTATATGTGGGTTCTGGTATTTTGATTTTATGGGGGATCGCCCATCTGATGCCCACCAAAAATGTTGTTGAAGGTTTTGGTGCCATATCCGCCGATAATCGCCAGATCATCCGGATGGAGTGGGTTGGTGGGGCGCTTTCCCTGTGCTTTATCGGGGTGTTGGTACTGCTGGTTACCGTAATGGGGGGGCCTGCCAACCCGATTTCGCTACTTGTTTACCGGGCTGCCGCCGCGATGCTGGTGGTGTTGGCCGTTTGGAAAGCGATGAGCGGCGCACGGACAGCCATTGTGCCGATCAAAATATGTGTGGGTTTGCTGCCAACTGTCGCCTTGTTATTTGTTTTAGGGAGCATCCTCTGATCAAAAGAGGGGGCGGTTGCGAACCGAGTGTTCAACTTGCCGCCCCCTCTTATTGTATTCTGGCAGTATCAGACTATCCCCGCCTCACGCAGTGCTGCGATCTCATCCTTTGATTTGCCGAGCAATTCGTGTAGCACTTCTTCCGTATGCT
The DNA here is from genome assembly GCA_050288085.1 of Anaerolineae bacterium. GTDB lineage: Bacteria > Chloroflexota > Anaerolineae > Aggregatilineales > UBA3940 > JBNKDD01. Next base: position 1,674 of record JBNKDD010000049.1, read on the forward strand.
GTCCGATTGTCGGCGGTGGGCTGAAGGATTCCTCGTGCGTATCAGATAGTTTGATGGGATTACCCGGTGCGCGATACGTGCCGCCGTCTGGATGCTCAACATCGATCACCATCTTCCGGTGAGCGACCTGCGGATTAGCGAGCGCCTGGGCCACATCGTTGACCGGTGCACAGGGAACCCGCGCCTCGCGCAGCTTATCCAGCCAGTAAGCCTGAGTATTGGTTTGGAATCGTTCGGTCAATTTACGATTGATCAAGTCATGATTCTGGCTGCGGCCCGGCGCGGTTTCATGTTGTTCGGTATCCAGTTCCGGCAGATCAAGCACCTTGACCAGCGGTTTCCAGAAGTTGTCAGAGATCACCGCAACGATGATCCAGCCGTCCTGCACCGGGTAGGCATCATAGGGGATATGCTTGATGTGCCCATTTCCGGTCGCTTCCGGGATGATCCCGGACATCATATACATCGTCACCACGTAGTTCAACATGCTGATCTGTGCATCGAGCATCGAGATATCAACATGCTGGCCGCGCCCGGTACTTTGACGGGCGACCACCGCCGACAGGATTCCGATCACCGCCATCACGCCCCCGCCGATATCACCGACCGGGATCCCGGCCCGGGTAGGGGGATTGCCCGGATGCCCGGTGATGCTCATCCCGCCGCCCATACCCTGTGCGACCAGGTCGAAGGCCACCCAATCCCGGTTTGGCCCATCCTCGCCAAAGCCGGTGATCGTGCAGGTGATGATCCGTGGGTTGATGGCGCTCAGGTGATCGTGGCTGATCTTCAAGCGATCCATCACCCCCGCGCTGAAATTATCCAGCACGATATCCGCCTGTTTCACCAGCTCGTAGAAAATCGCCAGCCCTTGTTCAGTTTTCAGATTCAGGGTGATGCTTTTCTTGTTGCGGTTGAGGGTCAGAAAGTAGGCCCCCATCCCGTGCATGCTGTAATCGGGGTCATTGCGCAGCAGCACACGGGTTCCCTCGCCGCGTCCCGGTGGTTCGACCTTGATGGCTTCCACGCCCAGGTCGGCCAGCATCATACCGCCGTATGGCCCGCTTAACATGTGAGTCAGATCAAGCATCCGAAGACCGGACAATGCTTTCATGAAGCCCCTCCGATAGAGGTGTGCTGGTTTGTCGGGGTAGGATGGAGGGTATGTTAAGAGAATCCAGCATCCCTTGGTGTAGTTTTATTCTATTAATCCTCACCCGGTAAATTTTGGCGCGGGCGGCGTACCGTCTTATCGATGTGGCTGGTCTTCCCGCCATCGGGCCGATCCACCGGACGTGTGCCGGAAGCCGCCGCATGATCGGCCTTTCGCCGCTCACGGAGAGCCTGTAATTCGGCCCGGTCCTTGTTGAGATCGGGATGGTTCAGCCGGTCCTCGATCTCGACCGTGCGGGCTAACAGCTTTTCAGCCTCGTCGAGGTAGCCCAGCTTTGTGTACAGTTTAGACAGGTTATAGCAGGTGATCGCCTCTCCGGGGATATCGCTGGCCTCGCGGCGCAAACGCAGCGCCCATTCATAATAGGCAATCGCCCGCTCCTGCTGTCCCATCTCCTCGAAGACCAGTGCCATCGCGTGGCGGCTGCTGGCTTCCCCGGTCTTATCTTTGACAGCCTGCCGGATCGCGAGGGCCTGTGCATGGGCATCCTGTGCTTCTTTAAGGTTGCCCATCCGGCGCTGTGCCATCCCGATCACGTCCAGGGTGGCGGCTTCGCCCTGCCGGTCGTTGGCATCCCACAAAATAGCGAGGGCCTGCTCATAAAAGCTGAGCGCCGAGTTTAGATTACCCCGCTTATCGTGCAGCAGGCCGATACAATTCAGGGCGGTGGCTTCGCCGCGGGCATTGCCCAGCAGCCGGTACAGGTTAACGGCCTGTTCGTAGGATTTGATCGCATCGTCAAATTGCTGCTGTTGTGTCTGAGCCGCGCCCAGGCTCGATAGGGTGGTCGCTTCGCCGGAGGCATCATTGGACGAGCGGAAGCCATCGAGCGCCTGCTTGTAGAAGTTGATCGCCTCGTCAATCCGTCCCAGCGTGGCATAACTTGCGCCCAGTCGGGCCAGCACATCCGATGGAGTCTGGGCATCATCCACCCGCCTGCCGACCTTCGCAGCCGGGAGTTGACCGGTTCCCAGGCGACCGGTCTGTTTAAGCTGCGCCAACTGGTGACGCTGGGTATCGGTCAGCTCATCAAGGGCATCCCGACCGGTGATGGCGTCGGTTGGCCCGGTATCTTCCTTTTTTTTGTCTTTATTGTCGTCCTGCCGGGGTTGTTCATTCATTATATTGCTCTAATCAATCACTGGTTAAAATTTGCCACGCATTCCGGCGAGGTCGGATAGTGTACGAGCAGCCAGCCCCGGACGACATGGCTGGACATCCGGCTGGTTCCAAATGCTCTCAGGTTGATCGCGATCAGGTGCAGGCCAGGATCGATATTGCTGGCATCGACAAACACCTGTACCTCGGTATTGCTTTCCGCTTCGTTCAGATCGGTCCAGACCACCGGACGGCCTGGCCCGTTCGCTGCTTCGATCTCTACTTCCAGGTGGCCGGGATAGCCAGAGTTTAGCACAGTGAAGTGGCCTAATTCCATTGTTGTGCCGCAGCCTGCTTCGACTGTGCGGGTCAGACTTTGCACAACCGCCCCAACAGTGGGGCGGTATTCGACCGGCGGGCGTTTGGGCATTGCTTCAATAGCCCTGAAAACGGGCAGTGGATTGCTGCCGCTGTCCAGGATGCTGTACCAGCGTAGATGGCTGCATACTGGCTCATAGTTACTTGGGTAGGCATTCCAGTTGAGGTTCCATAGGAACATCGGCCCTACCCAGGGCCAGTTCGAGTCGGCGAACTTGAAGGCCCGTATCGTGTAATCGGCCTGCACCTGTGCCGGGAATTTCATCCAGTTGAAGTTGGAGAACATCGGGTCGTTGGCGCAGTCCAGGCCCTCTTCTGCTGGATCGCGCACCCAACCGAACTCCGTGATCCAGATCTGTTTATCCCGGACGCCGTTGCGCCACAACAGCCGGTACATCCGCTCGGTGCGCCGGAAGGTCAATTCGTTCTTGTTGGGATCGGCTTCGGGCGGCTGGTTGAACCCATAAGGGTGATAGGCCCAGGCATCGAAGCATCCCTTTACCCCGGCGTTAAACATCTCCTGCGCAAAGTCAAAATCGGTGACGGCGCTTCGATCAGGGGTGGTGATGGTCGGGGCCAACCCACCCGCTACCACCACGATCTCCGGTGCTTCGGCCTTGAACGCCTTATAGGCACGGCATAAGGTATCGGTGAACTGGCGGGGATTGGGTGTGTTGCCACCCCATTCCAATTGGAGATTAGGCTCGTTGCCGATCTCCACTGCATCGACTCCGTCGGCCCGGAGTTCGCGGGCCAGGTCGTGCAGGCCGCGTTCCCAGCCTTCAATATCTTCTGGATAGCCCCGCACATCGACCCGGTATAAGACACGCTGGTTGGGGAAGTCGTGTACCTGCGAGGTATCGTAGATTTTGACCCAATCCATCCCTAACTGGTCAAGCAGGTGGGCGCTCGAATCCAGATGCGGCCCTACGCTGATCCCGTAGCCGATGTGTCGTGACTGGGCGACTGGTTCGGCCTGAACTGCCGGTTGGGGCATCAGAGCCATATTGATCAGCATGAAGGCAAAAACCAGGATGGCAGGTATTAATCGGGTGATGGGTTGGCGATGCATGAGATTCTTTTTCTATTTCCTTATGGGGTTATGATACCTTAGAAACGGATGCTATGCATGTGGGGAATCTGTGCGTGTATTTATTTATACGGTAATATTATGCCCCGATCTGTCATCTACCAGGGTGGTGTGAATTCCCTTTCACCCCCTGCCATTTTATTTGTCGCTATCATAGGGAAAAGCAGCCATTATGCCAGTCAATGTGAAGTGGGGAAATTCAGATCGGACTTTTGTATTACTCACCGCCGAAGATCCCTTTTGCCCTTCGGAACTCTTGCCAGCCATCGATCAGGCTCAGGCGCTTCTCGACGGTGTTGATCACCCGGTCAGCACCGTCGTTGATTTCACCTTAATTACGACCGCGCCAAAAGGGATGGTATCGATGTTCCCATCGCTTGCAACAAAGATATACCATCCCGGGGTTACCGGATTTGTGGTGTTTGCCTCGACGCGATTCCACTGGATGGTCGATATTTTCTCCCATTTATTCACGCCGGTGCACCTTGCTAATACCCTGGAGGAAGCCGAGGCGATGGTATCCGAGTTCCATGCCCGGTTGGATAAGGGTGATCTGGTGTCACCTATGGCTCCACCTGGTACCATCCTCCATTAGGATGGAAGGTGATCACCTTCCCATCCGGGTTAAGCATATGGCAGAGGGCGTGAGTGATCGCTCTACCGCCCGGTATTTTATTGCATTGGTAGATCGCCTCATAATATGATTCCGGGCCAAGTGCCCACCCCAACACGTCGCGGAAGTTCTCCTCGAAATACTGAGTATTGCTTACGTCGCCGCGCCAGATCGATCCGAATCCGCCCTGCGGTGCGAACAGTCCATCCGGGGGTTGGATTTCGCCGGATGTATCCGCGATCACGTCGAGTGGATCGTGAACGATAAAAAGCTGCTGTGTACCGTTCTCCCATACCCGGTCGGTCATGATCAGGTATTCTCCCCTGGGTTCGACCCAGATCATGGTGCCGTGCTCAAAAGTTTGGATGGCCGTGTGGGCGGTGATCGGTTCGACTGGGCAGTAGCTCACTAACTGCTCATCAGAGAAAAACCAGGTGCGGTCACATTTGATCGGGATATCAACCTGGTTAATGTAAATCTCCGGCGGCGATCCAGCCTCGACGGTCAGCGTGAACCGAATTGTCGGGAAACTGTCCGTTACCTCCGGCGGGATGACGTAATCCAGCGAACCGGACAGGGGCACATCCACACAATCCTGTTCGCTGAATACCTCCATAAATGTATTGGTAGTGGGGCAAATCTGCGCCCGTTCGCCGTTCGCCTGCCAGCTTATCGTCACCGTTTCGCCCGCTTTGATCGCATCCGGCGAGGCTGTAATCGATTGAATCCCCGGACCCTCAACCGGTGTGAGGATAATGGTTTGCGGCGGTGGCGTGTCTGATGGTTCCGGGGTGGCTGTTGGCGTTGCCTGGCCGGTCAATGTTAATGGATCGGGATCGGTGGTCGGCGGCGGATCGGTGATGGTGGGTGAGATGGTTTCAATCGGTGATTGGTGTGATGCTGTTGGTGTGCTGCAAGCGGCCAACAAAGGGATCAATAAGATGGCTGTCAATATCCTGGTATGCATAGGCATTTCTCCCAATGCCTCATTTTCCCACCAACATCATACTCCTGGGCTGGCCGGAGGGCTACTGCCGGTTGGATTGTTTGTCGGGTCTGGTATACTTCACCCGATTTTGAACCAACACGAAAGGACATCGCCCGTGCAATCACTCGTCATCAGGCAGGCGACCGAAGCTGACCTGGATGCCTGTTACCAGATTGAGATCAATACATTTCCCCCGGTTAAAGCCGCAGCAAAAGAGACAATCCATGCTCGGCTCAGACTGTTCCCGGAAGGATTCCTGCTCGCTCAGCTTGATGGAGAGCTGATCGGCATGATCAACTCCGGCCTGACGGACCAGGATGATTTTGTAGGTGAGGCGCTCAAGGCGATGGAAGAACACGACCCAGACGGGGCACATATCGTGATCTTTTCCCTGGGGGTGCTGCCGGATTACCAGCGCCGGGGATATGCCCGCCAGTTGATGAATGCCCTTCTCGACCGGGCACGAGAGATGGGCAAACACAAAGCCTTTCTAATTTGTAAGCAGGAATTGATCCCTTATTACGAGAGCCTGGGATTCGCCCACCTCAAACAATCGGCCTCCACTCATGGTGGGGGCGCGTGGCATGAGATGGGCCTGAACCTGTAGTAAGTTTTGTTCCCATCGCAGCTTAAACAAAAAACACCCCTCGTTTATGCGAGGGGTGTTTGTATGTTCTGACGAATTACTAGTATGTACGGGATGCTACTGTTCCCAGTGAGTTTCCATTTGCATCGAAGATTTCGACATCGATGCGGGTGACCTTGGTCTCGACGAAGGGAATGTCATTGTATTTGCGTGGATGTACGAGATAAAGGGTCAGGGGTGCTGAACCGCTCTCGCCAGGCTTCAGGTCTTCGGGCTTAACTTGGTAAGCGTTGCCACAGTCAAACCAGCCACCATCCAGGGTGGTTTCCCAGTGGAACCAGATATTCTCGGCGCGGCTGAGTGGTTCATCACCCATCGCAAAGATGGTTTCACTGTAGAGGCAGCCTGCATAGGCCGGGAAGACAACACCGTTGTCAAGATAAACGGTTGCGTGCCACAGCGGCTCGGTGTGAACTTCAGGGTATGGATTATCGGCGTGGACTGCACCGATCAGGGTTACCCAGTAGGGAGCATCATTGTCACCGGGTGGGGTGGCATAATAGCGACCACCGGCGACCGCTGGCTCAACGCTGTTGTTGGTGACGCTGATGTTCACGCTGGCAACACGCCCATCACCAGAATAAATCGGATTACCAATATCGACTGTTACCGAACCGGTGTTGTTGGTGGCAGCGGGGGCAGCCGTCGGGACCGGGGTTGCAGCCGGTTCGCTGGCCGGTGGGGCATCATCTGCCGCCGGGGCCGGAGCTGAATCGCCTGACTGGAAATCAGCCGGTGGGATCAACAGGATTTGACCGGTGTTGATCAGGTTCGGGTTAGCCAGGTTGTTGTAGGCGATCAGGGCGTCAGCTTGCACGCTGCAAATGTACGCGATCTGATAAACGGTCTGGCCAGGGCGCACTTCCCATTCGCCATCTGCACAATCTTCGGCTGTGTAATCGGCCATTACAATGCCAACCGGGATCAGAGCGGCCAACAGGATGAGCATTGCTAATACTACTTTACGCATCATGAAAGTCTCCTCGCAAAAAAAATTCGTCCGCCGAGCGGGTCACCGCAAAAGGCAATTTGTATCAATATGACCCATTAGAATCTATTTTAAGAATACACTTCTTTTTTTATCCAGACGGATCAGCCCGGTAGTTTACCCCAAACTACCGGACGCATGCCACAATTCGTTAGACAAAAAAGCCCTTTGTTATCTGGTGAGGCATTAGTGGAAGCCGCGAAGTTTATTTTGTGAGCATAAGTCTGAAAGCAGACTTTCATCTGGTATTAGTTTTTTATTTTTGCGACCTTTCTTTGACAGGCGCGTATAGACTTCTGACACATCAAGAGATTGAGAGGGACATGGGTATGTTTGGAATAAATGGAAATCAAAAGAACAATGGACACCGGACCGGCCATCTGATCGAGTTAAAGCAAGTGGTGAAGGTATATGAAACAGAGGCCGGTGACTTCCCTGCTCTGAAGGGAATCGATCTGACAATTGAACGCGGTGAGTTTATCTCCATAACCGGCAAATCCGGTGCGGGGAAATCCACCATGATTAACATGATCGCCGGGATCGACCGGGTAACCTCCGGCGAGGTCTGGGTCGATGGGACGGCTGTCCACACCCTGAATGAAACCCAGATGGCGCTGTGGCGCGGTCGGAACCTGGGCGTGGTGATGCAGGGATTTCAACTTCTGCCCACGCTGACCATCATCCAGAACGTGATCCTGCCGATGACGCTGGCCGGTCAATATTCCGTGCGTGAACGGCGTGACCGGGCCATGTACCTGCTCGAACAGGTTGACATTCCCGAACAGGCAGATAAGCGCCCGCAGATGCTCTCCGGTGGACAGCAGCAGCGGGCTGCCGTCGCCCGTGCCCTGGCAAACGATCCTCCGATCATCCTGGCCGACGAGCCGACCGGCAACCTTGACTCGCGCACCGCCTCGCAGGTGTTTGAGATGTTCGAGAAACTGGTTGATCTCGGCACATCGATGCTGATGGTCACCCATGATGAGGAATTGGCCCGGCGGGTGCATCGCAACCTGACCCTGGTCGATGGCGAGATCATTGATGAGAAGCGCTTGAACGTCCGCCCGACAGTCAGCCAGAGCCTACGCGCTAAGGGGCTGGTAGGAGCATATGCCTCATGATCGGCCCACAATGGCAAAAAGTAATCAATGACTTATGGGATAACAAGGCCCGCACAATCTTAGTTGTGTTGGCGATAGCTGCCGGGGTGTTTGCATTTGGCGGCATCTTCATGTCGAAGGAAGTGATATTCGACGACATGAACGAACAGTACGCCGCAATTCACCCCTCCAGCATCGAAATGAGCGTATCCTCCTTCGATGAAGAATTGGTTCGTGCTGTCGCGGGCATGCGTGAAGTTGACCAGGCGATGGGCCGGGCGGCGATGTCGGTCAAAATCCTGACTGCCGACGGTCCGATCAATCTGATCCTGCGGGCCTACGGCGATTATGAGGATATGCCGCTCAACCAGATCACTCCGGAACAGGGGACTTACCCGCCCAGCCACCGTGAAATTATCCTGGAGCGGGCCAGCCTCGATCTAAGTGGGGCACAGATCGGTGATACGGTCACCATCGAATTGCAGGATGGACAGGAACGTGATCTGGTTCTGGCCGGAACCGTCCATGATCTGAATGCTTTCCCGGCCACCATGTGGCCTGAGATGACCGGCTATGTGACCCTCGATACCCTGAAGTGGTTGGGCCACTCCGGGCAATATGGAACTCTGTTTATGAGCGCTGGGCCGGAAGTTACCACCCGTGCTGAAACTGAAGAGATCGCCAATGTCGTCAAGGAGCGGGTCGAACGGTATGGCTATTATGTCGGCTCGATTGATGCCGACCGCCCCGGCGAGCACTGGGCAGAGGAGACAACTAAGGGCGTGATCTTGATCCTGGGGGTGTTGGGAAGCTTTACGCTCGTTTTGAGTGCTTTCCTGGTGATCAATACGATTACAGCCCTGTTGGCCCAGCATCAACGTCAGATTGGCATGCTGAAGATGGTCGGCGCAACCGGGCCAACGGTGATCGGACTCTATATGGCGACGGTCGCTGCCTTCGGAATCCTGGCGCTGGTGGTCGCTCTCCCGACGGGGATGGCCCTGGGCTGGGTGACGACTGCCTCAGTAATGAACTTCTTGAATTTAAACATCCTGAACTTCCAAATGTCGTTCAAAGTCGTGCTGATGATGACACTCGCTGCGCTGTTCGCCCCGATGATCGCCGGATTGGTCCCGGTGCTGGGCGGCGCACGGGTATCGGTGCGTGAGGCGTTGAGCGATTATGGTATCAGCAGCAAAGCCAAACAGGGCTGGTTTGATCGCTTCCTGGCCGATTTGCGCGGCCTGCCCCGTCCCCTGATGCTCTCGCTGCGCAACACCTTCCGCCGCAAGGCGCGGTTGGCCTTGACGCTCGGTACGCTGACCTTAGCCGGTGCGATGTTTATCTCGGTCCTGAGTGTTCGTCAGGCGATGTTCGATGAACTGGATCGCGCCCTGGAGCTGTGGGGCTATGACGTAGAGTTGAATCTGAACAGCGATTACCCAATCCGCAGTATTCAACGGGAAGCGGCACGGGTAGACAATGTGGTCAGTCTTGAAGGATCAACTATTAGCCCGGCTTATCATGTACGAGAAGATAGGAGTGAAGGTGCTACTATCTATGTCTTTGGCGTTGCACCTGACTCACCCTTTGTTAATGGCCGTCCTTTAATAGAAGCGGGACGGTGGCTTGAACCCGGTGATCAGAATGCAATTGTGGTGTCGGGGGATATTGCCAAGAACAATCCTGAGATTGAAGTAGGCAAGGAGATCACCCTCAAGATCGGTGAGATCAAGCGAAAGTGGCTGGTGGTCGGTGTCGTTAACACACTCGGCAATGAGATCGCCTACGTGGATTTTGATTATCTCTCGCGGCTGAAAGGTGCGCCTGGTCAGGCTGACCGGGTCTGGATTGAGACAACTCAACATGATGCCGCTACCCAGGATGTAGTTGCGGAAACCCTTGAGGAGCGGTTGAAGCGGGCCGGGATCGGTGTTGGTTACACTGAAACCGGGCAGACCATCATCGAATCCAATACATCACAGTTTAACTTCATCGTTGCGTTCTTGTTGGGTGCAGCGGTGATCCTGGCTGGGGTCGGTGGATTGGGCCTGGCCGGAACGATGAGCCTGAACGTGTTAGAGCGCACCCGTGAGATCGGAGTGATGCGGTCGGTGGGCGCGGCAAATGCCTCCATCCGGGGGATCGTCCTGGCCGAAGGAGTGGTGATCGGGTTGATCAGTTGGGTGATCGGTACCGCCGTCAGTGTGCCGATTTGTTACCTGTTCGGCAGAGCGCTGGGTGCTGCGATCTTCGGCTTCCCACTGAAGTTCACCTTCTCGCCGATGGCGGTGGGCTTATGGCTGCCGGTCGTGCTGTTAATCTCGGTCGTATCCAGTATGCTGCCTGCCCGCCGAGCAGTTCGGATCAGCGTCCGCGAAGCGCTGGCCTACGAGTAGTCTGGCGTCTTGAAGTCCGATCTGCTTTGCCAATTCGTTTTAAAGTCCCCTCTCCATGAGGGAGAGGGGATTTAGGGGTGAGGGCCATATAAGGAACGTAGGGGGTACAGGCGTCATGATCGGCCCACAATGGCAAAAAGTCATCAATGACTTATGGGATAACAAAGCCCGCACGATCCTGGTCGTGCTGGCGATTGCGACCGGGGTGTTTGCGTTTGGCGGCATCTTCATGTCAAAAGAGCTGATCCTCGCCGATATGAGCGCCCAGTACGTGGAGACCAACCCGGCCAGCATTGAGATGAGCGTTTCCCCCTTTGATGAAGAATTAGTTCACGCTGTCGAAGGGTTGCGTGATATCGATCAGGCGATGGGTCAGGCCGGGATGTCGGTTAAGTTGCTGACTCCCGATGGTCCGGTCAATCTCTATATGCGGGCCTATCACGATTATGACGATCTGGCGCTCAACCGGCTCACCCCGGAGCAGGGGATTTACCCGCCCGGTCGCCGTGAACTTTTGTTGGAGCGAACCAGCCTCGATCTGGGCGAGGCACAGATCGGTGATACCGTCACCATCGAAATGCAGGATGGACAGCAGCGAGATTTAATCCTGGCCGGAACCGTCCACGATCTGAATACGCTCCCCGCCACCATGTGGCCTGAAATGTCCGGCTATGTGACCCTCGATACGCTGGAATGGCTGGGGGAATCCGGGCAATATGGACGTTTGCTCATGTCTGCTGGCCCGGAAGTCACCACCCGTGAGCAGGCCGAGGAGATCGCCAAAGATGTCAAGGAGCGGATCGAACACTACGGTTATCAGGTCAGGTCGGTCGATGCCAGAAAACCCGGTGAGCACTTCTCAGAGGAAATCATGCGCGGGGTGATCGTGGTGCTGGGAGTGCTGGGAGCCTTTACCCTGGTGTTGAGCGCGTTCCTGGTCGTCAACACCACCACCGCGTTGCTGGCCCAGCACCAACGCCAGATCGGAACTTTGAAGCTGGTCGGCGCGACCGGGCCAAAGGTGACCGGCCTGTATATGACGACCGTAGCTGCTTTTGGGGTTCTGTCGCTGCTGGTCGCCCTGCCGATGGGGATGGCCCTGGGTTATGTAACAACCGCCTCGATGTTGAGCTTTGTCAACCTGGACGTTCTGAATTTCCGAATATCGTTTAACGTGTTGCTGCTGATGGTTGCCGCTGCGTTATTTGCCCCGATGATCGCCGGGCTGGTTCCCGTCGTGAGTGGTGTCCGGGTGACGGTGCGTGAGGCGTTGACCGATTACGGCATCAGCAGCAAAACCAGTCAGGGTTGGTTTGACCATTTCCTGGCGAATTTACGCGGCCTGCCGCGCCCGTTGATGCTCTCGTTCAGGAACACCTTCCGGCGGAAAGCCCGGCTGATCCTGACACTCGGTACACTGTCATTAGCTGGGGCGATGTTCATTGCTGTCTTGAGTGCTCGGCAGGCAATGTTTGAACTGCTGGATCGTGCCGTTGATCTCTGGGGCTATGATGTGCAGCTCAACCTGGACCACAATTATCCGATCAGCAGCCTGGAGCGGGAAGCCATGCGGGTAGATGGCGTGACCGGCCTCGAAGGGACGACGGTCAGCACCGCTTACCTGGTGGGTGAAGATGACAGCGGCGGTGTAACCATTTACATCTCCGGCATTAAACCGGGTACGCCCTTTGTGGATGGCAGCCGGTTGATAGTAGAAGGCCGCTGGCTGGAACCCGGCGATCAGAACGAGATGGTGGTGTCAGGTTCGATTGCCCAGGACAACCCTGATATTCAGGTGGGTCAGGAGATCACCCTCAAGCTCGGTGAGCTTAAGCGTAAATGGTTGGTGGTCGGTATCGTCAACACCCTGGGTGATGAGGTAGCCTACGTAGATTTTGATTACCTGTCGAGGGTAAATGGTACACCGGGGCAGGCCGACCGGGTCTGGATCGAGACGGAACATCACGATCCCGCTGCGCAGGATCAGGCAGCGGAAACACTCGAAGAGCGGTTCAAACGGGCCGGGATGGGTGTGGGTTACACCGAAACCGGGCACACACTCGTTGAATCAAGCACCATGCGTTTTAATTTCCTGGTGGTATTTTTGCTGGGGGCCGCCATTATCCTGGCTTTTGTCGGTGGCCTGGGTTTGGCCGGAACCATGAGCCTGAACGTATTGGAACGCACCCGCGAAATCGGCGTGATGCGCTCGGTGGGAGCCGCCAATTCTGCTATCCGGCGGATTGTCCTGGCCGAGGGGATGGTGATCGGCTTTATCAGTTGGGTGATCGGTACGGCTCTTAGTGCGCCGATCAGCTACCTGCTCAGTTGGTCGCTGGGTATTGCTATCTTCGGCTACTCAATGGGCTTTACCTTCTCGCTCCCAGCAGTAGGCTTATGGCTGCCGGTAGTCTTGTTTATCGCGGCAATATCGAGTATGCTGCCCGCCCGCCGAGCCGTTCGGATCAGCGTCCGCGAAGCTCTGGCCTACGAATAGTTTGGATAACAGACCTCATCCTTTGCTCCGAGGGTGAGTTTTTTTTGTTAGCAGCCAACTCTTGCAGCGAATTCATAACAAATATTTGCAAAACAATTTGAATTGCGATAATTTAATATTGAATGATTTGATGTGGAGTAAATTGTGGATACTCACTACAAAGGCACAGAGGAAGAGATCAAGTCTCTTGACTGCTATACTCGGTTCACACGGGCGGCGGATACCCTGCCCAGCCGTGTATACCAGCAGTCGCTTGCCCCACATGGCCTGACCCTGTCCCAGTTTGGAACGCTGGAAATCCTCTATCACCGGGGGCCGATGTGCCCCGGCGAGATCGGACAAAGGCTGCTCAAAACCGGTGGCAACATGACCATGGTGATCGACAACCTCGAAAAAGGGGGACTTGTCCGCCGTGAGCGAGACTCGGAAGACCGGCGTCAAATCTTCATTTCGCTAACCGAAACGGGTGAAGCCTTGATCAGCCGGATTCTCCCTGAATATGCCGCTGCCGTTGCCGAAGAACTGAGCATCCTCACCCAGGAAGAGCAGGAAGAACTGGGTCGTCTATGCCGGTTGTTGGAACGCCAGAGTGATGACTGAATCTCTTTTTTATTCAATCTTTCAACATTAAATCATTTAACACGTAATGATAAATGAGTCATTAAGGAGAATAAAATCATGGCCTGGATCATTGATCCATCACATACCCATATTGAGTTTTCTGTCGTTCACATGATGCTGTCGAAGGTTCGCGGCGAGTTCAATGAGTTCACCGGGACCGTTGAATTCGATGAGGATACCCCGGCAGCCACCACCGTTGATGTGACAATTGACGTGGCATCCATCAACACCCGTGATGAAAAGCGCGATGGACATCTCAAGTCACCGGATTTCTTTAACGCTGAAGCCTACCCTCACCTGACGTTCAAGAGCAAGCGCGTTGAGGTCGAAGACGACCATCACGCCACCCTGTACGGTGACCTGACCATCCGCGATATGACCAGGGAAGTCGCCCTCGATGTGACTTATACCGGTCAGGCTAAAAGCCCCTGGGGAACAACTTCCGCCGGGTTCAGCGCTTCGACCACCATCAACCGCAGTGAGTGGGGCCTGACCTGGAATCAAGTGCTCGAAACCGGCGGGGTGCTGGTTGGTGAGAAGGTGCAGATCGACCTTGAGGTTGAGTTAATCAAGCAGGTGGAAGGCGAGTTAGCTGGAGCAGACTAGATAGTTCTTTTTCCGACGACGGAAAAAGGCAGGGGCATTGCCTGCATCTAACGGACCAACGCAAGTGCATGACAACACCCCTCTTACTAAAAACATTGTAGCACACATTGGGAATTGGGGTGGGTTTGACGAATCGTCGCCCACCCCATCCCGAACGTTTATTTGGTATGTTGATAAAAGAGAAGATGCCCGATGCTTAATCAAACAGAAGCAGCCAGGACGGAGTCGATCCACCCTGACACCACACTCGGCCCGGTCGTCCTGACCGTCGCCGATCTCAGCCGGTCGCTGGATTTTTACCGGGATCGGTTGGGATTCGAACTCCACCGTCAGCAGGATGGTATGGCTGTACTCGGCGCTGGTGGAATCGATTTATTGGAACTGGTCGAACAACCCGGCGCACAGAAATTCCCGCGCACGACCGGCCTGTATCACTTTGCAGTGCTGACTCCCTCTCGGCTGGCTCTGGCTCAATCACTGCGGCGGCTGATCGAAACCGAAACCCCGATACAGGGATTCGCCGATCACCTGGTCAGCGAGGCGATCTACCTGCCCGACCCGGACGGCAACGGGATCGAAATTTATCGGGACCGCCCGCGTGATCAATGGCCGCGTATAGACGGGCAGGTTCAAATGGCAACCGACCCGATCGATCTGGACGGGATTCTGGGCGAATTGGCGGGCCACGATGAAGGTTGGACTGGCTTGCATCCGGATACGATCATCGGGCACATGCATCTCCATGTCAGAGATGTTGACGAGGCCGAACACTTTTACCACGAGGTGTTGGGATTCGATCGAATAATGCGCTATGGGCCGTCGGCGGCGTTTCTATCGGCGGGTGGCTACCATCATCATATCGGCCTGAATACCTGGGCCGGAGTTGGTGCACCACCACCTCCACCGGATTCGGTTGGACTGCGTTGGTTTACCATCCAATTCCCCGATCTGGCTTCACGCGAGGCCATCGTTGATCGCATCCGCCGGGCCGGGGTCACCATTGAGCAGCATGATGATGGCCTGCTCCTGCGTGACCCCTCACACAATGGGATCATGTTGAGATAACACGATCAAACAATATATTCTTCAACAGGAGGCAATGATGAGTGATCCAAAACCAAATATCGCGGCACTGAAAGCGGCAGTCGTCGATCTGGAACCGGGCGAATATTGGTGGTGCCGCTGTGGATTATCGCAGAACCAGCCCTTCTGTGACGGCTCGCATCGTAAGGAAGGCGTTTTCTCGCCGGTCAAGTTCGAGATCGAGGAGGCGGGGCGCTTCCGGTTATGCCAATGCAAGCATACCCACGATCAGCCCTGGTGTGATGATACTCATATTGAGCTTCGCAAACAGCAGGAATAAACCCAAATATCGTGGGGGCGATTGGGACAAACCGAAGGTTTGCGTCGCCCTCACTTTGTCTTCACTATGTTACGGATTCGCCATGACCGGTATAAAAGCGATCTTCAGCGGATCAAATCGTTCACTCCGGGTGGTGACCATGATCGTCGATCTATCCGGCGACCAGACCGGGAACAACTCATCCCAGTCGGTGCGCACCAACGGCGCGACACCGGAGCCATCCGCCGCCGCCAGGTACAGATCAAAGTTCCCGTTCCGATCGGTGCTGAACAGGATCCATTGCCCATCCGGTGTCCAGACCGGGGTGTAATCCAACCCGGCGTGCCAGGTCACGCGGATTTTCTCCGATGGATTTTGCACGTTAACCACGTAAATGTCAGTCTGTTTGTTCAGTTCTGAACCGTAGGCGATCCACTGCCCATCCGGTGACCAGGCTGGACTGTGATCCGAGCCTGGGTTGTCGGTCAACTGAACCGGCGCTGAACCGTCAGCGTTCATCACATAAATGTCACCGCTTCCGCTTTCTCCCCAATCGACATAGGCGATCCGCGTGCCGTCCGGTGACCAGACCGGATTTTGCTGGATGGTTGGGCTGTTGGTCAATTGGGCCAGATTTGACCCATCCGCATCCATCACGTAAATGTCCCGCTGCCCATTTCGATCTGAGTAGAATGCGATCCGGCTCCCATCCGGTGACCAGACCGGTTCCCCATCATAGCCGGGATGCGTGGTCAGCGCCCGCTGATTACTGCCATCGACATTCATCAGGTAGAGGTCGCCATTTGACACCGACTGCCGGTACGTTCCAAACGCGATCTGACTCCCATCCGGCGACCAGGCCGGGCTGAAGTCGTTGCCCGCGCCGTCGGTTAACTGCATCAGGCCGCTGCCATCCACATTGATTGAGAACAGGGCGCGGAACCCCGAAGTTTCCTCAGAGGCAAACACGATCCGCGTCCCATCCGGCGACCAGGCTGGCGACATCGCGTTAACCGTATTGGTGACCAGCACCACCGGATCGCCACCGACCAATGGAGCGCTGCGATCATCTGGCAGCAGATCGCTGTCAGAGATCATCGTGCGGGCCACAACCACCGCATCTTCCAGCGGGAGATTGGTCAGCAGGAGATGCTGCTCTCCCTCAAAATTCCAGGCAATCAGGATACCGTCTTCATAGCTGATTTCCTCCGGCGCATTTGGATCGGTATTCCCGCCGCTCATGCTGGTGATCTTCCCGCTGCCATCATGTAATGCCTCGCCTGACAGATCTACCGTACCGCTCAGCCCGGTTACCAATATCACATTCAGATTCCCGATGAGCACCTCTTCACCTTCCGGTAAGGGGCGGTCGGTCGAGGGCCAAATTGTCGCAACCGTAAAGTAGACATAACCATGCTGCTGTTCTTCAGTAACCTCTGTCTCTACCCCATCGACCTCTGCTCGGAGAGTCTGCTGGCTGACAAACGGATCGCCGCTGTATTCCCCATTGACGATCGCTATCAGGCGAGCGAAGGCTTCATCCTGCGACACGTCAAAGGTACGCAGGGCCGGGGTAGGCGTTTCGATGGGGGTAACGGTGGGATCAACCAGTATCTCACCCTCACCCTGCGATGACTCGCCATCCGGCGCAGCCGCCGGGCTGGGAAGCCGATCCATGACGATCAACCCGATAAATACCAGTACCATCAGGGTGATCAGCACTATCGATAAACCGGCCATCAACAGCGATGGCTTTACCTTCCGTTGTCCAATCATTCTTTTACTCCTCTTTCTTTGTACCAATCCCAATGACTTTTGTACCTGCTGCCAGTTGTGTTCCGGCGGGTGAAGCTCCTGTACCGCTAAAGGTATTAACCTGCTCATTTCCTGGTGGGCGGCTTTCACGGCTTCGTATTCGGCGCGGCATGCTGCGCACTGGCTGAGATGCTGGTAAACATAAGCCGCTTCCGACTCGGATAACTGCCGGTCAAGATAAGCTGCCAGATAGTCGGTGACGTGAGTCATAGCTGCACCTCCTCTTCCTGACGCAGTTGGAGCAGGGCGCGGCTGAGTCTCGACTGCACCGTACCGATTGGAATATCCAATGCCTCTGCGATCTCCTTGTAAGACAGGCCGCTGTAAAACCTCAGCACCACCACCGCCCGGAAATCAGGAGCCAGGCTGGATAGCAGGCGTTGGACGCGCTGGCGGGCATCGAACCGGCTGTCTATCTGTTCGTGGGGGTTCTCCCCCGTTGGGATCGATTCATCCAGCGGAGTTGATAAAACGCCGGACCGGTTGATCCGCTTTAAGCAGACATTAACCGTGATGCGATGCAGCCAGGTGCTAAAAGCTCCCCGCGCCGGGTCATAGGTATTCAGGTGTCGAAACACCCGGATGAAAACTTCTTGTAAAACATCATCCGTATCCTGCGGGTGATTGAGCATCAGGAAAGCCGTGTGATAGACAAGGCGCTCATACTGTCGATACAGCGCCTCGAACGCCGCTTCCTCCCCCGCAAGGCAGCGATTGATTAAATCCATGGACTCATCATCCTTTTTAGATATCTACTAGACTCTATCCCTGGATTGGTGTTTTTGTTCCCGACTTTAAGGTATAAGTTGTTCTTTTCTTTCATCTGAAACAACCTTAAAATGAAGTTGTAATCCGTTTTGTGTCGGGAGGTATTGTCCGTATGGTTCTGCCTGAATGGTCAACGTTAATTGTATTTGCTACAGCTGTGGTGGTGGTCAAGATCATACCCGGCCCGGCAGTGATCTACATCGTCACCCAGAGTGTTGATCGGGGACGGTTGGCTGGTCTTGTCTCCGTATTAGGGATTGAAGTAGGAACGCTGTTTCACGTCGTGGCGGCTGGATTGGGCTTATCCGCTTTGCTGATGACCTCCGCTCTGGCTTTTAAGATCGTGAAGCTCCTGGGGGCTTTGTACCTGATCTATATTGGTGTTCGTAAGCTGATCGTCAAGGAAGAAGCTAAACCGGCACAGGTTGTCGAGCACAAGCGATTATCACGCCTCTTTTTCCAGGGTGTGATCGTCAATATACTGAACCCTAAGCTCGCCTTGTTTTTCCTGGCCTTTTTACCGCAGTTTGCTGATCCGTCTAGAGGCTCGATGGCCTTGCAGCTTGTCACGCTGGGTTTGATTTTCGTCGCATTGGCGATTTGCAGCGACAGTCTATATGCGCTGCTGACCGGCACTTTCGGTCATTGGTTGAAGGGCAGCAAAAAGTTCCAGGACAATCAACGGTATGTTGCAGGGAGCGCCTATATCTTATTAGGGGTGACCGCCGCCGTCTCAGGATCGGACAATAGTAAATAGATTTTCGCATAGTGCTTAATCCGATAAACGAGGAGTTGTCTATCGGATTAAGCCGTTTTTTTAGGAAACTATCAACGGTATCGAGAAGAGGATCAGCGCCCGCTGCCATTCGGCCCGCGCGTCTTCATCTTCGAGACCATTCAGCAGGGCGGCTAACTCCGGCAGGGCATTAGCCACCACCGCATTAGGCACCGATGCATGGCGTTCCAGTAGATCGGGTAGTTGGTCAGGATACTTGAGAAAACCCAATACCCAGTTACCGAGTGTATGTGCGCCCATGATGGTGTCCGATAGACCATGTCTTGCCTTGATCGTATCCAGGCCAGCCTCGTAAATGGCTCGGACGGGCTTCAGGTTGTCAGTCAGCAAATTTGCGTCCAGTCCCTTTACCCAGGATAGATAGTCCTCGTTCTCATAAATGCTCTTCGGGGGAAGCGAGAGCCAGTATTTGATAGTCTCGGCAGGGATGCCGCTGTATTGCGCCAGAGTATCGACCGACATGAAAACCTCCTGAGAGGGTGCTTATTTGTGTGATAAAGATAAAGATAATTGTATTTACATTTGGAGCAATAAGCCAGAGGGCGGCTAGAAAAGAAAAAACCCACAGTTTTGGCTGTGGGAGTAAGAGAAGCTGGTCTAAGAAATCGTGATGGGTATTGAGAAGAGCACTAACGCCCGCTGCCATTCGGCTCGCCCGCCATCATCGTTCATGGCATCCAACAAGGCGGCCATCTCAGGCAGAGCAGAAGCAACCATGCTCGGTGAAACCGAGGTATGACGATCTAGCATGTCCCGCATGCGATCCGGGAACTTGAGGAAGCCCAGCACCCAGTTCCCCAGGGTATGCGCACTCATGATAGTATCGGATAAGTGATACCTCTCTTTGATCTCGGCTAAACTTGAATCATAAATGGCTCGAACTTCCGGTAAGGTGGCGCTCAAGATTTGTTCATTCAGACTGGTTACCCAGGAAAGGTAATCGCTGTCCTCGTAGATAGCCGCTGGGGGAAGTGACAGCCAATGCTCGATGGTGTCGGCAGGGATGCCGCTGTATTGTGATAGGTTGTCAACTGACATAGTCTTGTAAGTTCTCCTGCGATATGGTTTTTTGTAAAGTAATAATGATGATTATTGTATTGTAAATTAATAAAAAAATCTATAACAGGCACCTTACAAATCCATATCGATTGCCCCGAAACCTTCCCCCCACACCTCCGACGTTTTCGAGATTACGACAAAAGCATCCGGGTCGATTGCCAGCACCACCCGGCGCAGCCGCACCAATTCGTTCCGCCCGATGATGCACATCAAGATAGGCCGGTCGATACCGGTATAAGCGCCCCTGGCAGGTAAAATCGTCATCCCGCGCTCAAGCTCTTTCAGCACCATATCCTGGATGATTTCCCACTTTTCGGAGATGATGATCGCCTGGCGGCTTTGCCTGCCACCGGCCAGGGCCAGGTCAACCGCCCAGGCAGAGATGGCGATCACCAGCACCCCGTACAGGGCACGTTCTAAGCCGAAAGCCGCCACCGCGCCGATCATCACCGTGATGTCAGAAATGAATATCCCCTGGCTGATCGGCAGGCCGGTGAAATGCCGCAGCAGCCGCCCGATGATATCCGTCCCGCCGGTCGTCCCCTGTGCCCGCAGGATCAGCCCCAGCCCAATCCCGGCAGTAGCCCCGCCGTAAGTCACGTACAACAGCGGATTTTCTGTGACCGGAGGCAGGGTCAACACATCGATCAGGATCGAACTGACCAGCACCGCATAAACCGTGCGGATCCCGGTCGTAGGGCCGCCGCCCCACCGCAGCGCTGCGATAAACAAGGGGATGTTCAGCGCAATCGTTACGATTCCAACCGGCCACCCCAACAGCGAATGGGCAATGATGGCAAACCCCGATATTCCCCCTGCCACGATGTCGTTTGGAATGAAAAACATATCAAACGACAGGGCCAGCAGCAGCGATCCGACCGAAATCAGCACGTAGTCCAAAATGACCTGCCGCCAGTTGACATCGCGCAGCCGGTCGCCAAGATTTAATTTTTTGAACATGTATTATCTGTCTGCCTCAACAGTGGCAGGAGGCAGCAGCCACCCGGCCCGGATCACTCGATACCATAGTAGGTGCGGATCGCATCACGTTGGATAAATGCCAGATCGATCTCGCCGCCAACCTCGGTGCTCAACGGGCGGAGTGCGAATATCTCGGCATTGCTGATTGCAAAAAAGGGCCGGTCGATGACAAACAAAAAGTCACCGATCTGGACTTCGGGCGAGGTGTGGAAATTCGCCCGGATCACATAGGTATCGGTGAAGGCAACGACTCGTTGGGTGGTCTGCAAGGGGCGAGCATCTTCTATGGTATAGTTGCCGAACATCAGTACCTGAACCTGTGTTTTCGGGACGTAGGCTGTCGATTGTTGCATCTCGGCTACCAGCGAATCGGCTACCAGGGGGGTCAGGGTCGCGTTCTCGATGGCAAAAGTCGTGATGTTGTTGTCATTAATAAAGATGAATGGATCGCCGCGTGGGGTAAGCTCACCGCTGACGAGATAGCCATTTGCCAGGCAATCAACCGGGTAGGTTTTCAGTTGAACTTCCATTTATCAAATCTCCAATGCACAATAGTCTGTATCTAGGGATACGGCGTGCCGTGTCCCACGAAATGGTTTTTCCATGAGTTTTCTATATGTGTCCATTGTACAGAACAAGAGCAAATTTGAATAATGTGCTTAATGCAGCGTTTCAAATCATCTGGTAAGAGTCGGGCAGCCGCCAACCACATAAATGGACTCCTTCCGGTATAATGGGGATGTGCTGTGCTGGAGGGGGGAATATATTATATGGCGCGATCGGCACCTCAACGATTGAACCTTATTTTTGGCTTACACCTACAAATCAGAGTCGCCGCGAAGAGACGATCTCTACGCTTCGCCATAAGCCTTGTTATGCTGGTCGGGCTGGTGATATTCGCCCAACCGGTTCAGGCTCAGAGCGATATCACCGCCAACCTGATTGAGATGGTCAACGCTTACCGGGCATCGGTCGGCCTGCCCGCTTATCAGGTTGATGCCTCATTGATGTCCTCTGCCCAGACTCATACCGATTACGAAGCCTCGACCGGGCAGATCACGCACGTTGGGCCGGGGGGGACGCGTCCCCGTGACCGGGCTATCGCTGCCGGATACGGTTATGAGGGTGGGGTATTTGTCTCTGAGAACATCTACGGCGGCTGGGATGCCACGCCGGAAACGGCCCTGAACTGGTGGAAAAACAGCGAGATTCACAATGCCGGGCTGCTGTCGTCGACCTATCAGAATATCGGGGCCGGGTATGCCAGTGATGGCACCGTCAATTATTATACGTTGGTATTTGGCTACCGGGTCGCTGATGTCGCTCCACCGGCAGCCGCTCAGGAATCCGCCCCTGCTGCTGCCGACGAGCCTGCCGCCGCTCCGGTTGATCCTGTACCGGTCTTTGTGAAAGCCGAGCCGCGTGCCGACGGATCGATTGTCCACGTGGTGCAGGATGGTCAGGCGCTGTGGAATATCTCTGCGGCCTATGATGTGCCGTTAACCGACCTGTTAGCCCTCAACAACCTGACTGAGTTTGACTTCATCAACCCCGGCGATCAGATCATCGTGCGGGCGGCACTGCCACCTACACCCGCTCCCGGACAGACGAGCCAACCGCCCACGCTAACCCCGCTGCCTGATGCCGCCGCGACATCCTGGGCAGTTGCTGATACTATCCAGGCGGACACCTACTACACTACTGAAGAGCTTGGTAATTCGATCATGGGGCCGCCGCAGGTCGAAACAGGGCCGCTGTTTCTCGGCGTTCCCCGCCGGACCTGGACAATCTCCCTGATCGGAACCGCGTTGATTGGATTAGGGATGATCGTCTTAGGCTTGAAAGTCGCTGCCCGTGAGCAACCAAATCGGGTCGATGACGTAGATGATGATCATACTGATGAGTATGATGATGATGACGAACTGTAGGGATAAAGCACTGCACTGCTTTACCCGGTAAGGGATACACCATGACCGATTTCCAGAGATATCTTCGACGGGCATTAGCCGCCGTCTTGATCGTAGCGATTGCAGGGTTGATTGTGTTTGGCGTCAGCCGGATTGCCAATCTGTTGGTGTTGCTATTTACCGCCTGGGTGCTGGCCGTTACGCTGGAAGTGCCGGTGCGCTGGTTGCAGCGCTGGAAGATTCCGCGCACCGCCGCCGTATTGATCAGCATCCTGCTGGTACTGTTGATTGGTGGGGCTTTTATCGCCTTGGTGATCCCGCCCTTCATCGAGCAGGCCGACGCGCTGATCAGCGGGCTGCCGGATACAATTCTCAGCGCAACCCATAACTATGTCGATCTCCGCCGGGGGAGCGATCTGGCTGCCCGGCTGCTGCCTCCCTTGAATGTGAAAGATGTAGAAGCTGTCCTACAGGGTGACCTGACGCTGGTGCTGCCCCTGTTTGAGGGAGGGCAAAACGCGCCGCCGATTGATATCGGCGGGCTGGCCGGGAATGCCCTGCCGGTGCTGCGTGAGATCGGGAGTTTTATCGCCAGCTCCCTGGCGAACCTGTTCCTGATCGCTTTGCTGGCGTTGCTGCTGCTGCTCGATCCGGTGAGCTTCTACCGGGCGATTATCTCGATGGTTCCCCGCCATTCCGAAGATCGGGCGCTCGATATTCTGAACATGGTGCGTCACAACATCACGACCTGGTTAGGGGCGATGCTGCTCTCGATGGGGGTCACCACCATCCTGTTCCTGATCGTGTTGGGCCTGATCCTTAACCTGCCTAACGCGTTGGCGCTGAGTCTGTTAGCCGGTTTGGCGACCTTCGTCCCAACGTTCGGCCCGACCGTTGCCCTGATCCCGATTGCCGTTATCGCAGCCGCTGCCGGTTGGCAAAAGCTGATCCTGACCGTGATCCTGTATGCATCGGTTGGGCTGGTGCAAGACCGGGTGATCACCCCCGCCATCATGAAAAGCGAACTGGATATCCCCCCGGCGGCCCTGGTCTTTTCTCAATTAGCGTTGGCGGCGATCATTGGCCCGCTCGGATTACTGCTGGCTGTGCCGATCCTGGCAATCCTGATCACCCTGGTGCGCGAGTTGTATGTATTCGATTCGCTCGGCAAGCGGGAAAACGTCACCGACATCGTAGAAACGCATAGTGGCGATCTGGCGCTGGTAGAGCAAATCGAGGAGATCGTTGAGGAGACCGCCGAGGCGGAACTGCAAGACGAGGAGCCAGAACCCGAAACCGCCCCGGCTGAAAAAGTCCCCTCTCCATTTTGGCTATACATTACCCATAAGTGGAGAGAGAGGTAGAATGTGAGGCAAAAAAGGAAAGCAAAATAGGAACAGCAATA
>JBNKDD010000050.1:0-25853 GCA_050288085.1 Anaerolineae bacterium
CGATCCATCATACCACAGGGCTCTCATGTTTGGAGCGGGGAATTACTTCCCAACAAGCTGGTCACCGGATAGTAAGTTCGTTACTGCCGAAACAGGGGGATGCTGTCTACGTTATATCACTCTAATTAATATGGGAAAAACTGAAGTGGATGACGTTGTTAATGAACTATATCATGCATGGGGACGGCTTCTTGGATCAAAGATAGAATCTAATCAATTCTGGTTAATTGAGGCACAATGGTCGCCGGTTGAGAATTTGATCGTCTTTGCCGGGCTTTGGAATCCTCCAATACCCTGATCTTGAATTTAACGGAAAATCAAAATGAACAACATAGAGTATCACTTCCGAAATGGGATGCACTTTCTGGTTGTGGGTGGGATGTTTCTATTGAGTGCGTGCGCAGAGGACAATAGCTCAACCTTACCGACCGAACAGCCGTCACCACCGACGGCAACAGTCACCGCCCGACCTCAACCCACACCGTATCTCACCGCCACCCTCCCCCCTGATGTTGAATCAGAGGTGGGTGAAGGGTGGCGAATTTACCTTGTCGAACCGGACGGTGAGAATCTGCAACATCTGACAGAATCTGGGAAAGATTATCGATATCCACAGTTCTCACCTGACGGTGCTCAGGTTGCCTTTATCGAAGAAGGGGATGAGGACTACGACTCTCTCGTAGCCTACCGGCTAGACACACAGAAAATGGAAATCCTTTTTGAGGTGGGAGGAACAATCAAGGATTATGCCTGGGCCCCTGGTTCGGAACGGATCGCGGTGTTGGTTCAGGCTGAAGAAAATATCGCGTATCTGACCCTGTTTGACTTTGAGAGCGGGATGCTCAAGGATCAGCTTGTATGGGATGGGCGGCTTTCCTCAGTGAGTTGGTCATATGATGGGAAGTATCTGGCGTTTGCAGGTAGTGAACCTGCCCTTGATTTCACCCCATCGATGATGGAAAGAGTCAGGACGGAGATTTACATTTTCGATATGGCAGAGGGTCAGCTAACGCAATTGACCGCAACGGATGGTCTATCATTTGCGCCTGAATGGTCGCCGACTGAGTACGCATTGGCCTATATAAAGCGCACCATTGAAATTCCAGTAAGCGATTCACTTCACCTGATATATCCATATGAAACAGACAGGATTGATTCAGAACTTGCGAAGATGGCCTTCTTCTTCTCACTCAGTTGGTCGCCAGACGGGGAGCAAATCGCCTACGGCGGCGGGACTTCAGCCAATGCGTTCAACGTCCATGATGGTACAAATTATGAACTTATCGGCGGGGCGGGAAGTTTTTCCCCGACCAGTTGGTCACCAGATAGCAGGATAGTGGTGACCGGAGCGTGGTGTTGCAGCCAGGAGTTAGTATACCTTCTTGATACTGAGAAGATCGGATCGGAAGACCCTGCCGAAAGATGGACACGACTTCTCGGAACCAAAGTAAAAGAGAATCATCTACTTTTAGTTGGAGCACGTTGGTCACCGGTCGAGGATTTGATCGTGTTTGCGGGTTTGTGGTATCCGCCCATGCCGTGAGTAAGCGGTTCAACTGGGGCAGCAGCAAACTCAGAAAATACTAGTTGTGGGGCGAGCGACTTATCAGTTCAGAATCGCCCGCCGGTGATTTCCAGGGAGTTGACCAGGGCGCGGAAGTGCTCGCCGCGCTCCTCGAAATCCTTATAGGCATCGTAACTGGTGCAGCCCGGTGATAAGAGCACCACGTCACCAGGCCGGGCGGCCTCATATGCCCGGCTGAGAGCATCCTCCAGCCGGTTGACCTGGGCCAGGGGCATCCTGACCCCTTTAGCAAGACAGGCGGTGTTGATCTCCTGGGCAATCATCGGGGCAGCTTCGCCAAAGACGACTATCGCCCGGCAGCGAGTCACGGCTTCAAGGAGCAGTTCCTGCCAGGGGAGCTTTTTATCCCGCCCGCCGAGAAGCAGGATCAGCGGCTCAACATATGACCGGACAGCAGCCAGCACCCGTTCCGGCGCGGTGGCAATCGAGTCGTTGACGTAGGTCACATCGTTGATCTGGGCGACTACTTCGAGGCGGTGAGCGACCGGCTTGAACTTCTTAATCGCCGCTCGCATCGCATCGACCGGCACTCCGGCCACCCCTGCAATCGCGCAAGCAGCCAGAACATTCAGGATGTTGTGGTGTCCACGCAGGGTGAGATCGCCTGTCCGGCAGACGATTTCCCGCGATTGCTCGAAAGCACGGCGGATAACGAGCGTATCCCCTTCAAGCCAGGCCCCGACATCGAGCGGCATCTGGGCACTGAAATGAGCGACCTTCTGCTGGATACGGCTCTGGAGTGAGGCCGCTGCCGGATCATCGACGCCCAGCACGGCGAAGTCACTCACCATCTGGTGGTCAAGGATATGAGCCTTTGCCTCGATGTATGCCTCCATCGTCTTATGGCGATCAAGGTGATTGGGGGTGATGTTCAAGACGGCGGCGATGTGCGGCGAGGTGGTCATGATCTCCAACTGGAAGCTCGACAATTCCATCACGGCTACGTCCCTGGGACGGATGTAAGGCAGGTCAGAGATCAGGGGATTGCCGATGTTGCCGCCGATCCAGGGCAGGCGCTCCGTCTCCTCGAACATGGCCCCGGTCAGGGCGGTAGTGGTGGTCTTGCCTGCCGATCCGGTGATTCCGATCACGTCACAGGGGCAGCGATCCAGGAAAATCTGGGCATCGTTGCTGAGTGGGATTCCCCGTGCGACAGCCTCCTGGACAATCGGTGCATTGAGCGGCACCCCACCAGACAGGCAGAGCAGTTCGGCCTCGTCAAGCATCCGGTCGGGATGTTCCCCCAGCACATAGGTGATATCCAGCCCTTCGAGAGCTTTGAACTCGTCGGCGAGCTGGTTAGGGTGGCGCAGATCGCTGACAAATACGTCGGCCTCGATAGAACACAGCCACTTTGCCAGTGCGGTGCCCTGGCGGGCCAAGCCCAGAATAACAACCTTTTTACCGGTCAGTGGATCGTCGGACATGGAGACTCCTGAATAATGAAGGCTCAACTATGAAACCTCCGCGTAATAAAGCCGATGAAACATCGTTCGCGGCTACCCGGCATCAATCATTCATTATAATAATACGGGACAGTGATTAGCTAATTGTAGCCTGTAAGGACGAATAGCAATAGTGAGGGCAATTGCTTCAATCCCGCCGGAACGACTGGAGGTCGTCATAAACTTCGCGGCTAGAACAAACACGGAATCGCGAAGTTTATTCGCGGTGGCTTAACAAAAATAGGTGCAAAATAAGGTTCCCTGATAGTGAGGACTTGACTGGGCGATACGCCCCAGCTCGATGTACAATAGAGGCCGTTAACCGCCTGGAGATGTGAGGATTATGGATACACCGCTGGATATTTCGGACGCCACACTGCTCGAATACGAGGGCCAGACTTTGAACGGTTTGTTCGTTGAAAACCCGGAGATACACGAGAAAACCTTCACCGAGTGCACCTTTACCCGCTGTACTTTCCCGGAGGCCACCTTCAAGAGCTGCCGCTTCCGTGATTGCACCTTCACCGGCTGCGACCTCAGCCTGATCCATGTACCGGGCAGTTCCTTCCGCGATGTGAAGTTTGAGAAATCAAAGCTGATGGGTATCAACTGGTCGGAAGCAGCCTGGGCTAAAGAGGGTCTGCTTAACTCCATCGATTTTTATGACTGCGTGATCAACTACTCGACCTTCGTCGGCCTGACCCTCAAGGAAATCCACATCACCCGCTGTGTGGCCAAAGGGGCCAATTTTGCCGAAACTGACCTGACCAAAGCCGACTGCACCGGCACCGATTTTTTAGAGAGCCGTTTTCTGCACACCAACCTGACCAAAGCCGATTTTACCGGCGCGACCCATTACGCCATTGACCCGACCACCAACACCCTCTCGAAGACCAAATTCTCTCTCCCTGAAGCCATGTCGCTGCTCTACAGTCTCGACATCGTCCTGACGGATGAACAGGGCGCATCAATCGCTTAATCGTTGGCAACCAGGGCTTCAATCCATTCGAGATGATCCGCGAAATGATCAACGGTATTGTAGATAATCGCAGTGCTCACGGTCAGATCACCGGCCAGTTCATCGTCAGGTGATTGTTCCCGGCAGGGTTTTTGCAGCACATCGTCAGGTAGAGATTTCAACAAACTTAGCACTTGCTGATGCGTATCCTGAAACTCGGCCAGTGCAGCAGCAAGTGAGCGATTCCTGGTTTGCTGGCAGATAGCTTCATTGATGATATCTTCATCTTTGGTCAGATAGGCGTCCCGGTCGATGCCAAACGTCTCGCAGCAAGACTGACCTTGCAGCAAGCACACCAACCACTTTTCCCAATAAGCAATGTGGATAAGATGATCCTTCACTGTCCACCCTCCGTCATCCTGGAGGGTGGACATTTGCGATTCTGTCAGGCGATCAAGGGCGGTATTCAACGCGGCCCAACTACGCCCAATTGCTGCTAACAACTCACTTTTGTTCATCTGCTCATTTTGCATATTCTGCTTCCCGCTCCCGTAGATGTTCTTCTCCGCCAATATCAAATCCAAACGACAGCTTCAACGCATCGTGGCTGCACACCGTGATGCAGGTCTGGCACAGGCTGCACTCCGTGGATAACACCCGCTTCCCCTCTTTGATATAGTCCGGGATGCTGATATCCATCGGGCACATCTTGACACAGGCCCGGCAGTCCTCACATTTTTCGGCATCCCCTTCGACTTTCAGCAGCGAGAAGCGCGAAGTCGCCTTGAGAATCACCGTGACCGGGCACACATATTTACAGAACGCCCGGTTATCTTTCAGGGCAAAGGCCAGCCCGATCCCGATGGCATAATATAAGGCATTTCCGGCCAGCATCCAATACAAGCCGGTCAGCGTGCTGTAATCGATTCCCTCCCGGTAATTAAACCCAAACCACAGCACCAGCACCAACACCAGGCTTAAGAGAAAGTGCAGATAACGCAGCCAGCCATATTGACGGGGGAGACGACCACTCGGCTGTTTAAAGGGCAGCAGGTCGAGAACCATCACCGTCCAGCAGGCCCAACCACACCACAATCGCCCAAACAGCAGGGGAACAAACACCTTGGCGATCAAATAATGCACAAGCGCCGCGCCGCTCAATCCGGCCAGGATTGAGAAGAAGACCCATTCGATCTGGATATTCTCTCGTGCGTAGATACCCAGGAAGCCGAACAGGAACAACCCAATTAGCAACAGTGACACTCTACGCCCGATGGGTTTTTTCTTTTTAGGCAGCGCGGTGTACAGTCCTAATCCAATCCCTAACGAAGTACCGATATAACCAAACAGGAACAGATACATAGGATGACCGGCCACCTGCCATAATGTGATGGCAAGCGCCCAGAAAGCGAGTAGGATCACGCCGGGGGCGATCAGTTTTTTGGGGCGGAGATCAAGTTGAGCGAACATAGCGGTGAATTCCTTGTACATCAATGCTGTCGTTATTGTCCGCTGCATTGTACAGCATTTTTCTATGGGTATACCTTGTGATTGGTGTCACAATAGACGGTGTAGTTTGTACTTCTACGCTGTCTATGGATAAACTATTTCTCATATCCAACTGCTCAACCAAGGTAATTGAATGAACCAAACCACCACCCTGATCATCAACCGAGTTTTGCCCATCCTGATCCTGATCGGCCTCGGCTATGGTATCCGCCGCCGCCAATTCCTATCCGAAAGCGCCATCGATGATCTGAGGAAGATTGCCGTTAACCTGGCCTTGCCGTCGGTGCTTTTCATTTCATTTCTGGGTATCGAACTTAAGCCGACCTATTTCATAACTTTCGCCGTGATCTTCGTCCTGTGCATCGCGTTGTTTGGATTGGGAAAACTGCTCGAAAACCGGCTCAGTGCACGACATGAATACTTCCCCTTTCTGATGACCGGCTTCGAATACGGCATGCTGGGAGTCAGCCTGTTTGGCAGTGCCTACGGGTTAGAGAACATCGGCCATATCGCCATTGTAGATTTAGGCCACGAGATATTCATCTGGTTTGTTTTCCTGGCCCTGCTGCTCATGAAGCGTGACGAAGCCCGGAATCCTGCCCAACTTGCCGGGACATTTTTCAAATCCCCGGTCATCATTGCTATCTTAGCCGGTATTCTTTTTAACATACTGGGCGTACAGGAATTTCTTTATGAAGGCCCGGTGACCGGCGCATTGATCGCCACCCTCGAATTCTTGAGCAACCTGGTCATCCCACTGATCCTGATCATCGTCGGTTATGGGATCAAACTCGACCGGCACGGACTTAAAGAAGCCGCCCTGGTGATTGTGATCCGGCTGGCGCTGCTGGTCCCGCTCGCCCTGGCGTTGAACCATTTTCTGCTGCGTGGTTGGCTCGAATTGGGTAAACCGTTTCAGGTGGCCTTGTTCACCCTGCTGGTTCTTCCTCCGCCATTTATTATCCCGCTGTACATGCCAACCGGGATCGAGGAGGAGAGACGCTATGTCAACAACGTGTTGATGCTTTACACGGTCGTCTCAATCGTGATTTTTACGGTGTACTTTATCGCCAATCCTGGCATATAGGCTGCTTTCCCCCTCGCATAAAATGGGCTAAACTCCAATCCTATACCGCTATGGGGGAGCAGTTCATTGTCAGATAATAAACGCATAACACGAGTCGTCATCATCGCCGTGATTTTGTTGGCGCTTGCCGCCGTGTTCACCGGCTGGGCAACACGCAGCACAACCGTTATTTTGGCACTTGATGGTCAATCCGGGCGGGTTCAGTGGTCAACCTGGCTCAAAGGTTATGATGCCGGTGATCCGGTTGCCGAGGGTGATCGGATATTTGTTGACATTCTCACCGGTCAGGCGGAGGGGACAACAGCGTCCACTGCCGTAGAATGGGATTTAGTGGCACTCGACGCTCAATCCGGTCGCCAACTGTGGCGCACAGATCACCAACCCACAGACTACAATGGTGAGGTCAACCGGTATGCCCCCCTGGCAAACAACGATCTGGTGATCGACGATCTCTATCATGACACGTTGGCTGTGTATGATGCAGGATCAGGTGAGTCGCTCTACCAGCTTGAAGGCGTCATGGTATGGGGCATGATCGGTGATGATGCCCTTCCGGTAGCGCTGTCCGATGACTGGCTGATCGCCCGCCGCCAACATAAAAGCATGACGACCAACGGAGTCCAGGTCTACGATCTGAATGATGGCAGCCTCTTATGGTCAACACCTTACGACCCATACCCCGGAACCAGCGATAACGCCGCCAATTTCACCCCGGTTTTAGCCTATAACGACCGTGTCTACCTGGAAGTAGCCAGCCGGTATCAGGTATTCGACATCGCTTCCGGTGATCTCCTGTTCGCCCTCGACCAGACCTGCAAACAAGCGAGAATCCAGGATAGCACCCTCTACTGCATTTCCGGTGACCTGAAAGCCTACGATGCCACATCAGGTGATCTGCTTTGGCTTTTCTACCCGGATAACCTGGGGGATATCAATCTTCAGGAAGTTGAAGTGGGCACAGACGCCATATATGTGACAACCACCGCGCTCAGGAGCCGTCCATACAAACAGTGGATCATTGCCCTCGATCCAACCGACGGCAGCGAACGTTGGCGTGTACAGATCTGGGACGGAAGAGATGATAATGAAAGCCTCTGGCATGTTTCCCCAGCAGCGGGGGAAGAGATGGTATTTGCTATAAAGTACATAACGAATCGGAAAGCATTGATCGCCCTATCAGCAGCCGATGGTACACAGCTCTGGCAGTTCCCACTCTACAGCGAACACCGTTATGCCCCGGTGGCTGACGGTGAGCAGGTCTATATCGTTGATGCTGCTGCCCGCTGGCGGCATTGGATCGCACGGCCCAAATCAGGCGGTTAGGGGCATTACATCGTACCAGAAAAGCCTCCCACTTTTCTTAACACACCATTAACAAAACTGGTACCAAACAAGGGTATAATGCAAAATATGCCTGCATAGAATGCAGGTTTATCCTATTTGGTACCAATAGCAATGTACCTATATCACACTGTTAAAGAGAAACCATGAAAACCGCATCATCGTTCAATACCTCCATCGATACCGAAACCGCGCTCAGAACTGCCTATGCCGAATTGGAATATAAACTGGGCGGCCCGCCATCATGGATGGCCGTGCATGGAACCTACCAGCATTCGGGCGAAGACATCGTCACGATCCTGGAAACCCTCGCTCCGGGTGTGCCATTCCAGGGTGGGACAAGCTGCCGGGGTGTCATGACCGAGGAAGGGTTCCATTCCGATCAGGGAGTTGGCCTCGGCCTGTTCGGGATATACGATCCAGAGGGTGTTTACTCGGTTGGGTGCTCGGAAGGGCAGGAATTCTCGCGGCGGACAGGACAGGCGGCTATCACCCAGGCGCTTAATATCCAGTCGAGGCCCACCGCCCCCGCCCTGATCTGGATCACCTGCGCACCGGGTGACGAAGAGGGCCTTATCGCCGGGATCGAATTGGGGTTGAACGGGGTCAAAGTGCCGATCATCGGCGGGAGTTCAGCCGATAACCATACTGAAGGCCAATGGTATCAGATTACAAATGGCGAGGTTCTGTATAATGGCGTGGTCGTTACAGCCATGTACCCTTCCAGGCCGGTTAGCTATGCCTTCGATAACAGCTACCAGCCTACCATCCTCAGCGGTGTGATCACCAGAATCTCCGGGCGGACAGTCTATGAGATCGATCACCGCCCGGCTGCTGAAGTCTACAATGAATGGACAGACGGCTTAATTGACGATTACCTGGATGGCGGAAATATTCTCGCCCTCAGCACATTGCAGCCATTGGGCCGCCGCGCTGTGATGACACGCAGTACCGATTTTTATCAAATCTCGCACCCTGAAGCCGTCGTCGAAGATCGGGCACTGACCCTGTTTACGACGGCGGAGTATGGCGAAAGAATCTTCCTCATGGAGTCAACGCCTCAAGACGTGGTCTACAGTGCCGGGAAAATCGCTGCCAAGACACTCTCGTCAAAAATCATGCGGTCTGCTGACATTGCGGGAGCGCTGATCATCTTCTGTGCGGGATGTATGCTGACCGTACAGGACGATATGCAGGTTGTTGCGGCACAGTTCAGAGAGGCGTTGGGTGGACAGCCCTTCCTCGGCTGGCATACATTTGGCGAACAAGGCTGCCCGCTGCTTGGCGAGAACAGCCACGCCAACTTGATGATATCCATGATTGTATTTGAAGGATAACCGGTTCTGATTGCAACCCTATTCATCCAGATTACGTAGAGATTGATAGGTTTTGCAAAACAAAATAAGGGGTATGCAATGAACGAGCACACGAAAAAGATCAATTGGCCGTTGATCCTGGTCTACTTGTTGATGACAGGCGGCTTCATCGCATTGACAGTTTTCCTGGCTGAAGATCTGTGGATGCCGGTGGCGCTGGCTATCACGGCCTTGTTCGGTATGATGGGCCTGACCTCTTTCGTCTTCCAACACACTGAAGGTGGACGGGGTTGGCGTTACGTCACCTGGTTAAACTGGGTAGCCGCCCTGATCGCATTGACCGTCTTTCTGGTAGAAGACTTATACCTGCCCGTGTCATTAGCCCTGGCGACCCTGTTCTTCCTTTCTGCCGGGCTGCTATTCTATGTCGTCTACCGGCGCAAAGATGCGGATGCCCGTCCGCTCAAAAACCGGAACAACCGGCGGATCAAGTGGCGGCAGCTAGGCGACTATGACCCAGAACTCAGCCCACCGGAGCGCGATGTTCCTATGCCCCACCAGGGTGTATAAAACAACAGAAGGGCGGCCCTCTGTTTGGGCCGCCCCCCTCAATTCGCATATGAGGCTTATAAAAAATATGGGTAGGGACACAGCATGCTGTGTCCTGTAAGCATCACATCCCCAGATCAGCACAGGTAGGCAGTGCAATCCCACCAGCCGGGCTGGTCAAAAAGACGGAGATATACGAGAACCCGGTATCATCAGTGATCAACCCGACACCGATCTCCTGGTAGTTAGACAGGAACGTGCTATCGTAACCATAGCTCCACCAGTTATTGAAGTAAGCCAGCGGATCGTCGTTGTAACCACCGCACATCATTAACTGCCAGCCGCCGGTCCGGGCATAGCCCGTAGCGCTGATCATCGAACCTGGATTGCCATCCGAGTTGAGCGTCGCATCCCCGGCCAGATAACGGCTGTGGATTTCGGCTGCCTGGTTCAGTAAACTATTGACGGCAATTGGTGTGAGTCCGGCCTCGCAGCGCTTCTCGTTGATAGCCCGCGCCATCGCCTCCGGCGCAGCGGTATTGACCGTGAAACTCCCCGATCCACCCGCTGTTGCTCCCAATTTTGAATCGAGCGAAATCGCGGCGAACGAGGCGTCCTCATCCGGCGCATCCCCCTCACCATATAAGACGGGCGCTGAAATGATCTCATCATCTCCACCACCGCCGCCGCCACACCCGATTACCAGCATTGACACCAATAAAACTGCCATGATCAAAGAGATTTTCTTTAGCATTGTGTACTCCTTTTTGCTGCGTAAAGTGCCATAGCTTCCATTATAGTGACTTCCAGGAAACATGCCCGGAAAAAGCGCTCAAAGGCGTTATAAAACACTAACAGTTACATTTGTCCCCGGTAGGAATCGCTTGACTCTCCCCTTACCGGAGGTTGTACAGTTGGGCCGGTTGATAATTGTTCGCTATTCTGGAGGGATAATATGCAGGTGGTTGGACAGTTCTTTAAAGATATGAGGGAGGCCGCTCCATTTACCCGAAATACCGTTGGTTGGATTGTGATAACGTTGAACACGCTGGCGGCGCTGAACTCGACCTACTTCTTCATCGGGCGGATGAAGGTCGGGGTGATTGGCTGGATCATGATGAACAGCTGCGCACCAAGCATCGCTGTATTTGTGATCGGCTTCCTGCTGGGCAGCCCACTGATCATGGTGGCCGGTTCACTGATGATGTTCCGCTACGGAACCCTGGGCATGTTCACCTTTAGTTGGGACGGATTCAACATCATCGCGCAGATCGGCCACATCCTGATGACACTGGGCGTGATCTACACGCTGGCCGACGTAGTACTCAACCAACGCTGGCAAGCGCTGGTATTTGGGATGCTGCTTGGCGCGGCGATCCTGATCCCCTTCGGAATCTGGCAGACGGCCTGGTTCAAGGCTCACCCAGGGCTGATCGATGACCTGTTCCAGGGCACCCTGATACCTGAATAGATGACTCTCAAAGGCTGACAAAAATGGGGCGAGTCGTGGCTCGCCCCAAAATTTATCTTTTAGCTTGTCGAGAAATACTGACGCTCCCTCCCTTAATCGATTTGCAGATAACCATAAAGCTGGTTGATCCACTCCTCCGACATAATATCCGTGCTGGCAACAATCTGATAAGCTCCCTTTGCCATGTTTTGCCCGACCACAAATTCGAGTACGAAAGTACCTTTCGAGTCGGTGGTCACTTTGGTAGCATAACGAGCAGAGGAGTAAACCACACCGGTATCACTGGGTTCGTCGTTTGGATCATTGTAGTAGATGCCAACCGTCATTTCCGTATTAGCCGGGTAGTTTGCCCCGGCAACCAAGACCACCTGTCCGGTGGTGTAACTGTACTGAGCAGCGGTCAACGGATTGTGGATCAAGTCCTGCACCGGCGCGACAAATGGCCCGTCGAAAGCGAGCGTAATGGTCGCATCTTTCACCGAGGCGCTGCCGTCCGCCGTATTCACGTTCACCACCCACGGCCCGGTGGGGACATTGGGGGCAGCAGTTATATTCACCACGGGAACGGCGGGCAATCCGGTCAGGCCAAACTCTTCTGCGGTCTGAACCCAGCCGGTGTTTCCACCCATCGCGCTGGATAACTCAATACCATAATTTGCCTGTACAAGGTTGTAGGTATCTTTGAAGGTTACACCCTGTGGGCTGGTCATTTCTAGCGTGATGTTCGAACTACCAACGGT
Source organism: Anaerolineae bacterium (assembly GCA_050288085.1). Lineage (GTDB taxonomy): Bacteria > Chloroflexota > Anaerolineae > Aggregatilineales > UBA3940 > JBNKDD01. The sequence continues at coordinate 12,002 of JBNKDD010000050.1, forward strand.
GGTCGGGAAGTTATACAAACACAACTCGTGACTTTGCAGGCCCGTAGTCGAGATCAGCCTGATGGCCGGGCCAGACGGGGTTTCCTGACACGCGGCTGGTGCTGCTCCACCTGCCGTGTTACCTAACTTGGGCAGCGTTGCAGCATCAACCGCCCCGACCAGGAATCCGCCGTTCGGGCCGATATTTCGCATCGCTTCAAAGCCGCCCCTCGTCAACGCGACGGAATACCAGGTATAGACGCCCTGGTCATCTTTGTTAATAAACACGATCGCCTCGGTATTGCCACCGGGGCCCCAACCGGTAAACCGGGCATGGCTGACAATATTGGCGTTCGGCCAGTAGGCTTGTGGGCTGTAGCCACCTAATGTTGCTGAGAGATCTTCGCCCAACTCATAATAAACATCGCCGGTTGGCAGCAGCCAGTTTGCCTGGATCAGCCCGATTGCCTCTGCTGGGGTTACCTCGGTCGGTTTCGAGCGCCAGTTCGCGATGCTGAATGTGCTGCCCATCATCTCTTGCATCTTTTCATACTCGCGGTAGATGATGGCATCCATCAGGTCTTTTTCAAAGGTGGCATAATCCGTGTACTTGGGTGCTTCGGTCGGTGCCGGTGTAGGCTGGGAGCCGGTATCGCCCGCATTGGCCGTGTCACCGGCAGGCTGTTCGGCCTCGCCACCGGGGGCAGGTGTATTGGTTGCAACGGTCGTCTCTCCAGCGGGCAGGGCTTCGGCCTGTTCATTCTGCCCGGCCTGATCTTCCCCGGCTGCTGGCGCATTGCAAGCCAGGGCTGCCAATACCAGAACAATCAGGGCAATCATCAATCGGCGTTTCATATCTTCTCTCCAGTGTCTACGGATAAAATAAATGTAAACAGGGCGACCGGGCTGGCCGCCCTGCGGTATCATATCAGGCTGATTACTTCATCGCCATTAGCATTTCAAGGGTATATAACTTATTTGCTTCATCAATGTTGCAAGCTGAAAGCGGCTGATCATCCGGGCAATCAACGAAAGGCGAAGGCTGCCAGCTCACGACCAACAGGATCAGGCCGCTGTCACGGCGGTAGCCACTCGAAAACCCAGTTGGGTTATCAGCATCATAAGCTGCATCACGGGTCCAGCCGATTCTTTCCAGCATGATTCCAACCCGGTCGTAGGCCATGTAGAAATCGATGCCTTCCGCCCCGGATGCGTTCATAATCACCTGGCAGCCCTGACCGGATCCGCCATTAACCCAATCCGTAAAGGCAATCGGATTGGTTAAACTCGTGATGGTCACGCCCAGTTCCGCGTTCACGTCTGACTGGATATCGGCGCACATATTGCCTGAGAGCGGCACCCAGGTGCCACCGCTGTTATTGGTGGATGCAGGCTGGCTGTTGTTGAAACCGCCCGTACCGTACAACATACCAGACCAATAATATGTACCATTCGTGGCCTGTGAGATCATGAGGATCGCCTCATCCGAACTGGTGGCACCCCAGCCTACCGTATACATAAATTCATAGGCATATGGATACAGGGTATAGGGGCTGTCTCCCAGCAAAGCGTAAAAGTCTGCTACCCGGATGCCAAGTCCCTGGTCAAATGGAATGAAGCGGTCACGCAGCATGTAGATCATATCGTCACGGCTATACGCTTCAGAGGTGCCCTCATTCCAGAAGTAGATATCAAAGGTGTCACCCATGTAGGTCGACATCAGGTTGAAATCATGTGGCGCATTGAGTGAGGCTGCTAAGCCCTCCATGAACACGGAATAGTGCTCCTCAACCGCAGGAGGGGCAGCGGTTGGCTGTGTCGCAGTCGTATCTGACTGCACAGAACCGCATGCCAGGTAGAAAATCGCCACGCCATGCCAGTAGTAGGAACCATCCTCAACCTTGTTGATCATCAAAATACCGGGGCAGGTTCCATCACCCCACCCGGTGGAGTAGATGTAATCGTCCGCTTCCGGCAAGTCAAACATGGTAGTCGGGTCGAGGTTGATATCTGCCGAAATGGTGTATTCCGGTGATAAGGGGTAGTCACGCAGTGCTTGAACGGCATCAGTGGGTATGTAGTTCATCGCGCTGTAGTCATCCGTAATCCAGAACTCATTACCCATATAGCTTTGCAACTGCGCATAGTCGCGGTTGTAAGCAGACAGCGCATTGATAAGCTCCTGCTTAAAGGCCATCACGTCGACACCTGGCTGTGCAGGAGCAGCCGTCGGTGGGATAACAGTTGGGGTTGGAATGTTGCTTTCTTCTGGTTCTGTTCCGCCGCCTGCACTGCATGCTAATGCTGCAAGAAGCAAAACAAGAGCAACCACCAGAATCCGGCGGGTCTCCGATTTACGCATATTGAACACTCCTGTGCTGTAATGTGTGGATAAAAGGAATACTATAACTCTACCCCAACCTGCCCTCAGATGGAACCTGTTTTATGTTAGGACTTCGTTACAGTATTGATAATTATTATGATGATCAGTAGAATTATTAATTGTTAGCATATATATATTGTTTTTTCGATACACCATAGTCCACTCTAGAATCAAGAACTCATTGAGGGGTAAGTTTTATGAGGCAACCAAGCTGGATCGGCCACAGCCTCGGCGGTCGATACCAAATCGAGCAGTTGCTCGGACACGGAGGTATGGCAACCGTCTACAAGGGCACCGACCCAAACCTGCGGCGGGCGGTCGCTATCAAGTTAATCCATCCGCATCTATCCAGCGACCCGGAATTTGTGCGGCGTTTTGAAGAAGAAGCCGCCGCCATCGCTCAACTGAACCACAGCAACATTGTCAAAGTATTTGACTTCGCCCAGGACGGCACGACCTACTACATGATCCTGGAGTATGTGGACGGTGAGACCCTCAAAGACCGGCTGAAAAATTTGAGCCGATCCGGTCAGCAGCTTCCCCTGGATGACGTGATCGCCTATGCGGCCAGCATTTGTGATGCCGTTGATTATGCCCACCAGCGCGGCATGATCCACCGGGATATCAAACCGGCCAATGTCATGATCGACAGCAGCGGGCGGGCCATCCTGATGGATTTTGGTGTCGCCAAGATTCTCGGCGGGGAGCAGCACACCGCCACCGGAGCGGTGATCGGAACTGCGCAGTACATGTCACCGGAGCAGGTGCGCGGCGAACACCCGGATTTCCGCGCCGATATCTATTCATTAGGGATCATGCTGTTTGAGATGGTCGGAGGCCGCCCACCTTATGAGGGCGATTCGGCTACGTCCGTGATGCTCAAGCATCTCAATGAGCCAATCCCCGATATCCGCGAACTCAAACCGGGGGTGCCGGAAGCTCTCCGCCACATCATCGATACGGCGCTGGCAAAAGATGCCGCCGACCGCTTCCCATCAGCAGCGAGTATGGCCGCGGCCCTGCGAGCTGTGTCATTGACACCGGGCGATCAGGAAGCGACGATGTTTGAACAGCCGGACTTGCCGCTGGGAGCGACCATCATGGAAGCCCCGGAGCCCGATCCGGCTATGGCGATGACGGAGGAAATGGACGCCATCCCCGGCGGCGAAACCGAAGCGATGGATTACGTCGAACCGGTACATACCGAGCAAATGGAGGCCATTGCCGAACCGCCACCGGTCGTAGAGACTAAACCCGGCGTTTCGACCCGGCCCGCCACCGCACAGCCAGCGGCGGATAAGAAGGGCGGCCCACCGATGGTTTTGATCGGAGGTGGGATCGTTGGTGCGCTGATCGTGTTGGTTCTGATCGGGGCTTTTGTGATCCGGCCTTTGCTCGGTGGGGGAAATGAAGCACAACCACCGACCGAAGAGGTTGCCCAGGAAAGCACTCCCGAAGATGCTGCCGTGCCAGTTATCGCTGAAGATCCGACCGCGACCGAGCCGCCAACCGAGGTTCCAGCTACTCCAACGCCGACCGCCACCGAGGAGCCGACTGCCACTCCCACGCCGGATGTCTTTTTTGTGAGCATCACCGGTATCACGGTGCAGGATGGGCGGTACGTGGTTGAATACGAAACCTTCAACTACACCGAATCGCTGCCGAACGCAACGCATGTTCACTTCTTCTGGGATACCGTGCCACCTGAACAGGCCGGTGTGCCGGGGAATGGCCCCTGGGAACTATATGGCGGGCCGCGTCCCTTCACCGGGTACTCGGTTACCCAGCGCCCTGCCGGGGCCAATCAGATGTGCGCTCTGGTCGCCAACCCGGATCACACCGTGCAGGCCAACAGCGGGAACTGTTTCGCACTGCCGGAAGGATAGCGCACAATCTGCTCAAAATTTTGGGTGAGAGTGGGTGATGGGAGCGGGGACGAGGTGTAATGCCTTGTCCCCTTTTGATTCGGAGATAGGGGGGGTATTTAGTTTAAGCGGACCTTTGGTCAACCTCACCCCCTTCCGAACTGCCTTTTGGCAGCTCTCCCTCCCCCTCTCCAAAATGGAGAGGGGAAAGATCGAGCGCGCTTGAGCGCGAGAGCAGGGGTGAGGTCTTTCTTCACAACTGTTGTGTCGATTAACCTACGCCGGTACGCTGACGGTAGAAACAACCTCTGGCTTTGATTGGCGCATGAAGAACCAGGCCAGCGGAATCAATGACACCATGAACACAAACCCGCCGTACATAACCCCATTTTCTAGCACCGGAATGTGGAAGGCCCCCGCGACAAAGCCAACCATGCACATGACTCCGCTCACGATCAGCAGCACGCTGCCAACTTGCAACCCCTTTGCCTTGCGATACATGATCACCCCCAGGATGATCGAGGGGATTCCCAGGATGGCATAAGACAGGCCGTTTAGCCAGCCAATCGCCGAACCGGGCCAGGTATGCAGAGTCAATCCTAACAGGATTTCGGCTGTTGGCCTGCTCGCCGCGACCTGGGCCAGGTCAAGCAGCCCCGGCACGACCAACACCTGCGATAGGTATGATATCAGGTTGCCCAACCCGTAGATCGGGATAAACACCAACGAGATTATCGACCAGAATGGTTCATCTTCCCGGCAGTAAAAATAGAAGGCGGTGAACATCGCTACATCGAACAGCGTGATCAGCGCGGCGTTGATATAAATAACGTAATGCAAGAAGCTCAAGTTGATGTCGCCGATTGCGCTGGGGGGCACTGCCGTAGCCTGCTCGGTGAACATCAATATCCCCCATATCCAGGTGGTGATCGCGGTTAACAGCGTCAAAATTCCTATAGCTTGTTTTCTCATTTTTCTCTGTCCTTATTTAAATTCCATAAAATCGCTTGAATACCCGGTAGAGGGCCAGTACGCTGTCAGGATCGGATAAGGGCGGTGTGATCGAATAGCATCCTACCAGCATGGTATACAGCACCTGGGCAGCCAGTAAGGCTTGTTTGTCGTCGCCGGTCTTTTCCCGGAGCCATGCCTGTATCTGCCCGATCCGGTATTGGTCAACCCGCCCCACACAGGATTTGATCCAGTCGTCTTGCAAGGCCCAGGCGCGGATCGCTGCTTCCGGTTCAGGCGGGTGTTCGAGCAGACCGGCCAGCAGCCGGTCGAGCCGTTCGGATAGGGACTCAGCTCCTTCGGTTGCAGCGATGATGGCATGCGTGACCGTATCTTCCCAATAGGTAAGCAGTTGTTCTTTGAAGTCCTGTGCATTGTCGAAATGATGGTAGAACGATCCTTTGGTCACCCCCAGGCGCGTTGACAGCCCGTCGATGGTCAGGGCGGCGGCATTCCCCTCTTCACCCAGCGTCATCAAGCCGATTTCCAACCAGTCTTGTTTGCTTCTACGTGTCATGTTATTTTCCTTCAAGCACCATACCATACCGTATGGTACGTTTAGAATAATACCATACGGTATGGTATGTTGTCAAGAGGGCAGTGCGTCAAACAGCACAGCGTTAGCTGACATAATGCAAATTGATTTCAGTGGGATGGGAGAAGGGACGAGACAATGTCTCATCCCCATTTAATTCTCCAGAGTTGTCAGGGCATCACGACGCCCAACTCATCCCGCAGCCTGACATTCTGCGGTCCGGCCCCGGTAAAACTGATGATCACCTCCGGCACACGCAGGCGATCATCCCCTTCATAGATATCGCGCATCTTCTCAAAATCTTGATCGCTGCCCAACGACAGCACCGCGATCTCATCCAGGAACCGGTGCCCATCCTCGCCGGGGTCTTCCTCATTGATCAGCCCCCAGCCGTCCCAGGGCAGCAGTTCGACCTTGCTTAGCGCGGCAACGTCACGTATCAGGTTCCCCCGGACGAACCACAACCCCCACATATCGAAGATGCCGAAGGTATCAGGGTTCGCTTTTTCCTGACGGCAAAGCTGCCAGGCCGCCCCTCCAACCAGGAACCGGTCACGCGGGACATCAAGCACATCGAAGTCCACCTTCAGAAACTCGCGCTGCACCGCGTCGATCTGCCCATCGACCAGCACCCACCGGTCATCTTTCCAGACCTCAACCACCCAGTGATCGATATATTTGTCCTTTTCAAAATAAGTCCCGAACCCACAGCGTGCCCGCGCCGGGATACCCTTGTGCCGCAAGAACGCAGTTAGCAATACGGTATGGTCGCGGCAGTTGCCGACCAACTGCTGCTCCGGCGGGCGGGCCGTCGTCACTGGCAGATTGCTTATCTCCTGGATTCGGGTCAGCATCCCACCCGCCGACCGGATGTTCACCTCAGCCTGCCGTTCGTCGCTGAGTTTTTGCCCATACAGGTGAGCCAGATGCGGGTGGATCAACAAACCCTGCACTACCTTAGCCAGTTCCTCAACACCGTCCGGGAGATCACCCAGCCACTCCTGATGAGCGCTCAGGTCGGTCATCATACCCGGTTGACAATACAGATCATTAACCATTGTTTTATCATCCTCACTTACTAAATTCTCTCAATCAGGGGAGCTCCTTAACAAGAATATAGCACATTTGGTCGGCCTTTCAAGTATTATTTTTGATGGTTGATTGACCGGTCAATGTTCCTCCCTGCAGTGAATTTTTTTCTGGCACGTTAGTATTTCAGAATGAGCATAATTCGCCAAGCTGTTATACAATAAGTCATTGTTTTTTCCGGCTACAATTGTGCAGGTACGTTAACTATGACCAAAATTCTTGTAATTGAAGATGATGATCTGACCCGCCAGGCCATTTACAATATCCTGACTTTCTCCGGCTACGAAGTTGAAGTAGCAGAAGACGGCCCCCAGGGCGTTGATGCCGCTCAGGAACACATCCCTGACCTGATCGTATGTGACATCATGATGCCAACGTTGGATGGATTTGGAGTGCTCACAGCCCTTCAGTGTGATAAGGAAACGGCTCAGATTCCATTCATCTTCCTGACTGCCAGAACTGACCGCACCGATATGCGCCGGGGCATGGAACTGGGCGCAGACGACTACCTGACCAAACCTTTTTCTGCCAGCGAACTGCGGGCAGCAGTCGAATCCCGGCTGGCAAAACACGCCGCCCTGGTCGAACCCTATGAAGACCGGATCGACCGGCTGAAAGGTGCAGTTGTCCACACTCTCCCCCACGAGGTGATGACCCCGCTGAACAGCATCCTGGGTTACTCAGAACTGCTGGTCTCCGATGGGGACGACATGACCAAAAAAGAAGTAATGGAGCTGGTTGGACATATCAATAAATCCAGCCGGAGGCTGCTGCGGGTCGTGGAGAACATTGTGATCTTCGCCCAGATTGAAGCCCGGCGGCAAGAACTGATGCAGATTTCCCTCAGCCGCCAGTTCAACACCACCATCAACCAGCGATGGCTAGAAACCGTCCTCTCCCTCAAAGCCCGACAATTTGAGCGTGCCTCCGACCTGAACATCAAAGCGCCCGAATCGATCACTGTTCCAGTCTTCAAGGATGATTTTGTCAAGATTGCCGAAGAACTGGTTGATAATGGTTTTAAATTCTCACCTGAGGGGACGCCGGTTGATGTCTCCATCTTCTGTGATGAAGATAACTGTGTCCTGAGCGTCAAGAACTATGGACGAGGTATGACTCCCGCACAAATTGAGCAGGTCGCCGAATATTCGCAATTTGAGCGGAAGGTCTATGAGCAGCAGGGCATGGGCCTGGGCCTGGCGATCTCAAAAGGGCTGGTTGATATTTACGGCGGCCAACTGATCATCGACAGCCTGCCCAACGAATACACCACCACCCAGGCGTTACTTCCCTTAGTGACCTGCTCCTGACCTGAAACTGTAAGGGCACAGTCGCATGCTGTGCCCCTATGGTAAAGGATGACGAACTCACACAAATCCGTCAATTTGTCTTGATAGGCAATGGCTAAAGCCCCTGGTTATCGTAATTCTTTTCCACAGTGGCGGCAGAATTTATCCGATAGGCCAACCGCCTTGCCGCAGTCGGTGCAATATCGCTGCCCGACCCGGGCCTGTGATCCCTGCTTCTTTTTGATCGGGGCGGGTTTGGGAGGTTTTGACTTGCTGGCCGACTGCCGGGGCGATTCGGTTGCATTCTGTAGACCCGCCTGCTTGAAATAGTAAAAAGTCCCAAAGCCAATCGCCGCGACCATCACCCCCACAAACACCCACAAGACGATGGTCAGGGTGCTGCCACCGGTCGTGACCGCTGTGCCGGGAGCTCCTTCTGCGCCGGTTGAGCCAGCCTCCGCCGCAGATGCGTCCGCCGCCCCACTTTGCAGCCGATCCGCCGTCAGCGAGAAATCATCTTTGGTATACCGGAAATCGAAGTAGAGCGACTCCCCGATCTCCAATACCTCGTTGACCTGCCGGTGGTTGGGCAGACCGAATTCGTCGGTGACATCGATTGGCGCTGCCGGGTCGGTGTCAAAGCCTTTTGCTCCAAGCGGCTCCTGCACCTCGAAGGCCAGTTCATTGATCGGGTACTCCGGGTTGAAATCAAAAGCATAGGCCCGGTCTTTCCCATTAAAGGCAATCGAGTCGTCATAGTATTCGATGTGAAAGCTGCCGTTTGGGGTGGTCAATGTGACAACCTGGGTGGCCTCGTCATAGGTAGAATCCGCATTGAGCAGACTGCCGGTGGTCAGATCGGCATAGGCCGCCGCATTGAAAGAAGCCGTAGCCGGTAAAGTAAACTGTACCTCGGCGGGGAGCGGCGATGTGTCCGTTAGCTGCCCGTTGTAGATCACCAGCACCGATGCCCGGTCAAACTCCGGCCAGAAACGGATCACCAGGGTATCAATCGCGATCGATTCCTGGGCCGAGGCAGGCAGCGCGGCAATCATCAACAGGGCGAATAAAAGAGCCAGGATAATAAAGCGTTTCAATTGAAATCCTCTTGAGAGCGTGTGGTTACCGTCTGCTTATTGTACTTAAATTCGCAATGATAAGCACACGACTTGCTGCACCCTGGGCAGCGGGGATGGCTCATCAACAGGTTTTTCAGTCGATCAATATATGACAAAATGCAGGTCGAAAGGTATGATATGCCCCGACTTTGTGTAAATCACGATGTCTTTATCTTTTCCAAATACTATTAGTGATTTACCTCACCGGAGGAAACCAAATTGGAAAACGAAATGAATGAAAAAAGCTTCGTAGCTTTTAAATGGCAGCCGGGCCAGGATACCGGATTTGCCATCGGCACCCTGATCCTGTTCTGGATCTGCTATCTGGTCGGTACACATTTCAACCTTGACCTGTTCAAGAACGTTGATTTTGTGGTGAACAGCGGCTTCATGAGGTGGTTAGTCGAATTTATCACCTTCCTGGTCTTCACCGTATTCGGCACCCTGTTCTTGAGCGTCTACTTCCCATTGGCCTATGTCGTCGGCGAACGGCGCGAAGGGTTAGCGGGTGTTGGGGTCAAGAGCAAGAACCTCGCCCTGTCGCTGATCATCTCGGCGGCACTGGCGGTGGTTTTCCTGTTCGCACTGCCCGGACAATTCAAGGCGATTGACCTGAGCGCTCCGCTCCCCGAATTAGTCCTCAGCGCCACCAGTCTGTGGGCCCCATTCTTCGTGTTTGGCTGGCTTCAAATGCGCTACGACCGGGCCTTCGGTGCTATTCTCGGTGTCATCCTGACCGGCCTGAGCTTCGCGCTCTACCACGTTGGTTCGGTTGGCTTTGACCAGGTGCTTCTGTATCTGGTGGTAGGGCTGGCCCTGGCGGTGATCTTCCGGCTGACCCGCAACGTGTTTATCGTCTGGCCGCTGGCCTGGTTATTCAACCCCGCGATCAGCACGATTTTCGTCGGTGCAGAATTTAATTGGGGCCAGGCGATCCTCTACATCATCATCCTGGTTTTCCAGATCAGCGCGATGTCCTGGATAGCCCGCGGCTCGAAAGGTGTTGAGGCCATCGCTGCCTGATCGCTATAATCATTGAAGACCTCTAGAATGCATCCTTTGAGAGGGTGCATTTTTGTTTTTTGGCTCATAGGTAAATGAGCCTTTTTTATAGGTACGGAAGAGAAAGAAGGAGGACTTCATGAAAGCACTTTTATATATCCACTCGTGGCTGCGCTGGGTGATTGTACTGGTCGGGCTGGTGGCCCTGGTGATTCACGCCCTGGGCCTGCTCCAGAAGAAGCCCTACAATTCAATGAGCCGGGGATTGCTAGCCGCTTTTACCGGCCTGATGGATTTACAGGTGTTGGTCGGGATTATCCAGCTGATTGTTGGGTGGCAGGGATTCGTATCGGCGGGCGGTGGGTTCCCTCGCGCCCAGGTAGAACACGCCATTACGATGTTTATAGCAGTGGCTGCCGCCCACATGATTACCCGCAACAAGGAGAAGCCGGATAATATCCGCTATCGCAACGGCCTGATCGCGATCCTGGTGGTGGCGGTGCTGCTCGTGCTGGCAACCGTGTTCGTCCTGCAAGGGCCGCGCTGGATATTCCGGTTTTAAAGATCAAGGTTTCACAAGGAATCAAAACACGCCGCGAACGAACTTCGCGGCGGTTTGTTTTAAAAAGGTCGCAGGTAAAGAGTGGTTAGGGCCTGCCGGTCTTCTCTTTGACCAGTTCCACCACCTCCGGGAAATCAATCCCCAGCGACTTGATCTTCTCAAGCGTCGGGATGCCGTTCTCGTCCCAGCCGCGTCGCTTGTATACCGCATCGACCAGCTTTTCGTACTGCGATTCGCGATAAGCCCGGAGAGCGGCCATCTTTTCCTCGGTGCCCATATTCTCCGGTTCAATACCTACCAGTTCACGAAGCTGTTTATCATAACGGTCAGTGCGAGATTCGTATTCTTCAACCGTCACCGGCCCCATCGCCCGGTAGGGTGGATAATCGTGCTCACGTGTACCAAAGCCAAGTTTAAGTGCCAGCAGCCGTTGGAAGTTGTACACCCGTTCTGACTGGGCAAGCAGGTCTTCAGGTGTAGTAGGTTTCCCGGTTAACCCCTGGAAGATTTCGGTGTAGTTGATCACGTGAGAGATCACCTTGGCCGGTTCCTCTGTTTGTTTGTTGTCGGGCGGGACGACATCATTCCAGGGGAGTTTGCATAATCCATGAAGGCTGAACCATGTCCGCCACAGAGGGAAGTAATGCAGTGCTTCGGCTTTGTCATCAAATGTTGGCATCAATTTGTGCACCATATCATTGAAGATCAGCCAGGCTTCGTCATGTTGTGCACCTTTGAGCGCCAATCCATAGCCACCCTGTTGGGCCAGCGATTCTTTGGTCACGTACTCTGAGACTTCCATCCCTTTGACTTCCATGCCAATATCCTGTATGAAGTCTGGATCGGCCCCATATTCCTCAATGAATAACTGCTTCATGTAGCGCACGCCCTGCCCGACGATCATCCCAAAGCCTTCGCCGCGGGCTAACTGGTGCAGCAGTTCGAGTACCGCCTGGGCATTGCCCCAATTGAGCGCCAGCCCACCGGTGACCGAATCGTCAATGATGCCTTCCTCGTAGCACTCCATCGCAAAGGCGACCGAGTTAGCAAATGAGATCGTATCGATGCCATAGGTGTCGCAGTAGAAGTTCAACTCGATGACGGCCAGTGGATCAAAGATACCGATATTCGATCCCTCCCCCGCGATGGTCTCGTATTCCGGCCCATCAACCAGGAGCATTTCGCCTTTGTAGGGGCCGCTGGTCACCTTGAAATTATCCACACCATGTGCGCATGATAGAGAGCAGCCCACCCAGCAGCCATCCGGCATCCCCTGAGTGAACAGTTCTTCCCAGGTGGTGGTATCGAAGTTAACAGCGTCGGGGTGTGTACCATACCGGAAGTTGTTAACCGGCAGCAGATCGAAATGATCCATGATGGGGGGAAGGTGACCGGTTCCGATCCCGCGCATGTTGTTTTGTAATGGATCGTTTTCCATGATTTCTTTGTTCATGCGTTTTCCGGCCTGTTTGATCAGGTTGATATCTACCGGATTATTGCTGGTACTGTTTAAATTGCTGTAGCGGATGACGAGAGCCTTGATCCGCTTATGGCGGAAAACACGGCCCGCACCACCGCGCCCGGCCTGCTTGACCCGAACCTTACCCCGGCGGGGATCATACCAACTGAGGTTCAGGCAGGCATAACGAGAATGTTCAGCGCCCTGCCCTGCCGAAACCACCGATATATTTTTCTGGTCTTGCTTGTTGGTAGCGTACATCTGGGTGAGCTGCGGCCCGATCAGGTGGGAGTCAAGATCTTCCAGGGGAGCCTCTTCGATGGTCACCCGACCGGAGTCGCCATCGATCACAATAATGACATCCTTCTCAGCGATGCCCTGAATTTCGAGCGCATCCCACCCGGAGAACTTCAAATAGGGCCCAAAGTGGCCTCCGGCGTTACTGTCGATCACCGATTGGGTGAGAGGCGAAACCGTCACAACCGTCGATTTGCCGCTGCCGGGATAGGTTGTGATCCCCCCAATGGGGCCGCCTGCGATGACGATCTCGTTTTCGGGATCGTCCCAACGTGTGTCTCCGGTTATGGCATTCCAGAGCAGCCACATACAAAATCCACGCCCACCTGTAAACAGATCTTTCATCTGTTGGCTGACGGGCTTGCTGCTGATCGTATTATCAGAGAGGTTGATGTGCAGCGTACGGTTGGCATAGCCACGCTCGACGGGGCGCAGCTCATATGAATAGTCGGCTAACAATTGATGCGCTTGCTTAAGCATCTCAATCGACGGTTGAGTCATGATTGGGTTATTCCTGTATTATCTTGAGGACATATACGACTCCTTTATCATACCCATCATTTTGACAGATGTCCGGTTATCTTGCTCACTGTTTCTTCGTGAAATTCGATATATGGGACGATGGTTTCCGAAGCAAGGCGGAACTGTTTTCGTAGTTTATTGGTGCCAATCATAAGTTGTCATTGCCATCGCCAAACCTCTATACTTTTCGTTCTTTTTGTAATATAATTTCTTTTAGAAATTATTAAAAGACAAACATACAAAACGGAGGTTATGATGGAATACGTCAGCCAGTGCCGGGAACTGGCTCCCTACTTAGAAAACGCCGATCACGTCGATGTAAAAAAGGTTGAGGGAACCGTTACCTTGCGAGAATTTGTAGCAGCGATGTTATCCTACCAGCCGGGGTGGGTCACCTTTTTATATGGTATCCGGGCAGGTTTTGTGCGTGTTTTAGGCATGAAGCAGGAAGGTGTCCCCCGTCCCCCACACATCGACCCGGCTGAACTACCGATGTCTCCCGGCGAAATGGCCCACTTCTTTGAGGTGAAACAGGCCGAGGAAGACTGCTACTGGATTGCCGGGATCGACGACAGTCACCTGAGCGCCTGGTTGGCTGTAACCGCTGATCCGCTCGATGGGGCCTTGAAGCGTTTCCACGTCACCACCATTGTCAAATACAATCACTGGACGGGGCCGGTTTACTTTACGGTGATCAAGCCTTTCCACCACCTGATCGTTGGGACGATGGCCCGTCAGGCG
>JBNKDD010000051.1:0-25519 GCA_050288085.1 Anaerolineae bacterium
TTCTGGGGCAAGCGAGTCCATAATCTTGGAGTCGGTAGCAAACCTATCCCCCACAAAAAACTGACCGCAGAGACTCTATCGGCGGCCCTGCAACAGGTGACAACAGATACCGCCATCCGTCAGAGGGCTGAAGCGCTCGGCGAAAAGATTCGCCGGGAAGATGGCATCGCACGAGCTATCGACATCATCGAGCATACAGCGGCAAATACCTAGTCAACAGAAATAATCGAACCCTGCCAGAAGCTCAACTGGCAGGGCCTTGATATACCGGCTCGATCTTCAGCCTCATCGGTTGGAATTTACCATAAGTCAGGGAGCGCCAGAGCCACTCAAAGGGGCCAAACTTGTAACGCTTCAGCCACCACGCACTGAACCCGATCTGAAACGCAATCATCACAATTGCCAGCCCCAACTCCAGGATACCGATTGAACGGTACAGACCCAGACCATAACCGTAAAAGATCGTCGTGAAAACGATAGAATGCATCAGGTAGTTGGTCAGTGCCATCCGGCCTACCGGGGCAAACATATTGAGCCACCTTGCTTTCCGGCTCAACAACACCACCCCGGCGACAATTCCCACCGTAAATATCGAAGCCAAAGCGAAAACCAGGTCTGCCAATGCGAATAGCAGGTCACCCGTCGGAGATGAATCCACCAATTGGTAAGTCAACTCTGCCCCAATCTGCATCGCTAACCCAATCGGGAAGCACCACCAGAACAGCTTCTTCCAGATATGCAGGTTGCCCTCTACATCATGCAGCAGCCCAAGTTTACCCACCGCCATCCCGATCATAAACAGAGCCAGCACATCCGCCATCTTACCCAGCGATCTCAGGGGAGCAAATGGCAGGAATAGGTAAAACCAGGGGTTGGACTTACCCAGCTTCAAGAGTGCTGCTACGTCTTCGGACAACCACCAGGTCTGGAATCGGACAGCCGTGATCTCCCCAAAAGTACCCGTCGCATATATGTCTTCGATTGCCGGATTACTGCTAAGGTATTCCTGCACTTTCTCCGATGTCACTATACCATGCCGGTAATCATAATAATTGATGCTACTCATGATCGTGGCCCGCAGGATGATAATCGTTATACCCGTGATCAACAGGGCCTTGGGATTGAGCTTACGCAGTGGCAAGACCAGCAATCCCAGGATAGCATATTCCACCAATATATCTCTGTTCCAGAACAATATGGCGTGCAGCGATCCGAATGCCGCCAGCCAGAGCAGCCGTCTTACATATAAGGGTATAAATGGACGCCCTTTGGCCTCCGCCCGGCTCATCTGGATGGCAAGCCCCAACCCGAAAAGCAGTGAGAACAGCGAGTAGAATTTGTTCATAAAGAACACCTCAATGATGAAATCTTTGAGGGCTCCGTTGATCGGATCGGCAGAAATAACGCGATAAGCTCCGGTGAAAGCATCAATGTTGACCATCAGAATGCCCCAGATCGCAAAGCCGCGCAGCGCGTCAACGATCTGGATGCGCTCCGCTTTTGAGGCGGGTTCAAGTTCCGTATGGGTTAACATGTTCAGGTTCTCTTCTTATATAACCTATATAACAACGAACAGGGACAGATACTTACTACACACGTAATTTCTGAGTCTATCCGAAAATTTTTATGATTTCCACGCGTGTCATCTTCTTTATTCCATACCGAACCAATCCGCCAAAAACCGTGTACAGTTTAAGTGAAGGGTGATCAGCATCTCATCCTTCCGGGCCGTTATCTTGCATGCAAGCAGGTGAACTTTTGATGGATTTGATAAATCGTATCCAGGCAGGTGACGAACACGCCTTCGCGACCTTGTTTCATGACTACAAGAACCTGGTTTACAAGGCAGCCTACCTGATCCTGGATAATCGTCAGGAAGCTGAAGATGCGCTTCAGGAGGTCTTTCTGAAAGTGCACAAGAAAATTGGTTCTTACAACCCGGCCAGGGGATCACTCACAGTCTGGTTGTACCGTGTGACCGTCAACCACTGCCTGAACCGGCAGCGGCGGCAAAAACGACGCCCGCCTACCCTGCCTATCGATGAGATGACCCCATCTGCCCTGGCAGATGGCAATCCCTCACCGGAGAGTCAGGTTGGGGTAGATGACGAAATGCGGCAGGTCCTTGCGACTCTCAGCAGCAAACTCCGCACGACCGTCATCCTGCGTTACTACGCCGGGCTGTCCTACGGCGAAATTGCCGAGGTGATGAACGTTCCACTCGGCACGGTCAAATCACGCCTGAATCAGGCACTCAAATCCCTACGCCGGGAATTAGAATCAATGAGTGTGGAAGCTCTGCCCGCCAGAGCACTCCACAATGAGGAGGTATCCCGATGAACTGCAAAGAAGTACAGGATCGGTTGATAGCCTACCTGGACGATGAACTATCCACAGAAGAAGCGGCTCGTGTTCAACATCATCTGGCCGGATGTGAAGCCTGCCAGCAGGAGATGGCCACCCTCTGGAAGCTCCAGAGCCGGTTGAGCCAGACCTTCCAGCAGCAGGCAGCAGGGGTCGCTCCCCTGCCGGACGCCTGGACTCGGCTCCAGGTACAAATCAGACAAAAAACCAACGCGCCTGGAAGATTGCGTTGGTTCGGAGGATGGAATATGAGACAGCGACGATTAGTTTTTTCTGGAATTGCGACGTTGATGGTAGTCGGGAT
Source organism: Anaerolineae bacterium (assembly GCA_050288085.1). Lineage (GTDB taxonomy): Bacteria > Chloroflexota > Anaerolineae > Aggregatilineales > UBA3940 > JBNKDD01. The sequence continues at coordinate 2,669 of JBNKDD010000051.1, forward strand.
CAGCCTGATCCTGGCAGCGACACCTGCCTGGGCAGCCATAGCCCAATGGTTTGGCAGCCTGTTCCGCGTCGATATTCCCAATACCGATGGCGAGATGGTGATCAGCAGTGAGTTCGCCCCGCTCTTCCCAACCTACGTTCCGGAGAGCTTCTACGCTTCCGGCACCTTGTCCGGCGGCGAGCCCGGTTCGAAGTACACCGAACTGCGTTACTTCGACAATCACCACTTCATCATCCTGTACGAAATCCAATCACAGGGCGACGAAGCACTCCCCAACGGACAACCGACCACCGTCAGTGGCAATCCTGCCGTGCTCCAAACCGATCTGGCCGGAACAGCCATACTGGCAGGCGGTGCACAGGAAGGTCGCCCAGCCGGAAGCGGTGGTGGCGGTGGTGGTGGCGGCAGCGGTTGTAGTGGTGATGATTGTAATGGGCCCACTCCCGAGCCGATGCTCTTCCCAGGGTCAATTGACTACGTGGACGGCAGGCAGTTGGTCTGGTTTGTCGATGGCCTGTACATCGAACTGCTGACCAACCTGTCCGAAGACGAACTGGTCAGGGTCGCGGAATCGCTGGTTCTGGCAGAAGAGGTGCCCCCGGAGGAAGCTCCGGAGTTCGTCCCGCCACCAGACCCAGGAGAAGCCCCCCCAGAATCGTGGGTTGACCCTGACCCGGCATTGGACTTCACGCCCCTGGCCCCGTCCATTCTGCCAACCGATCTGGAAATCCTGAAAGAATTGACCATCAATGACGCTCAGGGACAAAAGATCATGGAAGCTCGCTACATCGGGTTTGAGCGCTTCGTCATCATCGAACTCTCGCACGACCAGGGTGAAAGCCTCGGTGAGGGTGAAGCAGTGACAGTTGGCGATAGCCTGGCAGTCATGACCACCGGCTTGAGCGGAACGGCTCTGTTCGACACTGAGACGCTTCAGGATGGCACGGCCAGTGCTGGCCCCGCCATAACAGGAGTCGGCGGCTCGGTACCCGATATCACCATCTACCCGACCGAGCTGGCCTACCAGGATGGTATACAGCTTATCTGGGTTCAGGATGGCTTTCGCCTCAAGTTGCTGACCAACCTGCCCCAGGACGAGGCGTTTAGTGTGGCTGGCTCGCTTGTCCCCTTTGAAAATCGCCAGTACCCACCCTGGGTTCAAACCTGGAACGAGAACCAGTAATCGAATTTAGTCCTAACCCTTCCTCCCCCGTTGATCGGGGGAGGAAGCCCTATAGTCCTGAAACCTGCAACAGAGGTTCAACACCATTCTATAAATTATAAGGCAAGTTTGTCGTTATGCGTCGAATATTGATTTGTATGATCCTTATCTTTTGTATGGCGTTTGATGTTTTGGCATCACACGCGCAAACTGATCCGGCAAGTGAAGTGATTCAACGTGTCAATGCGTTGAGAGCATCGTATGGCGTGCCAGCCTATCAAGTTGATTCCGCACTGATGGCAGCAGCTCAGGCACAGACTGATTGGAGTGCAGCGAACAATCACATCGGTCATGATGGGCCGGGAGGAAACTCACCAAATGATCGAGCCCAGGCCGCAGGATACGGTAACGGAAAAAAATCCTTCGCACTCGAAAATGCAGCTCATGGCACCATGCCTCAAAATACACCGGAACTTGTTGTCCGAATGTGGCAAAGCGACTGGGTGCACCTCGATGCTATGATATCAGAAAACTATGAACATATCGGTGTGGGATATACAGAAGCGAATGGTCATTCGTGGTTTGTCATGATGGTCGGCTATGTTGGAGCTAAAGGATCGTCAGGAGGCAGCCAGTCTCAAAATGTTTCTGCTGGTGAAGTTGCCACCAACCCACCCGTGGTAAGCCAGCCGATCTATGTTCCCTTCACGCGGAGTGAACCGGATGAATCGGGGGCCATTTACCATGAAGTACAACCCGGCCAATCCGCCTGGACGATTGCGGCCCAATACGGAATAGAATTAAACGAGTTGTTTGAACTCAATAATCTGACAGAAGACTCGGTTTTGTACCCTGGCGACCGGATAATGATCCGCCCACCGGATCAACCTGAGGTGACACCCACCCCTCAGCCACTCACGGAAACATCTATCGACTTGAACCCTGAAGTTGCTCTGGCAGCAATCACCCCCCCTGCCCCGACCCAGGAGACTGTTGAAAAAACATCTTCAAAATCGAAGTCAATACCATTAATCATTGGTTTGGTGATGGTCTTATCAGCAAGCCTGGTCCTCCTGTTCAGAACTCTGCGAAAATAAAAAATCTTCCGACACTTTTGTTGTCGTAATCGTTAAAAACACGATCCATCATTGGCTATGTGTGCGATCAGACCACTGCCATATATACCAATCCTAAATCCACTCATACAGGAAAAGCGGTAGCGCTAAATCTGATTCTGGCGTATCCTGTGATCAGATTACCAGACACCAGACCTGCACCCCGGCGTGGAGAGGGATATGCAAAATCGGTCGCCTAAACCTAGACGGCAGATCAGTCCATTCGTCCTGATCATCTTACTGCTCAACGGCATTTTGATCATTGCTATTGCCATTGTTGCCCTGTTGGGACAGGTCAGCCTCGGCCTTGAACAGATCGCCAGCCGCCCGACACCCACCCTCGATCTTCCTGACCAGGACATCATCGACGAAACCGCCGACCGGGGTACTGCTTACGGAGACGTTATCCGCCCCGACAATCTGGCAGCTTATGGAACCCTCGCCACCTGGGAACAGGAAGTCGTCACCTACAGTTTTGAGAATTGCCCCAGTTCCCTGGACTGTAATCTGGCCCACAACGCCGTCCGCCGTGCCGCCGAAACCTGGGACGCCATCATCGGCATTTCTCTTGAGGAAGTAGATGCAGGCGGCGACATCAATATTTTATGGGCCTCAGGTGATCATGGTGATGCTCACCCCTTCGATGGGCAGGGTGGTGTAGTCGCCCATGCAGCCCTTCCCTACACCGGCGGCGAATGGTGGTTCGATGGCGATCTCCATTTTGACGATGATGAAAACTGGGTAGTCGATACCCCCACCGAACCCTTCCCCTATCAGGTGCATCTGCCGACCGTAGCACTACACGAATTAGGCCATTCACTCGGATTGGATCACAGCAACGATCCCCGCTCGGTAATGTGGGCCGAATACACCGGCATCCGCATCCTGGCCGACGACGATCTCCTGGGAATCCAATCACTCTACGGGGATCCCGGCCCCGGCGAATTCCTGACTTCGATCACCGACACCGGCGAAGAGGTCGTGCTAAGCGAAGGAGCTGTATTCGCCACACCGACTACCACCCTCCGGTTCCGGTCCGGGCCAAGCACCGACTATTCGCAAATCGGGCGGGTGCTCGGCGGTTTGACCGTCCCGATCATCGGCAAGAACGCCGATGGAAGCTGGCTCTATGTCGAGCACGAGGGAACGAACGGCTGGATCGCAGGCTGGTATTGCAATGTCAACGGCGACATTAACAGCGTGCCGGTGGTCGAGTAGAAAAGGTAGACACCTCCTAACAGTCTACATAGTGACCTCCCACTGGCTGAGGCGGCGTGAGCCGCGCCGCCAGAGGTGGTGAGCCAGGGCTAATAGTGCCAGGAGCAGCACCGGTAAAATCAGCCACAGTTGAGAAGCAAGGTTGATGTTCAAAGCGGAAAAAATAACGCTGACATCGTTTTTAGGGAGCCCATGCCATACAATCCACATCGCCGAAGTGCTGACCACCGCCGCCCAAAATACGCTAATACCGACAATCACAAGACTCGCCCCGCGTGGAACCCGTTCTGCATTGAAGTCTGCACACTCTGCCGCCAACCCTAATGCCGATAGCTGCGACCCGATCAACCCAAGTACACAGGTCACCCAGATGAACACGGCCTGCCAGACGGCAAAGCTATAAGCAATTGCCAGGGCGACTATGCACAGTCCCCAGATCAATGCTTGTGGCAGCCAGACAGCCCATAGTTTTACCTTCATTACCATCGCCGCATTAATCGGCTGAGTACGCAGCAAGCCGATATTCCGTCCCTCGCGTACCAGCAAGTCAACAGCGAGATTGGGCATAACGACGATCAACTGCGCCGAGAGAAGCAAGGCAAGCCAGAAAACAATAACCTGGAATCCGGCAGCAATCTCACTGCCCCGGAGGCGAGGCAGCAGCAGCAGGGCGATAAACATCAAAGGTTGTGAGAAGCCAACAAGCTGGCGAGTATCACGCCGAAGCGAAGACCATTCTTTTACCAGCCATCGTGTAGACTGTTTACCGCGGCGGCGCTCCCGTGATGCATAAACGGTTTGATAGCGGGTTCGTCCTTCTTGAAAGGTATGCGTAAAAACCTGAAACGCCAGGAACACAACCAGCCCTGATACTGCCAACATAATGAGCATAAGCAGCAGTGGATTCATGATCTGCGTGGCAAGGATCTCCAACTGGGCACTAAATTGCAAGCTGGTGTTAAGTTGTAAGAGTACAAACAGCAGCGGTAGAAAAGTAAAAATGAGGTATATCCCGCTCCGAAGTCGTTTGGGTGGTATAAGACGCGACACCAGCAGCACCAGGCTCATCATCCCGGCAGCGATCAGGATCAGCAAACTCAAGAGCGTGACGAGTATAGCCGGGTAGAAAACCGGCGAAGCACCTCGTTCAACCCCCGCAAAGATCAGCAGTCCGGCGAGATACAGACCGGGCAGCAGCATAGCACGCCCCGATTGGAGCAGTTTTAGCGCGTAAATGTCATGATAGGGAACAGGATTGACCGTCAGGATTTCCAGTTCTGGCGTTTCAAATAACTGGTACAGAATGTGACTGATATCCAGAAGCATGAGTAAAACAGCCCCAGCTAATCCTGCCAGCAGCAGATTGATAAGGATCGCATCCGAAGTCAGGGCAGCCAGACTGCCCCCCAAGAGAAGCTTATACAGCCATTCTCCAACAAACAAGAGCACAGCCAATACCAGAATTATCACATAGCGATTGACCGCGCGAAGCTTGCGGTCGAGCATCAGGTAGTGTGGTTTTAATATCTGCCACATCATAATGCGTCTACGACCTCCAACGCACTGTTTTCCGCGGCTAGCTGGATAAACAGATCTTCCAGCGTAGCCTCCCGCTGAATGCCCCGTAACTCATCCATCGTTCCATACGCGATCAGCTTTCCATGATCGATAATGCCCAGCCGCGTGCAGACACGTTCAGCAATTTCAAGCGTGTGAGTGGACATCAGCACAACTTTTCCCTCATCGCATAACTGGCGCAGCAGATCCTTAACGTGTCGGGCACTCAATGGATCGAGACCGGCAAACGGCTCATCAAGGATCAACACCTGAGGATCGTGAAGTAAAGTACCACAAAGTGCGGTTTTACGACGCATCCCCCCAGAATAGCTTTCAATCAATTGATCAGCCTTGTCCGATAGATCAAGCAGCCGCAGCAAATACTCAATTCGTTCAGCAAGTTGTGAATCACCCAGGCGATGCAGCCCACCCAGAAAATACAGAAACTCCCGCCCTGTTAATTTGTCGTAGAGATAAGGATCTTGAGCCAGATAACCGAACATCCGCTTCGCCTGTATAGGCTGCTGCTGGATATCATACTCACAAATAGAGGCACTACCTGAAGAGGGTCGCAGTAACCCGACAAGCATTCGAAGCGTTGTTGTCTTCCCGGCACCATTCATACCAAGAAAGCCAAACAACTCGCCCGAACCGACCATCAGCGACAGATCGTCAACAGCGACAAAATCACCAAAATTCCTTGTTAAGTGATGGAGCGTAATCATACCTTGTCTCATATCAGTATTCCTGTATTCCAACTACTAAATCATTTGGTTTATATCATAAACTAGTATACTGTACAAACCGCCTGGGTGCAAAAAAATCTCAGGGGATGCTGCTGCATCTCCTGAGAATGGAAATGATTTACGGATATGGATAGGCCGCCATCAATAGGGACAGGCCCCATTCTCGTTAAAATACCACGATGTGATATTCCAGGTCACCGGGCCAAAGGGAACCGGATCGACGCCGCATAGATAGCCCGCCGTCAGTGCGATTTGAGGCCGGTAGAACAGCGGCAGCACCGGTACTTCCTGCGCCACAATCGCCTGCTGCTCCGCATAGAAAGGCTGCCGCTCGGCGATGCTCAACGGCAAGTTTGCCTCCACAATCGCGATGTTCGCCCGGTCGCTGCACCACCCGGAAAAATTCTTACCCTGGTAATCATTGGCCGCGCCCGGCATATTATCATAGGCCAGCACTTCGACCTGCTGTTCACTGGTCAGCCAGCGATCTTCCAACTCCCAGCGATGTACCGGCCTGAGTTCTAACGGGTGCATATAGACCTCGGCCCCTACCCACTGGCTGATCCCGGTCGGATCAGGGCGGGTCAGATCGGCAGTCAGCGCCATATCAAACTGCTGTTGGGCTAATGGCCCACTGGTGCTAAACATCACCGCCGCGCTGACCGGCTGCACCTGCACACCGATCCCGATTTGGGCCAGATCGGCGCGAATCTTTTCGGCAATCTGCGCCCGGAGTGAATCACCTTCCGGGAAAACCAACAGCGGGGATAAGGCCGTCTCTTCGGCCACCGTCCATTCCCCAAGCTGGCAGTTATACAATCCGCCGCCCTCGCCATGATATTCACGCGTCCCATCGCCGTTGAGATCCTGCCACCCCGCCTGATCGAGCAAACTCGCCGCGGTCGCCAGATCAGGAGCATAGTGGGTCAACCCGCCAACCTGTGCCGATGCCCAGTGATCGGACGAAATCCAGCCATCCAGGACCGGAACCATTGCCCCATAAGTCTCTTGCAGCAAGGTTTCCCGGTCAATTGCATAGGCCACCGCCTGCCGCACTCGCGGATCGGCAAAATAGGCCGGGCGGCCAAATGGGCCGGGTCGCGTATTGAAGATCACCCGCTCGTAGATCGAGCTCGAATAGGCCAGCGCCCGCGCCGCCGACCCTACCATCAGCGCCCGATATTGATCGCGCGTTAACGCCTCGTCAAGCACCAGGTCACAGCCGCCGCTAACCACCTCATCGACAGCCTGATTCGGATCGATCATAAACCGCACCCGGACGGTTGGATTTTGAATCTCCAATCTGCCGGGATAATGCGGGTTAGCTTGCAGCAAAACGTGTGAACCACTCACCCATTCAGCAACGTAATATGGGCCAAGCGATGGATTAACCAGCCGGGCATAATCGCTGCCCAGCACCACATTCGGATCAACCCCTTCGCCCAAGACATGAACCGGCAGCGGTGGCTGTGACGGCACATACGGGTATTCCACGCCGGGAGCCGCCGTCACAGATAGAGCCACATCGCCCTGAGTACTGTCTACAACATCAAATCGTGGAGCGAGAGATGCAGCGGGTAAAGTCAATCCGACCTGCGCATCGGACAGGCTGAAAGGTTCCCCATCTGACCAGGCCAGATCATAATTGTAGGATAAGGATACTGACAGCGTCCCATCGTCATTTCGGCTCAATTGCCTACCTTCGACCGTCGGCAGCGCCGTGAGCAGGTCACCGGGTTGGGCCACATAATCCGATCCATACACCGCAGCCTGGGGTGCAACCAGCGGTAAAAGTACAGCAGCCGTCGGGTGATTCGATCCGATGATAGCCTCCGGTTCGGAAGCCGCACAGATCACCAGTTCCGGTTTGAATGGTTCGGGCGTTTCGGTCGGTGGAATTTCAGAAGGTTCACTTGTTTCGCCGGTTTCACCTTCTTCAGCAGGCTCAGGCTGTGTTTCAGCCTCCTGACCGAAAAGCGAACAACCGGACAAAAACAGCGTTATCAACACTAAGCCGAATAAACAGCGACGATTTGCCATCTAATATCCTTTTCAACTCAAAATACCAACCTGAACCCCAACACCACCAGCAGCACCAACACGATCTTTCGGAACAGGTCCGGGTTGATGTACTTATCCAGGCTGAGGCCCACCACAATCCCCAGCAATACGCTGGGCAAACCGATCAGGACATTCTTCCAAACATCGGTGGTCAGGTTCCCGGCCAGGGCATGTGTTGAGATTTGCACAGCGGATATCACCATGAACAGCCCCTGCAAGTTGCTCTTAAACTCAGCAGGTTTCCATCGATTAGAATCGCCATAAATGATCAATGGTGGACCGGCAGCACTATAAGCACCGGCCAGCAAACCCGCTATCAGGCCAATAGGATAGGCCCAGACCGGGCGCTTCATCTCCGGCAAAGTAGGCGCAAGCAGCGCATATAAAGCGTAACTGATAACCACCACCCCCAGAATGGTGATGACAAAGTCGGCATCCAACCGCTTAAGGCCGAAGATCCCGATGGGGATACCGACCACCACGGGGATAATCAACCTCGATACCGCCTGCATGTCCATCGATTTACGATAGCGGATCAACATCGGGAGCTGTATAACCACGGCGATCAGGGCTAAAAAGGGCGCAGCAACCCTAACACCGATCACATCCGCAAGCACCGGCATGGCGACCAATGTCACCCCAAACCCGGCCACACTCTGCGTAAAGCTGGCGAAAAACATGATCAAAATGATCGGCAGGGCAGCGACGAGACTTTCATTCATACCGGTTTAGATTCGACCAACCTATCAGCCTGCGGCTCTGACTTTAGGGAACACGTCCTCAAGCATCATCCCGATAATGTCCGGGTCGGGCATGCCCAGCACATCGCACACAAAATAATCCACGCCCAGATCGACGAACTTCAGTAGTTCCTCAACCACCCGGTCAGGTGTCCCGGCAAAGGCATTATCCATCGTCCACTTGCCACCGAGTTTCTTGGCTTCGGCCTCGGTCTTGCCCAGTACCAACCGCCCGAACCAGCTAAACCGCAGACTTTCTGGATCGCGTCCAAACTCTTCGCACCGCTCCCTGACCACTGCCGCACGGTCGGAATAAGTTTCGTAGTTCGCATCGGGGATATTCCACCAATCAGCATAACGAACCGCCAACCCGATCGTTTTGTACCCGCCACCACCCACAATCAGCGTTGGCAGCGGATCGGGTTTAGGCTCGCACCAGGCATCGACCACGCTGTAATGCTTACCGTGATAGGTCACCTGCCCCGGTTCCGTCCACATCCGCTTGAAGATTTCGAGCGTATCTTCTAACTGCTCCAACCGGATTCCAGGGCGGGGATAATCATAACCATAGGCATGATATTCATCCTCTTTCCACCCCGCACCGATTGCCATGGTCAGCCGCCCGTTGGTTAGAGTTTGTAAAGTGGCAGCCATCTTTGCCATCATCGCCGGATTCCGGTAGCTCTGGCCCAGCACAATCGGCCCCAGGGCAAATTGCGGCCAGCGTGCTGCCGCAAACGACAATGCCGTCCAGGCTTCAAAGGTTGGATTATCCTCCCACTGGAAATGGTCAGTCATCCAGATGCCGTGAATATGCCCCTCCAACTGTGGGAGCAGCTGGTCGAGATCGTCCACCCAGCGGTTGAGCTGTCCCTTCGGTGGGCCAGCCCGCATATCAAGACCGAATTCAACAGGCATGTTTTAATCCTTTCTCAGCCGGTGACCATACTGCGCTTTATAATAGTCCTTATATTCGCCACTTTTGATCTTACGCCACCACCACTCATTTTTGACATACCAGTTAACGGTATGCTCAAGGGCAGAGTCAAAGGTGAAAGAATGCTCCCAACCCAGCGCATGCAATTTATCGTTGGCTAAGGCATACCGCCGATCATGGCCGGGCCGGTCATCGACCGGGGTGATCAGCGATTCGGGTTTGCCGAGTATCGCTAACATCTGTTTGATCACATCAACGTTGTAACGCTCGTTCTCCCCGCCGAGATTGTACGCCTCGCCCGGTTCGCCCTTGTGAAGCACCAGGTCAATCCCTGAGCAGTGATCTTCCACATACAGCCAATCGCGCACCTGCATCCCATCACCGTACAGCGGGAGCGGCTCATCGTCGATCGCATTGGTGATGAATAACGGCAGCAGTTTCTCAGGATACTGGTAAGGGCCAAACGTATTGCTGCCCCGCGTGACAACCGTATTCAACCCATAGGTAACGTAATACGCCCGCACCATCAATTCGCCGCCCGCTTTGCTGGCCGCATATGGGCTGTTCGGCTCAAACGGATCGCCCTCTCTAAAGAACCCGACCGGGATCGACCCGTAAACTTCGTCGGTGCTGACCTGCAAAAATCGCTCAACACCGGCCTTACGACTCTCATCCAATAGGGTGTAGACACCAACCACGTCAGTCTGAATGAAGGCATCCGGGTTCAGGATGCTGCGATCCACGTGCGATTCGGCAGCGAAGTTGACCACCGTATCGATCTGGTTGCTTTCCAACAAACGGGCCACCGCTCCCCGGTCGGCGATATCGCCCCGCAGGAATTTGTAATGGGGATTCTGCGAAACCGGTTCGAGGTTATCCAGGTTGCCCGCATAGGTCATCTTATCATAAACCACGATCTCGTAATCGGGGTATTTGTTCAGCATGTACCGCACAAAATTACTACCGATGAACCCTGCGCCACCGGTGACAAGTATATTTTTCATGTTTATTTCCTTACGATTTTTGTGGATTCGCGAAAGATATCCTGACGAGTTTTGAGCCTTCACTCGACGCGAATCCTTCCAGGTAAATCACCGCCCTTTATAATTTGTAGTGACTTACTTGACTTGCGTGCGGCGATTGTAACCGGAAACGCCTCAAATGCCACCTACGGAACACAAACAAACAGGACACGATCTCCTGTGTCCTGTCTCGTCGTTCGATTGATTGGTTAGTGAATGGATCGATCAGTCCCCGGCCCGCCCGACCAACGCAGCCCGCTCGACAAAGGTCATTGGCTCCTGGGCTTCCTCGCGGAAAGTGCCGACATCGACCCGCCGCAGGAGATAGACAGACGTAAGCAGGAACAAGAACTCTATCCCGAAGACAACAATGTAACCGCGAACCAGGTCATTGTTAGCGAAGGCCGTAACCACGTCATAAACCACCCCGCTGATCATCGTGCCGATCAGCCGGGCAACGGCACTCGATACCCCCCACGCCCCGATGAACAGTCCGACATTGCCCACCGTTGTCATATCCAGCATCAGGGATAGGTTCGAGACAGTCGAAAGGCCGGTTCCCGCACCGAGCAGCACCACCCCCACATAAAACATCGATGAGAGTTTCAGGACACCGCTTAACACGATCAGCGCAAAACTGACCAGTGCCAGCCACGCCCCTATCCGGGCCATGCTCTTTTTATCAACCCGGCCTTGCAGCGGCCCCGCACCGATCAAAGTGATCAGGAAAAAAGTTCCCCAGATCGAGGTAATGCGGGTGGTCTGCTCGACGCTCAGGCCAAACGCTTCGGCAGCATAAGGCTCCAACAGCACATCCTGCCCCAGAATAGCGGACAGCAGCAGCACCAGGTAAACGAAGAACAACGACGCCTGCTTATTATTCAGGATGGCGCTGTACATCTGGCCCCAGCTATGCCGCTCCTCGGTCTGATCACCGGGTGTATAAGGCCCCTCCAACCCGATCAGCCCCAGCACGCCCAACACCGCCGCCACGATACCCACCATCCAGAAAACACGTTGCAAGGCTTCTGGCGTATAGGGATCAACCATCTGACTGATGATCGTCGCCATCACAATGATGCTGATGATCATCATCGTAAACATAGTCGCGATGTTATAACTGCGACTCTTCTCATCACCCAATTCAGAGGCTAACGAGAAATAGGATACCGTCGCGAAGTTATACCCCATCCCCCACACGCCGAACGCCACCGCACTGAGGATCAAGCCGCGCTGACCACCTTCTGCCAGGGCAAAGGCAGCAGACGGGGCCAGGAACGCCCCCCCGATGCACAGTGCCAACCCCAGCACGATATACGGTATCCGCCGCCGCCCGAAGATCGGATTCCGATCCGCATAAGAGCCAAGCGCCACCTGTAACGGTGAGAGCAAATAAGGCAGCGACAGCAGGATAGCGATCACCGTAGCCGCAACCGCCAGTTCCTTTTTCATCACCCGGTTCAACGTGCTGTTAAACGGCAGCAGGGTGATCGTCAACGCAACGTGAATCAGTCCTAACTGAATCCTTTTCAACCAGAGTCTTTTCATTTTACTTTTACCGAACCTATATTCAGAACCCGGATATCATCTTCTTAATTTGTGAAATTCGTGTAATTCGTGGACTTACTCTTATTTATCCCCGGCAGCCGGGGCAGTTTGTACAGCCTCAACCGGCTCCGGGCGGGTCGTCGCCGCCACAAACCCCGCAAACATCAGGATCGCACCGAGCAGTTCACCCAGGTACAGATACCCCCCTAACCCAAACCGGCTCAGTAACCCGCCGATTCCGGGCATCAACGCCCCGGCTGCGATCAGCACATTGCCGACCACCCGGTTAGGCATAATCCGCTTGCGAAGGAAGATGTACGCCGAATAGAGCGCCCCGGCAACCAGCGTGAGCAGCCCGTAAATATTAAAGAACGGCGTCAGGCTGCGAGTCCCAGGGCTGACAATCGCATGACCATGCATCTCATGCCCGATTGTTGTCGTCAGCCATCCCGCAGGCTGGTCGTCAATACTGACATTGATCCGCATCCCGTCGCTTTGAAGATCAACCCGCTGACCATTTACCACGGCGCTGGCATTGGGCAGTGAGGCAGCATCAACCTCGGTTGGCGTGGGAACTGCAATCTGTTGATGTTCCGCCTCGGCGATAACGGCCTTTGCCAGCGGAGAAAATCGCCGTTCGGAGACTTCGCCCTCGTCATCAAGCGCCGTTCCCTCTAACACCCCGGCAGCCGACGCGAGCACGGTTTCCTCGTCAAAGCCTGCATCAGTCCCAACCGTATTGACTTCCTGGGCAAGCATCACCGGGGCAAGATCGGCAGTGAATATTTTGACGCCCGCATACAGCGAGGCCACTACCAGCACCCCCAGCATCAAATGGGATAGACGCACCTTGCCACCAAACAACCGCTTCCTGACCAGCAGTTCGACCGTCCCCTGCCCGATCCAGGCCGCAACCAGGATCGCACCGAACAGGTACCACAGCCGGAACACCAACGCATTCCAGCCAAAAGCAGAATGGATGGCTTCCATCAAACCGCCCAGCAGGTAAAAAGCCAGGCCAATGCCCCACAGCAGCAGGTAATAACGTTTCGCACCTTTGGCAAAAAAGCTCCGAAAGACCATCACCACAAACACCACCATGATGGCCGCCGACACGAAGGGTAAGATCGCATTGATATTCAAACTAACCTCCAGGTCATCCACGCGGGAAAATATCGAATAGAACCGCCAGCGCGGCCACAATCAATAGTACGGTCACCAAAGCCAGTACCGTCAGCAGCGCCGGAACCACCCACTTAAAAACAAGCGAATCCTGTTCAATACGAGTTGCTTTTTGAACTTGCTTACGCTCTTCAGACATTCGCATCCTCCGGTGAAATTCTGCTTATTTTATCTAAATCTTAGCATAGTGACAATATTATATAGATTTTGATAGATTTTCTCTCCATCTAGAACTGTTGGCAAACCCGATCAAGGTAAGATAAAGTAAGCTCAATTACAGCAAGAGGGGGAATTATGGGTTTACTTGACAGCCTGAGAAAAGCATTCGGTGGTGGCAGAGAGTCGTGTGATGAGGGTCTGTACTTTTACATCAAACCGGATGGTACCGACGAGATCGTACGTCTGCGCCTGGAGTCAAAATATGATCTCAACCAGGATTATGAAACCGGGGGCTATATCAGCCGCAAGGAAGTTGTCTCGCCACGCACATTCAAGCGGGCCAGTGCCGTCTTCCACTTTAGCCGCAGCCGCGAACTGGTCAATTGTGATCTTACCGGCGGGAAGTTAGTCACCAAAGAGGAATGGTTGGCCCAGCAAACACCGGGCGAAGAACCACAGTAAAAAGGAAAGGGCGACCGGATTGGTCGCCCTTCGTGATTCAAACCTGAGCCAGCTAGCGATACCGGGCCTGCCCGTCGCCGTAATCATCCAGCGAGACGCCGTAAAACTCCGCCATCTGAATTGGGTCACGAACGTCAATTTCGAGGAACTGCGCCATCTCATAGTCACCCGACAGATTATAGCGCCCATCATACACCTTACCGTGCGGCAAAATACACCCCTGAAGCGAAGCGGCCTGCATGAGCTGGCGCTCGGTCAGGTTGGCCCGTTCCAGGTTGGCATTCCCCAGGCGTGCACCCTCAAAATCTGCGCCGCGCAAATCCGCCCCATGCAGGTTAGATTCGATCAAAATGGCGCCGGTCAGATGTGCCCCACTCAGATTGGTTTCTTGCAGGTCCGCATTGTTGACCGTCGCATTACGCAGCTTGGCCCGTTCCAGGTTAGCGCGTTGCAAATTTGCCCCGGCCAACTGAGCACCCAGCAGAATAGCCATCGCCAGATTGGCCTCGGCCAGGTAAGCCCCACCAAGCCGCGCCTCGCGTAGATTCGCGCCAACCAGTGTGCCATCGTTGAGCCAACCGCGTACCCACAGCTTTTCCAGCAGTTGGAGCGCCGTGCGATTATCCGAAGTTCGGATTAACTCGACTATCTCGGTTTTCTCATCGATGACTTCTTCGGTTGTTTCCTCTACTTTACTGATTAACCGTTCTACGATTCCCCGTAATCGTGCTGTTGATGTCGTCATTCAAGAATCACCTGGATGATGGATGGGATAAAGCCAATAATAACCTTTGATAAGCCTACGATAGCATACTTGGCTTGAAATTTAAAGCACCTAACAAAAATGTAAACAAATTGTAGTATTTAGATTCAGGGAGCAGCACGGTTATCTTACATCACAATTCGACCTTCACCAACTAAATTTATGGTTTTCCAACGGTAAATTCCGTCGTGAAGTCATTGACCTGCAAAATATAGCTGCCCGATTCCAGGTCATGAATTATGGTCGACTCCTCGAATTCGGTGATAACCATTGTGCACATCACACCATCGGGGAGCGACCTCCCGACAGTCAGATGGATAACATTAGCCTGGCGGCGTTCCCTGACCACCTGTAAATAGCCAACACAACCATCGGGGATCGTCCCCTTGATATTCACCTGGACGGCGGGCGGGACCATAGTTGTCTCCTCCACCTCTGCCGACTCGATAGTCGCCAGATCGGTCAGTGGGCCTTCGGTGTTCCCTTGATCGTCGGATGGCATATCCGGCAGGATGTTGTCCGTGTCAAAGGTGAAGGTATCCGTCACTCCATTGACATCGACCGTATACGTCCCGGCAGGCAGACCGTACACATCCAACGGGATATTCTCCTGAAAAGGAACCTCAGCCTCGGTACATTCCATATCCTCCGGGCGGACTGTCGTGATCGTCACGTTGAAGGTGTTACCATCACGCTTCTGGCTGATCTGATCAACCCGCGTGCAGCCGTCAGGTACATAACCCTGCGCCGCGACGTGTACTTGCAGCGGGAATGATTCCAGCATTAATATCTGGATGCTTTCAACCACCGCCTCACCTCTTATCACTGGCCCCTCAATCGGAGGGAGTTCCTCAGCAGGGGGCACCGGGTCATCGGAGCTAACTGGGGAATTCGGGTCAACGGTTGGATTGCTGTCATCAGGAGCAGAAGCACAGGCCGCCATCACCAACAGAGAAAAAGTGACTGCGAATAGCATTCTTTTCATGGTTCGTGTAACCTTTCTCTACACTACACTAGCTATCTTCATTAATTTTAACGTCTGAGGCTAACCAATGGTTCCAGATCGTATCAAAACATCTCCCCGGCTGCGCGACGGCCTGATCGTGCTGGCCTGTATTTTGACCCAGTTCACCTATCTCCTGGTGGCGAGATATGGGTTCAATCGCTTTGGCTTCCCTTTAGACGACGCCTGGATTTACCAGACCTACGCCCGCAACCTGGCCGAGATTGGTCAATGGGCTTTTATCCCGGACGTACCTAGCACCGGCTCGACCTCGATCTTATGGACTCCGCTGCTGGTACCGGGTCACTGGCTGCCGGTTGATCCCCGCTGGTGGACACAGACTATGGGCCTGCTGACGCTGATCGCCATCGCGCTGGGCGGGGCACGCCTGGTCAAGGATGATCGCCCCATGCTGTCATTGGCGGTAGGATTGGCGCTGGCCTTCGAATGGCATCTGGTCTGGGCGGCTGCCTCCGGCATGGAAACCGGCTTATTCGCTGCCCTGCTGATCTGGTTCTGGGTATGGCTGCGACGTAACGATCCCGCCCAACGTCATCACCGCTGGTTCAACGGCCTGATATTGGGGTTGTGGGGTGGAATCCTGTTATTGGCCCGGCCCGAAGGCGTCCTTGCGATGGGAGCAGCCGGATTGTATGGGCTGCTGGTCAAACCGCGTGATCTACCTGATCTACCATCCCCTATCGAAGCCGAGCCAGAACCTGAAGCGGTGACTGAGGCTGCTTCAGAATCAGAAGCCGTACCTTTATCGGAACCAACGCCAGAAGAAGTCAAAGCGATATCGGAGACAGAAGGTATAGCAAATACCGAACCGGAAGATGAAACTCCAGCAGAGAATTCCAAACCGGTCAAACGCCACCGTTACTTCTGGAAGCGGCTGCTGTGGGCAGTGATGGCCGGGGTCGGATTTACCGCCATGCTTCTCCCGTTCTTTGGCTTGAACTTAGTGATCAGCGGGAAAATCTGGCCCAATACTTTTTACGCCAAGCAGACCGAATATGCAGCATTGTGGGCAACCCCCTATCTACTGCGATTTTTCCAGCAGGCTTCTGTGACCTTCATCGGTGCACAGATTCTTCTGATTCCCGGCCTGATCTATATTGTCTGGAAAGACATCCGCCAGCGTAACTGGTTGATGCTCGTACCCTGGGGATGGGCATTATTGCATTGGGCGGTCTATGCAGCTCGGCTCCCGGTAGATTATCAGCATGGACGATATGCCATGCCGGTCGTTCCCCTGATCGTGATCTACGGGTTGCGCGGCCTATTTGACCTGATCCGCCTGCGCCATCACAACCAAACCATCCGGCTGACCAGTCTGGCCTGGGCGCTGACAGTGCTGATCTTGTTCCCGGCCTTCTTCGGAGCGTTGGGGGCACCTGCCTATGGCCGCGACGTGACCTTTATCGAGGATCAGATGGTGGCGGCAGCAAAGTGGTTAGAAGCCGAAACCGATCCCGACGTGGTGATCGCCGCTCACGACATCGGTGCGTTGGGATACTTCGCCCCCCGCCCCTTGATCGATCTGGCCGGGCTGGTATCACCCGACGTGATCCCCTTTATGCACAATGACGAGGAACTGGCTCGCTACATCCTACGCGGTCAGGCCGATTACCTGATTGTCTTCCCCAAATGGAACAACTCGTATCGCAAGTTGACCACTAATCCGCATTTCTGCCCGGTCTGGCATGGCCCACCATCTCCCCTGGGGGCGCTGACCATCTACCAGGTTCGCTTCAGTAATAACTGCCCGGTAGAGATGCGGGCCGCAAATCTACCGGACTAATACAAGTAGTAGGGGATACCAGAAAGATAGATATCCACCATTCGTGAATTTCGTAGGGGCGACTGGTCAGTCGCCCCAGAGCGAGACATGTCTTAACTCTACTTCGTCGAAACCATGCAGAAGAAATCAGTAGCCCCTTCATCCTTGCCGGTCAGCGAAGGGTAGAAGACAACCTTCTCAAATGCCACTAGCATCTGGCGATACGCATCTTCCGTATAAGTCTGATGCATCACCGTATAGGTTTGAACTTCCTCACAGCCTTCCACCAGGACATAGTAATTCGACATCTGGCGGCTCGCCTCAAAACTTGACTCCTGTAAACAAAGATGAGGCTTATTAGAGAACAGGCCGCTCTCGGCAGCGTACCAGCTAGGAGCTTGCCTGCCGTAACCTTCGAGAGCCTCTGCATGACTCACCTCAAGCAGCAGTTTCCCCCCTGGCTTGAGCGCTGCATGAGCTTTGCCCACAATCGTCTTAACATCCTCCGGCGCGAAGGCGTTCAACTCGCCATAGACCAGCATCA
Source organism: Anaerolineae bacterium (assembly GCA_050288085.1). Lineage (GTDB taxonomy): Bacteria > Chloroflexota > Anaerolineae > Aggregatilineales > UBA3940 > JBNKDD01. The sequence goes on from JBNKDD010000051.1 coordinate 20,671, forward strand.
CCAGGTCATACCCACTGCCATAATCTTCGGTCACGATGCTTCCCAGCCGATAGGTACCGGCATGCTCACGCCGTGCATATTCAATCGATGCGGGCGATATATCGATCCCCAGGCAGGTATGACCCAACCTCGTCAGCCGGTCCATATACAGCCCTGGCCCGCACCCCAGGTCAAGGATCGAGGCAGGCTTTGCCCCCAACACCTGACGGTGAATCCAGTCTACATGCTCATCAATGATCGGCAGGCGGCGGCTGGCCGCATCATGATCCTGCGTAAGATGTTCTTGCAGCATCCGGCGGCTAAAGTCCGGATCGTGCCAGGGGATTTTCTTCCACTCGGTTACAGTTTGATGTCGATTCAGCATAAATCTAACCAGTGATTGGTTTTCCACGTTTCAGTCTCCAATTGATTGACTTCTGAGAAACTTCTGAGAGCGGGGATCAGGCCAATTAAAAACAGCCACGGGCGAACGCTCGCGGCTGCATCATAGGCCAAAGAAGCAGTTAATAGCTAACGGCTGCTAGCAGATATCCGGAGCGCTCTCAGAAGATTGATGTTTACTGAACTTGATTGTTTTATTTCACACATTGGAGCACCTCCTTTCATCTGCCGAATAAAAATTTCCGCCAACATTTTAACTCAACCAGATGAGAGCGCAAAAAGAGCTATTTTCTCCAGCGATGGTATGCCATACCAAAGACCCCGGTTATCTCACCCCATCTGATAACCAGCTTTTGACCTTCTTCTGTGTACCAATCCTTTTCAATAGCTGAATGACATTGCTCACCTAAACCCCGGCGAGTATGGTGACAGTACCGGCATTCCAGGGGTTGAAGATCCGTTCCATGCAATTCGCAGCGGCCATCCCACAAGAAAGTACAACCCTGACCGGCAAATATCTGTAAAGCCACATAACCTTCGTTTCCCTTGAACGCGGGTGAAAGCACCCCAAAGGTTAACTCAGGGGATAACTCCAACATCATGCGACCGGCATAACCGGCATCAATTACCCTTGCTGCCTCATCAACTGTCCACCAGCCTGGGCGTTGACAATAATTCAGGCATATTTCACATGAACACGGTTTAGAGGAAGGATATTTCTGCTCCAGGTTAACTCCACTCATTTAACATTCCACCAGGACAACAAACGCCTTGCCGATATGCTCCTCGATATCAATTGCCCAAGCACAACAGCGCGATTATAATCTGGCATCATAGTATATATTGGCAGAATGAAGAAGGGGGGAATGATTTTGCCCTACTACTGAGTCAGATATTATCAGATTTATATAATTAAACTACTTCTTTCTGATGACGGCGATTGAAGCCAGAATTCTGAAAAACCCTTACCTTTTATGTAACTCCCTTAAAATCCTTTTTGACCATAGTACCCGGCTGTGGTAGACTGATTTAGGAGTGGTACATAAGTACTACTAAGTACCGAAGTACCAGGCAAAGGATAGCTTTCTCTCCTATCAACCTTTCTACAATCGAGTATAGTATTAGAGGCTGGCGATGAGTCAGGATAATTCACCCGACGATCTGATCCGAGTGGTGATCGTAGATGATCACCAAATTTTCCGCCATGGTGTGCAAATGAACCTGGAGACTCACGATGACATCGCCGTCATTGGTCCAGGGGCAGCAAACGGTGAGCAGGCTTTGGAGCTTATCCGTGAAATCCAACCGGACATTGCTATCATGGACATCAATTTGCCGCTTATGAATGGCATTCAGGTAACCCGCCAACTTGCCTCTGAGCGGCAGCCCACCCGCGTGATCATCATGACGGCTTATGATGATATTGAGCAAGTGATCCACGCGATTCGGGCAGGTGCATCAGCTTATTGTCCGAAAGAGATTGATCCCGAACAACTCATGGAAGTGATCCGCCATGTGGTTGCCGGGCGGTATGTCGTTCACGATAAAGTGTTCGACAAAGCCGGGGTCGAGGACTGGATGGAAAAAGGCGTACAATCCATCGCAGGGCGCTATTACGTCGATCTATCGGAAACGATGTCACCCCTGTCCTCCCGCGAGATGGAAATATTGCAATATGTCACACGCGGCCTGAGCAACAAAGAGATCGCCCAAACCTTGCAAATTAGCCACCAGACCGTCAAGAATCACATGACCTCAATCTTGAGAAAACTGGCGGTTGATGATCGGACACAGGCTGCTGTGTTTGCGCTCAGGCGGGGTTGGGTGCGGTTGCGGGATACAGCTTCGAAGAAGAAGACAGATTTGTAGAGGTTAGGATGACAAACGAAGAGAAAAAAACCAGCATCGATATTGCTCTGGAAGAACTCGATGGAGAATTGCGGCAGGCTACTACCGAGCTCTACGATATCCGAGGCAAGATCGACACCTCACGCGGGCAGGTCGAAGCCCTTGCCCAACGCAATGCATCATTGATAGGAGAGGTCAGACGTATCGAATCGGCTATTGCCCAAACCCCCTCCACCGATGTCCAAGCGGCCTATATAGAAGCAATGGAATCCCAGCAGCGCCTGTTAACCATCCGCTCCCAGATGGAGAAATTACAGGCACAAGAAACCCTGGTTATGAATACCATCAAGGGGTTGGAAAACATTAAGAAATCCCTTGAGACAGGCCCCGAACCGGAAGACAAGACCCAGACTTTTATCAAAGTAGTCGATGCTCAAGAAGAGGAACGCGAACGTTTAGCGCGTGCCATGCATGATGGCCCCGCTCACTCATTGACTAACTTTATTCTCCAGGCTGAAATCTGCCAGAAATTATTTGACCGGGACACCGAAAAAGCCCGCCTCGAATTGGACAACCTCCAGACTTCAGCCCGTGAGGCATTTCAGCGAGTGCGCGATTTCATCTTCGACCTGCGCCCGATGATGCTCACCGACCTGGGCCTCGTACCGACCGTTAAACGCTACCTGGACGCCTATGAAACCAAGACCAACATCGAGCCTCACTTGAGCATCCAGGGACGCGAACGCCGGTTGGAAGGCTACCGGGAAGTCCTGATGTTCCGGGGGATTCAAGAATTGCTGGTCAATGTCCGCGACCATGCCCAGGCCAGCGAAGTCAAAGTGAGCATCGACATGGGCGAGGACACCATTACCGCCCAGGTTGAAGATAATGGACGGGGCTTTGAAACTGGCAAATTGACCTTTGACGGTTCCTCCGAGAGTGGGGCAATTGGCTTGAGTACGCTGCAAAACCGCCTGAACCTGATCGGCGGCAGCATTCAGATTGACAGCGTAACCGGCCAGGGAGCCAAGATTGAACTCAGCATCCCCGCCGGGCCAGATCAGGCCGAGGAATTGGACATATAGCTGATACCGGCTAACCAGACTACACACAAGAGCATGGCATATACCCATGCTCTTTTTTTAGTGCATCAGGCAGGTCTGCAAAATGAATAACTGGCAGGCTCAACTACATTATGATCCCCTTCCCCTGCTGCTTGCAGCGGAAAACCCATGCATCCCTTATTTCACCCACCGTGATTTGCTGAATGAGTCGGTGGGGCCAATTCATGAAATCTGGAACTTGCCTGCCCCCCAGCGGATTGTCAAGAAACAAATCCAGGATGGAAGCTGGAAATATCGCGGGTCAAAGAAAGAAGTCTATCCCCCACATCATTACCCGCTGGTTGAAACATGGAAGCAGTTCCGTTTTCTGATCGACCAGTACGAATTTACCAGAGAACATCCGGCAGCCAAGGCCGCCGCCGAATTCCTGTTCTCCTGTCAGACAGACGAGGGTGATATCCGTGGGATGATCGGCAACCAGTATGCAACCTACTATACCGGCGCGATCCTATCCCTGCTGATCAAGGCTGGTTACCAGGCTGACGAACGGGTAGAAAAGGGGATGGCCTGGTTGTTGTCCATGAGACAAAAAGACGGCGGCTGGACCATTCCAATCCTCACCGCGGCCCTATCATGGGACGAGCAAATTAAACTGACCAGCCAGTATGCTGATCCTGTCCGGTTGGACAGGAATCAACCTTTCTCCCACAATTGGACAGGTATGGTGCTAAGAGCCTTTGCGGCTCATCCACACTATCGTTCAACCACTGAGGCCATAAAGGCAGCCAATCTCCTCAAGACGCGCTTCTTTCAGAAGGACTGCTATTCATCTTACCAATCCGCCGATTATTGGCTGAAGTTTGATTACCCCTTCTGGTGGAACCACCTTCTAGCCGCACTTGATTCGATTTCTTTGATCGATCCGACCTGCAACGACGAATATATGAAACAGGCCATCACCTGGTTCATTGAGCACCAGCAAGAAGATGGCCTGTGGAATACGAAAACCTACGAAAAGCGCCTGTGGATCGGCCTGGCTATCTGCCGCGTCTTGAAGCGGCTGCTTGGATAAACATCATACTTCAAACCACCACGACTTGGGCCGTCCTTCAATATCCCAGTGAACATGCTTGACCTGGCAGAAATCGTCTAATCCTTCCTGCCCCAATTCACGCCCGATGCCGCTCATCTTCATACCACCAAACGGCCCGGCAATATTATCGACCAGCGGATCGTTGACCCACAGCGTCCCGGCAGATACCTCGGAATAGAAACGCCTGACTTTCCGTGCATCGTTGGTAAAGATGCTTGCACCCAACGCATAATCCGAGTCGTTGGACAGCGCGATAGCCTCATCAAAATCATCGAATGGCATGATACCCAGCACCGGCCCAAACGTTTCCTCGCGCATCAACCGCATTTCGTGGGTGCAGTCGGCGACCACCGTCGCCGGGTAGAAGAAGCCTCGATCTCGCCCCTTCAGGAACTCTCCACCCGCTAACAGGGTTCCACCTTCGGTCACCGCTTCTTGAACCATATCATGGACGAACCCCCGC
>JBNKDD010000052.1:0-24975 GCA_050288085.1 Anaerolineae bacterium
TGTTTTGTGTTCGGGCTGGGCAGGGGCATTTGAATAATCTGCTGGCTATTCCCAGCGTCCGACCAGTTCGACTTCCAGCTCCAACGTAACGCCGAACCGATCCTGCACCTCATGGCGGGCCAGATCAACCAGGGTCTTCACGTCGCTTGCGGTGGCATCACCGGTGTTGAGGAAAAAGTTAGCGTGCTTCTCGCTGATCTGTGCCCCGCCGATCTGCTTGCCCTTCAGCCCGGCAGCATCGATCAAGCGCCCGGCATAATCACCCGATGGGTTCTTGAACATACTGCCGATGGTCGCGCCGGGGGGCTGGGTGCGCTTGCGATAGTCGTTGTATTCGTCCATCCGCGCCCGGACAGCGCCGGGATCGTCCGGCTGAAAGTCGAAGGACAGGCTGAGGATCAGGCAGCGGCGCTTCTCCCGCTTGATGATAGATGACCGGTAGTCGAATCCCAGATCGGCATTTGACCAGATCACCGAGTCGATCCCATCCCCAGCCGGGATGATGGCTTCGACCTGCCGCACCGATCCGGCCATGTCACCGCCGTGTGCGCCCGCATTCCCATAAACTGCCCCGCCGAGCGTGCCCGGTATGCCGACCGCCCATTCAAATCCGCTCAGGCCGCGTGATACCAGCCGCCGGGCAAGCTGGATGGTGCTCAAGCCCGATTCGGCAGTCACCGCCGTATCTTCGAAGCGCAGCCCGTCCGCCCGGTTATAGACGACCAGACCACGCACCCCGGCATCGCTGAACAGGATGTTACTCCCCCCACCCAGAATGAACAGGGGTAGATCATGCTTCCAGGCAATCCGGGCCGACTCGCGGAGATCGTCGATGGTATGGGCAATCAGGAAGGCTTCAGCCGGGCCGCCAATCCGGGCAGAGGTATGCCGGGCCAACGGTTCATCGAGGTGCAGCCGCTCGCCAAAAACGGCAGCAAGATCGGCCTGGGCATCAGGAAGGATGGGCATTAATCAATCTCGTCAACAATGGGCTTAAGCCCATTGTCTTAATCTTCCGACAGCGTTTCAAGCAGCTTATCCCCGATCCAGGTTGCATCCCCCGCCGAGAGCGTGATCACGATATCACCTCTGCGAGCGTAATTCGCCAGGTAGGTTGCTACTTTATCCAACGAGCCGATATGCCGCGCATCGGGATGATCGGGCATCAGTGCCAAAACACTCCAGGGCCCCACGTCGAAAGTTTCCGTATCGCGGGAGCGGTACACATCCGTGATAATGACATGATCGGCTTCCGTGAAGCAGTTCGCAAAATCATCCAGCAGCACCTTGGTCCGTTGATAGGTGTGCGGCTGCCAGACTGCCCAGATCGGGCGGTTGCCATATCGTCGGCGGGCGGCTTCCAGGGTTGCCTGAATCGCGGTGGGATGATGGGCATAATCATCAATCACCGTGATCCCGTTGGCCTCACCCTTCACCTCAAACCGCCGCTTGACCCCGGTGAAAAATCGCAGCTTTTCAGCCGCTTCTTTGGCAGGAATCTCCAATTCAGAAGCGACGGCTATGGCCGCCATAGCGTTCTGAATGTTGTGTAAGCCGGGAACCTGTAATGATACGGTCGCCGCCGTAAAGCCTAGCTGCCGGAGGCAGAAATCCAGCCCGCCGCGTTTATTGACCTGGATATCACTGGCACTCCACATGCCCCCGGTCAGGCCATAGGTCAGGCTGGGGCGAGATTGCAGCAGGCGGCGCTTGGCAAACTGGACGGTTTCCGGGTTATCGTGGCAGGCGATCAACATCCCATCGGTTGGGAGCAGTTCGATAAACTCAGCAAACAGGGCGCGGACTTCGTCAATGTTCTGGAACATATCCGGGTGATCCAGTTCCAGGGTAGTCAATACGATCATTTTGGGAGACAGCCCCAGAAACATCCGGTCGTACTCGTCAGCCTCAACGATAAAGGGCTGGCCTTTTCCCACCCGCGCATTGGTATCATAATCGGTCAATATCCCACCGACAATGAATGAGGGGTCCTGTCCACATTCATTCAGGATATAGGAGATCATCGCGGTGGTGGTGGTTTTTCCATGTGTCCCCGCAACGGCAATCCCCAACCGGTTTTTCATGACCAGGCCCATCACGTCAGACCGTTTGTAAACCGGGATATTTCTGCTCCGGGCAATCTTTAATTCTTCATTGCTATCGGGGATAGCTGAGGAGATAACCAACGCGTCAGGCGCATAGATATCAAAGTGTTCCGGGTTGTGGCCGATCTCAACCGGAATACCACGACCCATCAGGGATTCGGTCAGGGGAGAATCGGATAGATCACAGCCGGAGACCTCGAAACCCTGTTCGGTCATCAGCCGGGCGATGGCGCTCATCCCTGCCCCACCGATCCCCATAAAGTGAACTTTTGCACCTGGTCGGATAAAAGGTTTAATAGCCATGCTTCTTTATTCTTAATTATCCAGTTGAGACGAGCTATGAGGTCAGATAGACACAGAGGTCTATCCCATTGTTTCCCCCAGAAAAGCAGGCAGCAGCCTGTTTACAATACGATCACAATCACAATGATAAAGGCCACCACCACCAGAATATCTAACCACGGGCTGGCAAGGTAGGCCAGCGGCAGCATTTCGATCAACTGGACACTGGCACTTTCCTTACCAGCAAAAAAGGCCACCGGGCTTACCATGAAATCAAACGGGTATTGAGCCTCGTTAAGGTACCACCAGATCGCACCGAGAATCAGGTAGCCATTCAGCAGCCCGACGATCAATCCTAACAATCCTTCCTGGATGGTCTCGCGGGCGCGGTTAGCCTGTACCCGCTGCTGGGTAGCGAAGGTCACCAACACCGGCCCCTGATAGCCAAAGAAAACCAGGATCAACAGCACCGCTAATTTGAGCATCACAATCCGGCGAAACGTTCCCATCGGATCGGTGGCAAGCATTTCGGCGGTGGTTCGGGCGACTAAGGTATCCCAAATCCATCCGCCAAACTTGTCGATGATGAACATCGCCAGTATTGCCGAGGCGGTAACCTGAACCTCTCGCACCCAGCCCCGTAACAGGCCAATGATGCCGGTAATAATGATGCCCATCCAGAATACAGCCGCAAATTCGATCACGATCTGCCTCGGCTTTCCCAGGTCAAACCAATCAACAGGTCGGCGATCCGCCCGGCAGCATCCGGTCGGGCCAGGGCTTGGGATGCCTGGGCCATTTGCTGCCGCTCATCCGATTCGATCAACAGGCGGCGGGTCGCCGTTCCTAATGTTTCCGTAAGTTGTTCGTCATCCAGGCGAACTGCTGCCCCGCGTGACACCAGATAATCAGCATTTGTTTTCTGGTATTGCCACGCATATGGATATGGCACGAGTATAGCAGGCAAACCAAATAGAGGAAATTCGCCCAAGGTGCCTGCCCCCGCCCGCGCCACAACCAGGTTGGCAGCAGTCAGCGCAAGTGCCATGTCACCTGTATGCAAATAATTGTGAGGATGATAACGACCTTTTAGCTCAAAAGGCAAATCCCGGATGCGCCCCTGGGCGGCCTCCCAATCCTGCTTACCAGTGATATGAATGATCTGGCAGTCCGGGAGTAGTTCCGGCAGGTGAACGGCCAGCGCCTGATTAATGCTAAGAGCGCCCCGGCTTCCCCCTAATATCAACAGAGTGGGCAAATCATCTACCAGTTCAAAGCGTTGATAGGCTTCCTGGCGGGCTTTCTCTCGACTGCCGGTGGGCTGGCCTGCTGAATCATACCCGGCAGCAGCCAATAATTCGGCGCGCAGGGGATAGCCGGTTTCGACCGCCAGGCCGGGCGGAAAGGAACTGATCGCCTGCTCCGCATTAACCGCCACCCGATCGGCAAACCGGCTCAAAAATTGGATTGCTTTGGCCGGTTCCAGGTCAGGCAGGTAAATCAACACCGGGATCTGCCGCAGCCAGCAGGCCAGGGTCGGCGCAACCGTCGGCCACCCCCCGGTGATCAACAGGGCCTCCGGCTTGAAACGCCGCACAATCCCCAGGGCAATCAGCACCGCACGCAGCACCCCTACCGCATGGATCAGGCTGCGCAGCCCAACTCCGACCAGGGGGCCACCGGGCAGCGCCTCAAAGGGGATTCCCTCGCGCTCGATCAATTCCCGCTCGATCCCGTAGCGACTGCCCAACCAGGTGATCTGGCAGTCCGGGTGGCGATCAGTCAGTGCTGAGGCGACCGCCAGCGCGGGATACACGCCCCCGCCGGTCCCGCCGCCCGATATCATTATCCTCAAAGGTTGCTTCTCTTTCGGGTGGGGTGGTTATAGTTTGAGTTTTTGGAGCTTGAGCCTGGGTTCGAGTTTGGGCTTGAGTTCGGATCTGAGCCTGAGTTTGGTCCGGCCTGATATAACGCCGCCGGGAGATACTCAACAACAATCCGGTAGCCGCCATGACTACCACCAGACTTGATCCGCCAAAGCTGATAAACGGCAGTGGAACCCCGGTGAAGGGGATAATAGCCGTCATGACTGCCACATTGAGCAGGGCCTCATAAGCAATCCACGACACGATCCCGACCGCCAGCAGTGCTCCAAACGAATCCTGTGCCCGGCTCGCAATCTTGAAGCCGCGCCACACAAACAGCACAAACAGGGCTACCACGACCAGACAGCCAACCAATCCCAATTCCTCGCCAATAATCGCGAAGACACTGTCGGTATGGGCCGCCGGTAAAAAGCCGAACTTCTGGCGGCTCTGGCCCAGGCCAACCCCAAACCAGTTCGGGCTGAAGTTCGCATCGGCCCGGCTGCCCGACGCCGTGAAAGCAATAATCGCCTGTTGGACGTGCCAGCTTGCATTCGTCAGGTCTTGCATGGCTTGCAGATGGGCGGTCAACCGGTCACGGGCATAAGCAAACTGGGTGCTTAACGACCAGCCCACCAATCCCGCGCCCGCTCCGGCCAATATAATCTGGATGATGTTGGCTCCTGCGACAAAGAACATCGTCCAGGCCGTCAGCACAATAATGGCCGCCGTGCTGAGGTCGGGCTGTAGGACGATCAGCCCGCCGACCATCCCGACCAGGATCGAGAAGGGGATCAGACCGTAGCCGATCTTCCCCAGGTCTTGCTGGCGTGATGCCAACCATGCACCAAAGTAGATAATCACCGCCAGTTTAGCCGCCTCACCGGGCTGATAGGACCCCTGGTAAAGCGAACGCTGAGACCCGAAGACCGTATTACGGTTCAGAACCAGCAGTATCCCTAACGCGATAATCGCTATCACCATAATGCCGGTTGCCACATAGCGATTACGCAGGATGCGATAATCGATCCGCCAGGCGATGGTCATTGCCACCGCCCCGATAATCATCGACCGCACCTGTCTTAAAAAGATGCGGATAGGCGATCCATATTCCAGGTAGCTCCAGTCAAAGGTGGTGCTGTAAACCATCAACAGCCCGATAGCCAGCAGCCCCGCGATAATTAATACCAGGTACACATCAAAGCGGAATCCGCGCCGGGCATCTTGTTCGCTAAACTGTGAGCGTATTTGATCTGCGACAGCCATAAATTTGGAAGCCTCTTCAATTCTAGTTTCAGTAAATCACGATTTTGACCGCTCCCGCGAATAAACTTCGCGGCTCCCGTTCAAAATCTTCAGCTTAACCGCGATGTTTAATCGCGGAATCACAGAGATTTGCCAAACCTGTGATTTACTGAGTTTGCCTTCTCCCCACATTCTATGCGGACTATCGCATAGAAGCAACCGCGAAGAAGAAAAAGCAGCCGCCCCCACTAAAATTTATGGGGCGTAATAGACCTGTTTCTGAAAAGAAGGAGATGACATCTCAGTAACCTCGGCAACTTTCGCGGGCCATCGCAGCCGGGGTTTGAGCAGTTCACGGAGCTGCGGCAAGACTTCTTCAGCAGCCTCCTCCCCGGCAGCGATCACCTCAGCCGCCCGCGTGAACCCTCGCATCACATGCACCTCTTCCGGTGGCTGCGGATAAATGATCAACTCCGGTTTTGACTCGCGCAGCTGTGCATCCGTCAACGCAGCCATCATCAGGGCGTCACTGGTCAGGAAGGTATTCACCGGGCCGCCGGTTTTCTTTTCCGACCGGATACGTTGGAGAGCGGCGGAACTGGCGCTGGAATTGACCGCCAGGATTACCTCGGCCCCCAACGACCGGACGTGATTGGCAGGTAGATTGTTCAGCACCCCGCCATCGATCAGGATCATGCCATCCATCTCAACCGGGTCAAAAACACCCGGAATAGCCGTAGTCGCCCGGACTGCCTCAGAAACCAAACCGGTCAAGACGATTTCCCTACCGCTGACCAGGTCAACGGCGTTGAGAATCACCGGCAGCTTGAGATCGGCAAAGGTCGTCTCCTCGCCAAATTTCTCGGCCAGGTATTTTCGGATACTGTCCCCTCCAACCAGGCTCCGAAAATTGGAGATATCGATCATCTTGATCATGGTTTTCAGGCGGCCCATATGCAAGGCCTCAGCCTCGATTTCATCAGGGGACAGGCCAGAAGCGTAATAAGCAGCAACCATTCCCCCCATGCTCGTTCCGGCCAGGCAGTCGGGCAGCAATCCCTCCCGCTCCAGCACCTTCAAGACGCCGATATGCGCCAGTCCACGAGCACCGCCGCCGCTCAATGCTAATCCAAATATAGGTTTACGATACAATTTCAAAATTTGCTAGTCCTTATGTTCTCGGTTACTCAGCCCCGATCTTAACGTCACTCAGTTCTGGCAACAACCAGATGGCCGGAAGGGCCAGCAGCGGGATCAGCGCACCGATCAGAAAAGTCGTGTGCAGCCCCAGGTGATCCCCCGCGAATCCACCCAACTGTACCGCGATCATCCGGGACAAAAAGGCCAGCGAGAGATACAACCCATTGGCAATAGAGCGGCGTTCGGGATAATACTCCAATACCATCGCCAGCAGCACCGGTTGGGTTGAAAACAGCGCAAGACCCAGAACCAGCAGCGCCGGGACCGCCCACCAGCCGCTCACATTGAGGAAGATAAGCGTCAGCACCGTCGATAGGGTTATGGATGCAATCAGCACCGGCTTGCGTCCCAGGCGGTCGCTGATCGTCCCACTGAACAGCGCCCCGGCAACTCCGGCCAATTCCAAAACCGCCAGCGACCGCCCGGCAGCCGCCAGATTTGCACCCCGTTCAACCATATAAGTCGGCAGATAGGCCGGTAATACTCCGATCAGAAAAGCGCGGAAGAGGGCCACAAAGGACAGGGGGATAAACATCCGGCGGAAGGCGGGCAGCATCGACCAGATATTACCCTGTGGCGTCGTCTGGGCGGTCACGTTTCGCAGCCGCCAGAACAGGATCAGGGTCGTAGCCCAACCAATTCCCATCAGCCGGTAGATACCTTCCAGCCCCCACATCCCAACGCCCCAGGTCACCAGCAGCGGGCCGACCGTCCGGGCCAGTTCTCCACCGGCCATGAAATAACTCATCCCCTTGCCCACCTGCTTCCCGGAAATCTGCGCGACCATAGCCGGGGCCGGGGCATGGAAAATCGCCACACTGATCCCGGTAAGAAACAGCAGCACCGCCAGGCTGAAATAATTCGGGACGATACCGAGGCAGCTCATCAAGGTAGCCGTAACCGCCGGGGCGAAGATCACGAAATAGCGCAGGCTGACCTTATCGGCCAGGTAGCCGATAAACGGTTGGAGCAGGGCCGGAGCCTGCATAAACATGTTCAGCGTGCCCGCCTGGGTCAGGGTCAGCGACAGTTTATCGAGCAGTTCAGGCAGCAGCGGCGCAAAGAACGCCGAATAAACATCGTGCATAAAGTGCCCCCCGGCAATGGAGAGCGCCTGCCCGGTTTGAAAATCAGCTTCGGCTTCTTCAGCTATGGTCAGCGATGGCGCAGTCATGGTTTACCTCGATCACAAATTGGTTTGTACATAATGACAGCGGATTATAGCATGTTTGAGATAGGGCTTTTCCCGGCAATGTACAAAATAATTCCAATTTGGTTATCCAACCTGCCAGGTTCTTTCATAACCACTATAATAGAAGCTATTCATTAACAAATAAACAACAGAGCGTCAATAATATGAACCATTCAAACCCAGATGAATCAGGTGTTAATCATATCCCCAGTTTCAGGGATGCAGCTTCCTTCCGAACCACCCACACGCTGGAAGAAACCCTCCACCAGATCGTTCAGGATGTCGTGGAAGCGTTGGGTTATATCGGTTCGATGGTGGCGACTTACGAGCATGGAGATACGCTTCCCGTCCAGGCCGTATACGTTGATCCCCAATATGCCACCATGAAACAAATACAAAGCTGGGAACGCGAAGTCTCCAAACTAACCCGCAGGCCGATCAAGCTGACCGACCCGAAGGTCGCCCGGACTCTACGCTATGATGATGCATACCGGGATAATCTCAGCATCCAGGCCGCCGAGGCCGGTCAACCCGTTACCAGTGACAATCTATACGACCTTTTCGTCCCGATTGCACCACCGGTCACCCAACCGTTTGTCCGGGGTATTCAGAAAGCCCTGCGCATCAAGCAGGTGATCGCCGTCCCCTTCTTTATCGGCGAGGAAATGGTCGGTAACCTGTTTGCCGCCAAGCAGACTCCCATCACCGATACCGACATTCGTGTCCTATCGGCTTTCGGTCGGCAGGCTGCCGCCGCCATCCAGAGCGCCCGGCAGGCCCTCCAACTGGAAGTCGCCCATGATCTGATTTACATCATCCAGGCCAACCTTGAAAACGAAGCCTTGATCCTCCAGCGGATTGTCGAAGGGGTGGTTTCCGAACTGGGCTACATCGGGGCCTTGATCATGACCCACGAGCAGGATGGTTCACTGCCGATTCGCGCCTCACACATTGACCCACAGGTAGCCAGCCAACAACAGATCACCGATTGGAAACAGGCCGCCGCCGATCAGAGCGGGAAGCCAGACCTGTTCGCCGATCCGGGCACACTGGTGGTTTATCGCCAACAGGTAGAATACGCCAATAATCTGGGGATCAGGGCGGCTGAGACAGGTAACCCGGTCACTTCCGAAGCCTTATTTGATCTGCTAACCCCGATCGCCCCCGACTCGCTTAAACCGCTCATCGCCGAGGCACAAGACGCGCTTGGTATCCAGAACTTGATCGCGGTTCCATTTTTCATCGGGGACAGCCTGTTTGGGGTTCTATTTGCCGCCACCCGCTCCCGGCGATTCAGCAGCGGTGAGGTAGAACTGCTGTATGCTTTCGGGCAGCAGGCAGCCGTTGGTATTCGAAACGCGCGGCTCTACCGGGTATCCGAAACGCGCCGGGTGGCTTCGCAGATTTTCGCGAAAATGGCTTTTGGATCGGCGGCATCGATCCACACGCTGCGCAACCGGGCCGCTTCGGTCCAGGCCCAGCTTCAGATGCTCCCGCTGCTGGGTCAGCTTCCCGAAGATGCCAGGCAGGAGGTTTTGGAAAGCGTACCAACCGTGTTGGATCGCCTGGCCGATATCACCCGCATCCTCGATCATCTCCATGAACCCTGGAACCTGACCCAGGACGAGCCGACCAATGTCAATGACTGCTTGAGATATGCCATTGACAAAGTTTTTATCGACCCGGATGCAGTGACCTTTACCAAACCTGACGGTCAGACCCAGGATATGATCCTGCACCGGAACCTGACAGACACGCTACCGGAGATCATGACCACCTCTGACATGATCATCGAAACCTTCAAGGTGATCATCAAGAACGGTTTCGAAGCCATCAAGGAATCCGACACCGAAGCACCCGAGATGTGGATTGAAAGCAGCCTGGTAGGTGACATGATCGAGGTGATCGTCCGCGATAACGGCACCGGCATCAAACCCGAAAACCTGAACCGCATCTTTGAGATGAAGTGGTCAACCAAATCACACGGTATGGGCTTTGGCCTATACTGGGCAAAGGATTATGTTGAAGGACTCGGTGGCAGCATCGATGTAGCTAGCGTATGGGGCCAGGGTACCATCTTCTACATCCGAATCCCGGTCACTACTGGATAGTATGCTTGCTTACCAGCCGCTGCCGAGTGAGTGGTTACGGCTGGCAGCAGGTCATCCCAGAAGCCGGGTCAAGGCAGAGATGTTCAACCAGATAGGCAGCGGTAATCTGTTGAGCTAATGGGTGCCAATGGGTATCGTCTGGCCACCAGAGCAGATCGCCTGACTCTTCATAGACCCGCCGCGACTCGGCGATCAATAGGGGCTTGAGATCAATGAAACAAAGGCTTTCTTCGTCGGCGATCGTCTCCAGTTCGACAGCAAATCCGCCAGGTGCGGGGTCGGCTGACCAGGGTTCAGCCTGATCCACCAGCCAGGAATAAACTTCTTCTTTGCTCGGCGCTAATACGATGATGAGCGTCAATCCTTTGGAATCGGTCAGTTCATGGGCAGCCGCGATGGTTGCCTTGAGGCTTTCATAATGTGGATGGCTCCGAACTTCATCTGGTGTCCGGTGTCCGGTCTCAATATATTGGCGTTCAAAGATGATTGGTTCCCCGTTGGGAAGAGTCTCTTCCACAAAATTTAACGAATTGCGGCTGTTATGAACTAAAGTGAGATACCGGCTGACAGGTGAAAGATCTCTGAAATTCCGTATGGACGTACCTGCGCTGCCCAACGGGCCACGCCAGGGCAGCTCATCAATATCTAGCTCCGGGTAGTAAAAATCATCCAGGTCGTTACCCGAGAAAAGTATCCACAGGATAGTCGTTCCCTCATGAGTGTCCAGACGGACAATCTCTACAGCCAGGTTGACATACTGCTGCCAGGGACTGGTTGAATCAAAAGCAAGGTTATAGACGGTAAACCCATATTCTTTAGCCAAGATGTTTGCCAAACGTTCGTCCTGTGATGTTCCACTACCATCACCATAGGAATCACCCAGGAGGATCAGGTCAACCTGTTCTGGGTCAGAGACTTCATTCCGAAACCCATAGGAATCCGTCACGAAACGATATGGTCTGGGGACAGCATCGGTAAACAGATGTCTGGACGAATCGCCATAATTGATCCCTTCATAAGACTGGTTGGGAATATAGCGTCTTACCAGGGGCATTTGTGTCCAGAGGTGCTGAGAGTTGACATGGGGAGCGTGGTACAGCTTCCAGTGTTCGACGAAAAAGGCACGGCTGCTCAGGTCAAAGATGGTGATCAGCAAACATATCCCCACACCTACCCGGATGATCCAGGTCATCGCTCGCGACTTCTGCGGTTTTGATTGGGCAGCCAGACGCAGTGAAAGAAAAGCCAGTCCCACAGCAAGCACGATCAGGATCAGGGTCAATAAGGGAGCAGCAAAAAAATTTATGGCTCCAACAATATACGGGCTTAGTACGCATAAGCTGACGAGTGCTCCAACCAGGATTCGCTTCAACGGAGTAGTGTGCTTTTGGAGTTGGCTATCCTGTGTCACGAACTTCCCCCATATGATGGACAGATAGAAATTGTTAACAAACTACTATCACAAGCGATTTTGTGAATTGCTCCATGAGCAAAATCATCGGGCGCAGTTCAAGGCCGCCTTGTACCGTTCCAGGCAAAATCCCTCTTGTTTTGCTCCATCCACCGCTGGTGTTTACCGGTGGCCGACTTTGGATGGTATTTGTACTTCTCAGCATATCATACCAGAGTCTCGAATCATAAGCTGCGATGGATTTTTTAGAAACCAAACCGCAGAGTGATCTCCTCAAGACTCTGGGGCGAACCAACCACCGTCACTTCATCGTTCAGGTGTAAGCTGGTGCGCCCATGCGGAACGATATCCTGCCCCTTGCGCATAATGCTCAAGAACAGGACATCCACCGGCAGGCGCATATCCTGGAGCGGGATACCGGTCACGTCCCGGTCGGTAACGGTGACCTGAACCATGTCCCGCTGCTCACCACCGTAGAGCAGTTGAGCGGCTTCCTGGGGTGCGCGTACAAACTGGTCAAGCAGGCTGACTATCGCCGTCGCCGGGTCAACCACGTAAGCCCCTAACGCGGCAAATTCCTCGCGGCGGGTCATGTCATTCATACGAACGATCACCCGCGGAACACCGGCTTCATAAGCCGTTTCACAGGCCAGAAGATTATTGCCATCATCAGGCAGCATCGCGACCACCGCGTCAGTATTGCCCGTACACAACTCGCACAGGGTTTCCCGGTCGATCTGAGGGAGCAGTCGTTCGGTTACATCCTCTGGGGCAAGCGGCTCAACCCGTGACTTTTTAGTATCGGCAATCGTAACCTGCCAGCCATGCTGCCGGAGTTGGCGGGCAAGCGCCAGTGATTGCCCCTCAATACCCAGGATCAACACATCACGGACGCGATCCGGTTGAGGCTGCCCCGGCTCATGCGATTCCCCAACCAACCGGATCACTGTTTTCATAAACGGGTCCCCGGCAATCTGGCTGATCACGATCACCGAGATCATCAAAGAGGCAAAGGCGCTGCCCAGTTCCGGGAATTCAGCGCCCACTTCCTGCGCCAATCCTAAGCCGACACCGGCCTGGGTGATATAGGCCATCCAGGATAACCGCCGATGCTGAACCGGATCACCGGCCAGCGTTCCCCCGGCTACCCCGGCGATAAACAATGCGACCAACCGGCGGGCAAATAAAGCCAGCGCAATCGGCCAGGTCTGGGCCAGGACATCAAGGCGAATCGCGTTGCCGGTCAGCGTGAAGAAAGCCACATAAATAAACGGGCCAACGTCGTGCATCAACAGGCCGAACTCATCGCGATAATCGGTGAAGTTGATGACAATAAAACTGGCAAGCATACAGATCAACAGCGGTTCCAACACGATTTCAAACGGCAGGGCCTCATGCGTATACTCGCGCAGCCAGGCCGATCCCTGAAAAACGCCAAAGCCAATGACCAGAACCAGGGCCAGTTTGATCAGGCGGTCGAGCCGGGTGGACAGGATCAACTCGAACACTTTAGCAACGATATACCCTGCCAGCAGGGATAGGATCAGGGCGACAATCAGCAAGATGACAAACCGCAGATTGAAGCCCAATTCGGTAAAGATCGCGTCGGCTACCTGCACGTTAAAGGCAAACAGGAAGATGATCACCACATCCTTGATGACCGTCACGCCTAAGATGGTCTTGGTGAAAGGGCCTTTCGCACGCAGTTCATTGATAATCGCAATCGCCGAGGACGGCGAACGGGCCACCAGAATCGTGGCTGCCAGCAGCGACACCGCCCCGCGATTGATCAGGCTCATCCCCTGTGTGAAGGGAATCAGATTGGTCAGAAAGAAAACCGTAATCGACCCCAGGCTGAAGGTGATAATCACCTGCGCCACGATATTCCAGGTGATGCTCTTGAGCTGGCTGCGAATCTCTTTCAGATAAAGTTCACTGCCTGCGGCAAAAGCGATCACCGCCAGGGATATTTCCTCGACAAATTTCAGGCCCTCAATTGACTGGGCCGAGATGATATTCAGGATAAACGGCCCGGCGACGATCCCGGTGATCAGGTAACCGGTGATCAGGGGAAACCGCAGGCGCGTCAACAGCTTACCGATCTGATGAGAGGCCAGAGCGATAACGACAAATATACCGAAATTAATAATCAAATCTGGATTCAATGTGTGTTTCTTTCTGGTGATAGCAAACCAATCCTCAAAGGGATTATAGCGTCTGGGGCCAGGATTTTGTGATAACCTGCATCCCTTTAGGTGAGTAATGGCTCTATAACCGGGCCGTCCATTCTGCTATGCTGAGATGTATAAACCTCGTTCTGATCTGTCTTACCAGAGGAAATGTATGCCCAGAAAACTTCTATCAGGCAACGAAGCCATCGCCAGGGGAATCTATGAGAGCGGGGTGCAGGTCGCAGCCGCTTATCCCGGCACGCCGAGCACCGAAATCCTGGAGACGGTTGCACGTGAATACCCGGTCGTAACCGCCCAATGGGCCCCCAACGAGAAGGTCGCCTTTGATGTGGCCGTCGGGGCAGCCTACGGCGGGCGGCGGGCCATCGCCGTGATGAAACATGTCGGGGTGAATGTCGCCTCAGAGGTGCTGTTCTACTCGTCTTATACCGGTGTCGAAGCCGGGTTGGTGATTGTCAGTGCCGATGACCCCGGCCTGCATTCTTCACAGAACGAGCAGGACAACCGCCATTATGCCCGTTTTGCCAAAGTCCCGATGCTCGAACCGGCGGACAGCCAGGAAGCCAAAGACATGGTGATCGTCGGGATGGACATCAGCGAGCAGTTTGACACCCCCGTCATGCTCCGAACCACCACCCGAATCTCACATGCCCAATCGGTGGTCGAATTGGGCGAACGCCCATCGGACACCAACGGAGCCCACTCCTACCAGAGCAACCCGCAGAAATACGTGATGATCCCCGGCTTTGCCCGCCGCCGTCACCCGGTCGTCGAGGAGCGGATGAGCCAGTTGGCCGCCTTTGCCGAGTCGTTTACCTACAACCATATTGAGTTGAATGACCCTGCCCTCGGTATCATCACCGGGGGTATTTCTTTTCAATATGCCCGCGAGGTCTTCCCGAACGCCTCATATCTCAAGCTGGGCATGACCTGGCCGCTGCCCACCGATCTGATCCGCGATTTCGCTTCCCGTGTTGAACAGGTGATCGTCGTCGAAGAACTCGATCCCTTCCTGGAAGAAAACGTCCGGTTGATGGGCGTCGAATGCGAAGGCAAGCAAATCTTCCCCATGGTCAACGAACTGACCCCGGAGCGCATCCGCCAGAGCGCTTATGAAGCCGATCTGATCGAAGAACCAGCCCATGTCTCCGTTGCTGTACCCGATCTCCCGATGCGCCCGCCGGTACTCTGTGCGGGTTGTCCGCATCGCGGAGTATTCCACGTCTTGAAAAAGCTCAAGCTGATCGTCAATGGCGATATCGGCTGCTATGCGCTCGGTGTGATGCCTCCCTTATCCACCACCGATACTCTCGGATCGATGGGGTCTAGCATTGGCGTGGCGCACGGTATGGCGCTGACGAATTTGGATCGCAAGAATGTGGCCGTTATCGGCGACTCGACTTTCTTCCATGCCGGTCTGCCTGCCCTCGCCAATGTGATCTACAACCAGGGCAATGTGCTGACGATCATTGTCGATAACCACACCACCGCCATGACCGGCCACCAGGGGAACCCCAGCACCGGTATGATGCTCAACGGCACGATCACACCAAAGATCGATTTTGTCAGGCTGGCAGAAGGGATGGGCGTCCCGGTAGTGGAGAAGGCCGACCCGACCAACCTGGAAGAATTTGAAGCAGCCGTAAAGCGCTGCCTTGATGCGAATGCGCCCGCCGTGTTGGTGGCCGACGCGCCCTGTGTATTTGCCGACTTCGAACGGCACGAGTCGTATTCCGTCAACCAGGATTTATGCAACGGCTGTACGCTCTGCTTCCGGATCGGGTGCCCGGCGATTGGCAAGAGCGACCTGATCGACGCCAAGACCGGTCGGCCCAAAGCGGAGATCGACCCGTTGTTGTGCTATGGCTGTGACCTGTGTGCACAGGTCTGTAATCGAGATGGGATTGTAGCAGCAGGGGCATAGGAGATTTTCCACAAATGAATGCAATAGACTTTATCGTCGGTGGGGTGGGCGGACAGGGTTCTCTGCTTGCCAGCGACGTGATCGCCGAGGTAGGACTCGCGACCGGGTTAGATGTAAAAAAGTCGGATGTACACGGCATGGCACAGCGCGGCGGCGCGGTGATCAGCCATGTACGCTGGGGTGAAAAGGTCGCTTCGCCGCTGGTTGAGAAAGGCCGCGCCGATTACCTGATCGCCCTGGAACTGATCGAGTCGCTGCGCTGGTTGGAATACCTCAAACCGGGCGGAACGGTGATCGTCAATCACCAGCAGATTCCCCCCTCCTCAACCGTGTTTGGCGACGACGTTTATCCGGCAGTGGACGACGTGCTCGCCCAACTCAATCAGGCCGCCGGGCAGGTATACTACATCGAAGGCACCCAGATCGCCGATGACCTGGGCAACGCCCGTGCTATGAATTCAGTGCTGATTGGTACACTCTCCACCCTGATCGATGTGAGCCAGGAACAGTGGCTTGAGGTGCTGTTACAGCGAGTCCCAGCCAAGGCCGTTGAGTTGAACCGGCAGGCATTTTTAGCAGGAGCGGAAGCCGCCACCATCAAGGCTGGATGAAACATTCTATGAAGCCAACCGAACTGGCAGATCTCATCATAGAGACCCTCAAATATGAAACTGCCGAAAGCGGCACCATCACCCATTACCGAGAGCCAATTGTCGGCTTTGTAGCCGCCAACGATCCAGGCTTCTCCGAATTGCGCCAGGCGGTCACCCCGGCCCATTTACTGCCGGACGACCTGCTGCCCGGCGCGAAATCGGTGATCAGTTTCTTTCTGCCTTTTGCGCCGGAAGTCCCTATCGCCAACGGGAAAGACCGGCGGCGGGTTGCGGAAGAGTGGGTGGTAGCCTACGTCGAAACTAACCAACTGATCGGGCAGATCACCGGGCAGTTGATCGACCGGCTCGCCGAACACGGTGTTCGTGCCGCGGCTGAACCGGCTACCGGCAATTTTAACCGCGAAACCCTGGTCAGTTGGTGATCACACAAGAGCATCGCCGTGCTGGCCGGGATCGGGAGTTTTGGCCTGCATCACCTGGTCATCACGGATGCGGGCTGCGCCGGGCGCTTCGGCAGCCTGGTGATCGATGCCGACCTGCCCATCAACAAACCGGAACCCAAAGAACGCTGCGAGTTTTATGTGTATGAAACCTGCATGGAGTGTGTGCACAACTGTCCGGTCAACGCCCTTGACGAGGATGGAAGAATAGACAAGCAGGTTTGCTGGGCACACTGCCAGGAGAATGATTCGCAGTTCCCACAGTTTGAGGCGGTGCAGGTATGCGGTAAGTGCGCGGTTGGGCCATGTGCGTTGGAGTCAGCAGTGTAGTTCGCTTTCCTGAGAAAATAAATATACTAGAAGCGATCCAAACTGAGGAGCGCAAACGCGGCTGATCCCCGGTATGAGAACGGTGATCGGTTCATTCCTGCCTTGTGTTACTATGACCTGAGTTCGTCGACCCTATCGAACTCAGGTCATTGAATCGGATTGTTCTTGACTCGCTTCACGGATTCTCAAAGGGTGCATTTTAAAGTTGGTGGCAAATTTACCCCCCAATTCTCGCTGTCGCTCGAATTTTGCCCCCTCATGCAGATCAAACGGCAAAGCCGTTTGCTACGGGCGGATGATGCGAACACCGCAGGTGGAGCATCACGGGGGTAAACAAATAGTCATCGCCACCAAGATGATACACGCCAATTCTCAAAACCGGCATTGACAAGGCCACCCTTCCCCTCTATACTCAAGGCGTATTCCTCAAATAGTAGTTTCCCCTATCCTGGCATAAGTCATTAATTTATTACTGCGGCGGGTGAGGTTGGAAGCCCCGGCGGCCTTTCGGGCTGCAAGGGTGATTTTGTGCGTGTGCATCCACACTTACAGAGTCGCATGTCGATGGGGAAAACATTAAATATAAGAATGTATTAGTTAATCATTAGTTTAAGGACGTATATGAGTAAAAATCTAAAAATCACCCCGCTCGGCGGTCTGGGTGAAATTGGTAAGAACATGACCGTTTATGAGTATGACCACAACATGATGGTAGTCGATTGTGGGGTGATGTTTCCCGAAAATGATATGTACGGCATTGATCTGGTACTCCCCGATTTTAGCTACGTGGTAGAGAATCAGCATCTTTTACGTGGCGTACTGCTGACGCACGGTCACATGGATCACATCATGGCGCTGCCCTATTTGCTGCGCGAGGTAGAGACACCGATCTATGGCACACCGCTGACACTGGGTATCGTAAAGCGACAACTACGTGAGAAGGGCATGCTGCATCGCGCTGACCTGCGCACTTTTCTGCCCGGCGAGCGCTTCAACATAGGCCCTTTCCGGGTGAATCCTTTCCCGGTCGCGCACTCTATTCCCGATTCGGTCGGTTTCATCATTGAAACACCGGTCGGCAAAGTCATGCATACCGGCGATTACAAACTCGATGAGACACCTGCCGGGGGGCGCACCACTGATATGGAAGCGCTCAAACGGTTAACGCAGGATGGCGTATTAGTCATGCTCGGCGACAGCACAAACGCCGACCAGCCAGGCCGCACCCCGACCGAGCAAGTAGTTGGTGAGGCGCTCGATGAGCTGTTTGCCGAGGCGCACAACCGGCGGATCATCATCGCGACCTTCTCATCGCTGCTGGCGCGGTTACAGGAGATCATGACCCTGGCGCAAAAGCACGGGCGCAAGGTCGCCATCACGGGGCGCAGCCTATCTGAGAATGTCGCACTGGCCCATGAACTGGGGCGGCTGGATGTACCAGAAGGTCTGTTAGTGGAGATCAAAGATCCCGATGTGCCCCATAATGAGCTGGTAATTCTCTCTACCGGGTCACAGGGGGAGCCACGTTCAGCCCTGAAGCGAATGGCTAACGGGGAGCACCCGGACATAAAAATCAACAGTAATGACACCATCATTATTTCTGGCGGGACGATTCCAGGTAACGAAGAAGATGTGAGCCGGATGCTCAACAATCTATTCGAGCGTGGGGCACATGTCATCTACGGGCCAATGGCAGATGTCCATGTCTCCGGGCATGGCAACCGCGAGGATATCCGCATTATGCTGGAGGCCGTAAACCCCCGCTTCTTGATCCCCGCTCACGGCGAATCACGCCACCTGTACCTGCATAGCCGTCTGGCTGAGGAAACAGGCATGCGCCCAGAAGATATCTTTGTGCTGAAGAACGGTGCCCAGTGGATGACCGATGGGCAGAGAGCATGGACCGAATCATCGCTAAAACTGGATGAGGTGTTTGTCGATGGGCGGCTGATCGGCGAGGTCGGCGAAATCGTCATGCGTGACCGGCACCGTCTATCCCAGGATGGTTTTGTCGTGGCACTGATCCCCGTTAACGAACATGATCATCTGGTCGGCGAGCCGCAGTTTGTCAGCCGGGGATTTGTGTATCTGAAAGAGGCAGGCAGCCTCCTGGACGCAGGCCGCGAGGAAATCAAGCAGCAGTACCATAATGGGGCCCGCGATCTACAGCGGGTGTTGGAAGACTTTTTCTACCGGGAGACTCAGTCACGGCCCATCGTACTCCCCCGCTACATTCAGGTCTAATCCGTTTCTGGATTTGAGTTAGTAAAAAAGGGCGCAATAAGCGCCCTTTTTGATTCACTGGTTCTAGATATGTCCGACCGGTTATGATCCGGTCGTCATGCGGCGAAGCCGCCGGACCGTGACTCGCAAAACTTCCAGGGCGAAGTAGGGATTAAACTTGACCAGCAGGTCAAACCGATCCTCGTCAATCCGGATCAGTTCACAGTCGGTCTTGGCGACGGCATTGGCACTGCGAGCGCTCCGATCAACCAGCGCCATCTCACCAAAAATTCCCCCTTCTCCAACGGTTTCCAATACTGCATCGTTGAAGAAGATTTCGACAGTGCCGCTCTTGACGGCAAACATCACATCACCTGGATCACCAGTCGAGAAGATCGTATCTCCTGCCGAGAAGGTTACGGTATCCTGCTCGTTTTTGAAGATGTTCATGATTGAGACTCCCTCCTTCTTTGAGCTTGAATGATAGTTGGGGCATTCAGGTATGCCCCAACCATTATAGGGCAAGCCCGGAATAAACAGGAAATCAATCAGCTTTTTTGAGGGGGGCGCGGCCTGATAGGAACATTCTCATTACCGGCCAGTAGCCCACTCAAGGTACCGTTGCGGGGCATGATCACCCGACTGTTGGCAAAGTATTCAAACTCGAAGGTAGTAGCATCTCCCTGCTTTTTACCCGGCAGGGGCATCAGGCGGGCGGTCAGGGGTTTATCAAGCCGGAGGGACAGCGCGGCCATATCTGCCAGGATAGCGGCAATCACTTCCTCGCCGATATCACCGGGCAGGGGGATCGTATCCAACCCGGTCCCACACACCGCCGAATAAGTCAGCAGCTCGGTGATGCCCAATCCACCCTCGGCAGCTCGTGCCGCCAGGACGCTATCTTCTAGCACAGGCAGCATCAATCCACAGAACCCGGTCCGGGTAAACTGGGCCTGGTCAAGGGTTCCGGTCAGGAAGGCCGCCGCCATCAAACTCCCCGCCGACCCAAACTTGGACAGCCCCAACCGCTCCAGGGCCGCTCCAATGCTCCGGGTTTCCTCCGGGCCGGGAGCCAATGAGAAATCAATACCCTGAAAGTCCATCCCCGTAACCCGCCGGGAAATCTCCTCGATGCGGCGAGCATGGTCTTCAATCAGGCGGATCAGGCCATCACGGGCCTGTTCCAACGATGAAGCGCTGGTGATGGCCGATAGGGCCAGGTCGGCGCTTTCGGTGGCAATCGCAAACCGGGGTTTGCCGCCACCGTGATAAGCTGCTGGATAGAAAGGCGTCCAGGGTTGGACGTTGGCGGTCGCACCCAGACACAGGTTACTGAAACCATCCTCACCCAGGTTAACCACCTTGCGGATCACCTCGGCGACCCGGCGGGTGCGAGGCAGACTGATACCGGATTCCCGGTTGGCTATCTCGACACTGACAAAAGTGTTTTGTGTGCTTCCCAGGATATCGGGGATAACCTCGACGTAAGCAGGCGGATCGGTCAGACGTACCGGGCCTAGCGCGATGTAATCCAGTTCATGGACAAAGGCAATCGCTTCAACGTCTTTAGCCAGGTCGGCGGCCTTACCCGGCCCTTGCTCGCCCAGAATAGCAGGGAAAGGCTGGGTAGCGATGCGGGTTGTCTGCACCGAGTATCCGGCTTCCTCAAATTGTTCCCGCGCGGTACGAAGCATCCGGCCTGCATTGGCTATTATCTCCGATTCCAACGGGTATGAGATATCAACAAAAGCCGTGATCGAACGGATCTTCACGTTATTCTTCTCCTCTAGTTAAATATCGTTGGGCTTTTGGCCCAACTTGCCCCTACCTCTTCAAGGCGATTTCCCTGGAACATACATCTGGCTTTCATGGTTGATGGCTGAAAAGTTCAGAATGAGGCTGGTAGGGGTCATTTTAGTAAGCCTGGCCTATTGACTTATCGTATCGACGTATCAGCCTATTGGCTTACTGGCGGCGTTATTTTAACCTAGAATACAAAGTCTATCGACATAAGCATGATGGTGTAATACAGCACCAGGATAACGATCAGGATGTTTTCCTTCAGGAGAGCGGGAACCTTTTTCCCAAAGTCTCTCAGGCCGACACACCAGTCAGAAATGAAGTAGGCAATCCCAATGTAGGCCAGGTGCACATTACCCACGAGGGCGGATAGGATGCCACCGCAAAGCAATACGGTGACCGATACAGTGTAGACCAGCATAATGGCGAGGGTTTCAGGTGCTACTTTCAGGGTTCGGTAGGCGATCACCCCCATGACAATCGAAATCCCGGCAGCAATCAGAATTTGATAACCCGGTACACCTTCGACAACAACAGCGTTGACGATTAATCCCACCCCCAACCCCAGGGTAAACACAATAAACAAAGCCATGCCAATGATGTAGTAGCGGGCTTTGATTGATTCATCGTCTATCGAATAGGAACCTTCGATGAAGATGTCCCCCAGGGCGGCCATCACCCAGACGGCGCTGAACAGTATCCCCAAAAACGGGCTGATATTGCCAAAAACAAAAGCCCCCAGCATAACCAATCCAGCCGCCAACCCGGCGATAAACGGACTCATGAATCGCCGGACTCGCAAAAGCCGTGCATATTCGGCTTCAAGCTCTGGCTGAGAACTCCGAACCGTGCTAAGAGCGTAACTTTTGGTCTGGATATAAACGGCAGCGAGGGCAGTAATCACAAACAGGAAATGAAATAATGTCACTTGATGTATCCTCGTATCCTCTGCCGGTTTTGGAAGTTGTGTGATCTTAACCCAACTGGCTGACCTGGCGGGCCCACTCGAATATCAGGATGCTGGCTGCGGTCGCCAGGTTCAGCGATTCGATCCCACCCGGCATGGGGATCGTCACCTGGGCATGGGCCAACCGGCGGGCCTCGTCACCAGGGCCGTGTGCTTCATCGCTGACGATCAGGGCGCAGGGCTGAGTCCAATCCACCTGATAATACGGTGCGCCGCCGCTGGGATCGGCCAGAAAGATGACATGGCTGCTCAAGCGGCTGGCGATCCCTTCCCAACTCAGGTATTGAATCGGCAAACGGAAATGAGCACCCATCGCGCTGCGGACAACCTTGGGGTTGGTCAGGTCTACCGTCCCCGCCGTGACCATCATCAGCGGGACACTGGCTCCGGCAGCCGCCCGCATCACAGCCCCCATATTGCCCGGATCGGACACCCGGTCAATGACCAACGCAAACGGCATATTAGACGGGGGATCGAGCTTGAGGAATGGCAAAACGGCCATGACCCCCTGAGGGGTTCTCGTCCCACTCATCGAGGTCATCACCGGGTCGCTGACCGGCAGCATGGCATTGGTCAGGCCGCTCAAACTGTTCAGCAGATCAATGTTGTTTGTGGCAAAAGACTCTGTATAGAACACCGACTCAACCGGTGTCTGGCTGGCAACGATCTCGCGAGCGAGGTTTGCACCCTCCGCCACAAACCGGCTCGATTTGCGACGTGCCCGCCGCCGTGATTGCAATGCCCGGACGAACTTAACACGATCATTGTCAAAACTGGTAATCATAAATAAGCCAAATACAACCTGTGTCAGAAGGTAAATTCAGATGTTGACATTGTACATCGCAACGCAGTAATTAGAAAAATGCGCAGCTATCTTCCCTTTTGCTATAATCCCTACCGTACTCATAAGCTCAAGGAGTAACCGTTTGACCCGCCTGACACCTGCTATTATTATCTCGCGGATTATTGTGCTGCTGGTTGCTATGGCCGTGCATGAATATGCTCATGCTTATGTGTCCTATCGCATGGGGGATACAACGGCCAAAGATCAGGGCAAGATGGCCCTTGATCCTCGTGTAAACATCGATTGGAGAGGGTTTGCCATTGGCGTTATAACCGGATATGGCATCCTGGGATCGGCTCCGGTCAATGCCCACCGGATGAGCAAGCCACTTTTAGGCCGCCTGCTGGCAACATTGGCCGGGCCGGTAGCCAATTTGCTGTTGGCTGTAGTCTTCGCCATTCCATTCCGGCTCTTCCCCAGATTGGGCGACATTGCCATAAGTTCATGGTGTTCATTCGGCCAGGGAAGCTTTTTAAAATGCCTCCTTCACTTCCCAGCCCAGATCATGCTCCAGATGGTCTGGCTGAACGTCGTGCTGTTTGTCCTCAACTTGCTGCCCTTTTACCCACTTGATGGGTGGCATATCGTGCATTCGATACTCCCTACCCGGCAGGCTGTATGGTGGGAACGCAATCGTCAAAACAGCACCTTTGCATTGATCGGCCTGGCCGTGCTGTCCTTCCTGGCCGAAGACCTGATCCGATTCAGTGCCGCGCTGAGATATTTGAACCTGGTAAACTGGCTGGTTGACAGCCCCAGTGCATTTATCATGCGGCTTCTGATCCGCTAGCCCATATGCTAACCACCGTCCCCGCCAACCTGATTTCACGGGCAGTCGTGCTGTTGATCGCGATTAGCGTGCATCAAATCGCCCATGCCTTGATTGCAAGGTGGACAGGCAGCAAAGCCCCGCTCTTGACGGTCGATCCGCGTACCAACATAGACGGCCTGGGGCTGGTCGCCGGGGTGCTGACCGGCTATCCGATTCCCGGCCCGGCTCCGATTGAACAGACCGACTCGGCGCGGGCGCGTTGGCTGGCGATCCTGGCCGGGCCGCTGGCAAATCTATTCCTGGCAGCAGGGGCGGCGGTTCCCTTCCGCCTCGGCTGGCTATCTTACGTCCCCCTTCCCATCAACGCATTCCTGCCGTCGATTACCAATCTTCTGTACGACATGATCTGGTTAAACATCATCATGGCGATCATCAGCCTGATCCCGCTCTATCCGTTGGATGGCTGGTTGGCCGCTTTATGGCTGCTCCCCGACCGGCTGAAGCGTCACGAACGGCACAGCCAATACATCCTGTATGCGCTGGTAGGAATACCGGTTGTGCTGTCAATCCTGGGGCCAGTCTTAAAGCCGGAGGCGTTGATTTACAGGCTTAACGTGCTGCTGTTTGTGATACTCGAACCGGGCTTCGAAATGGTTCGATGGTTGCTGGGGGTTTGATGGCCGGTCACTTAGAACGATTCAGGCGGCGGATGGGACAGGGCCTCCGGGCGCTGACGGCTTTCAGCCGCCCGATTGATTACGCGCTGGTTGAATCGATCCTCAGCCCTGACCTGACCACCCTGTTTAAACGGATGCGGCAGAGTGAGCAAGAACACAGCATCCGCGTGATGCAAACTCTTCGATCACAGGGGCATGATCAGCCCGATCTGATGGTAGCCGCCCTGCTGCATGACGTGGGCAAATCGCGCTGCCCGTTTACGTTGTTCGACCGGGTGCTGATCGTGTTGGTGGGTCGGCTGCTGAGCTGGAACCTGATCTGGCACTGGGGCAAAAAAGGTGAGCCGCACGGCTGGCGGCGTCCTTTTGTAGTGTCCGTCCAGCATCCGGCCTGGTCAGCCGAAGATATGGCCGCCGCCGGTGCATCCCCGCTCGCCGTGACACTCGCCCGCCAGCACCAGAACAAACTCGGCCACCCGCCCCAAAGCGAGGAAGAGCGTCTGTTGGTACTATTGCAAAAAGCCGACAATTTGAATTAAGAACGTACATCGTAGGGGCGCTTCGTGAAGCGCCCCTACAAACGACGGTTTTTAAAATATAGTTAGGGATGGGGACATGCCAGACTTAAACGACTCTCTCGATAAGCTGTTAAACGGAACAACACCCGACTCAGATTATGATCGCGGGGTACGTGATACGCTGCACCTGCTTGGCCTGCTAAACGATAACGCCCGCCCATCGGGCGAAGTCTCCGCGATGATCCTCAACAGCCTCCGCGCCC
>JBNKDD010000053.1:0-24643 GCA_050288085.1 Anaerolineae bacterium
TGTCGATAGGCGCGATCACCGACTTCGCCCCGGACAACTTTGCGATGTCGGGGATCATCTCGGCCACCGGTGGCAGCTCCGCGAGCGACAGGATCAGATCGGCTGCCGGCAGTGAATCAGGCAGGTAATCTTCAGGATAATCAAGGATAGGCGGCAGAACTTTTGGCGTTTCCCAGGCTTCGATTGCCCACACTTTCGGGGAATGTTTCTTCAAATTCTCGATGTGCCGCCGTCCGTATTCGCCGGTAAACAAAACCAAGATATTCATTAGAGTAACTCCTGCTTAAGCATATCAATGAGCGCCGGGTGGTTTGACACGCGGCCAGGCATGCAGGGTAAATGCCAACACCGCCATCAGTTCAGTGGCCCGCCCTATAAGATTGATGCTGCTCATGCCATTGAACCAATGAGCACAGCCATTTACCAGGATCCCGACGTTGAGCAAGAAGTAGGCACTCACTGCCAACGAACTCCGCCTGCGCCCACTTTGCCAGCGTGGGAGTATCCAATAGGCCACCCCAAATGTCAGTTGAACCAGCCAGCCTATCACCAACATTTCGATGTGCGTGGGCAAGAGCTGCCACAGGATTGGCGCAAAACCAATGGCTTTGTTGGACAGCATTAATGCTCCAAATGTAAAACCCATACCCAGATACAGCAGCGCAGTCCGAATAAACCAGACACTCAGGCGTGGCATATCAACGTTCTTTCACTCTGGGCCAGATCAATCCTACAAACAGCCAGCCCGCACTCATCTGCAGCAGCGCGGATAAGCTCAACAGCCAGCCTGCAAGCAGCATTGTTTGTGACGATACCAGTGGTTCTCCGACTGCACGTAAGGTAAGACCAGTATTCAGTAAAACGAACGTTAACCAGCCAAGCTTCTCGTTTCCGCGTGGGTTGTCTGTGGAATAGCGGGGGAACATCCAATAGGCCACCCCGAAGATCAACTGGGTCAACCAGCCAACCACAATCAGGTGCAGGTAGAGTGGGCGCAGACCAGGGATCGTCGGTACATCACTGACCTGCCCCAGTGCCAACCAGAATGCGCTCAGCAGGCCAAGTACGAACCAGACCATGGCCGCCTTGATAAACCAGCGCACGGTGCGTGGCATTTACCAGCTCACCTTTCCCAACCGCTTGAGAATAGCTCTCTTTAAAGCCGCTCTCAGGTAGGTCCGTTCATGTATAGTGGCTCGCACCAACCAGCGGGTGCTGCCGTCATTCTCGAAACCGTGCTCCACCCCAGCCGGGACGAAAACACTGGTTCCTGGTTGCGTCCGTATGGCTTCGCCATCCACCCAGATGGTGCCGTACCCTTCCAGCACATCGAATACCTCATGCTCATGGTCGTGACTGTGAAGCGGCAGCACCTGCCCCGGCAGGAAACCCAGTAAACAACCCGAGAACTCCTCATGTTGGAACATCGGGACGTTGGTCAGCGGCAGTTCGTCATAACGAGCAATGGTATGAAGGTTGAATGTTTTTGTGGGCACAAGGTATCTCTTTCTTCCAAAAACAACATGCTTCTCGAATACTTCGTCCAGGCCCAGGCATACAGGCACTATGAGAGCTTTTCAAGTCTCAGAACCTGTGTGATGGCGCCTGGCTGCTTCATGGGGTGAAAGGACAATCAAAAAAGGAAGCTCAATAGCCTCTGTAGGACAGATATCCTCGCAGGTAAGGCAGTACGTACAGGCTCCAGGATGTACAAGCTTCGCTTTACCTGACACCTGCCCAAGCGCATTAGTAGGACAGGTGGTGATGCAGTCACCACAGCCGATACAAAGGTTTAAATCGATTTGAGGAAGGAATATTTCGTCTGCCATCAGACCAACCTGATCTTCTCTCGTTATGCTACCAGCATAAATCAGAAAATCGGGTTGCAATTTGATCCAGATCAAGTCAGGGATGGTTGTGGGGTTTTATAATGCAAGTTCTCAGCAGGGGTTAGTTCATGGCGAGCTCATGCAGCAGGTCAAGGTTGATGATGACGATCTGGTGGCGATCAAACTGGATCGCCCCGACTTTCTCCAGGGTGCGCAGGGAGCGGCTGATCGTTTCGGGTTTGGTTGCCAGGTGGGCAGCAATAGCTTTACGGGTGATCCCCGGTTCATCCAGCGACGGGGTCTCCATCTGTTGGATGAGAAACCGTGCCAATCGGGTGGTCACAGAGAACAGCGTCAGGTCTTCAATCTGCTGGGCCAGTCCTCTGATCCGTTGGGTCAGCACTTCGACGACTGCCATCGCGAATTGGATATCGTTTTGTAGAGTATCTCGCAGAGCTGACGAAGGCAGTATCCATACATCCACCGCGCCTAGCGTAGCAGCGTTGGCCGCATTTGGGCCAGCATCTAGCGCCGATATATCGTTAAAGGAATCACCCGGCCCCAGCAGGTGCAATATATGTTCATCCCCTTCTGGGTTCAGCTTGTAGATCTTCACACTGCCGGTTTGGATCAACCACAACCCGGCAGAAGGCTCGTTTTCTAAAAACAGGATATGGTCAAGTGGAAAATGTCTATATATGGCCTGTTGAGCCAGAGTGTCAAACAACTTTTTGTTAATATCACTGAAGTACACGAGTGATTTTAACTGTTGGACAAGATGCTGGTGCTCTCTTTGGTCATTATGGTGCATAAAAAGGGCCTCTGTGTGGCGGTATGCCATCTGGCAGAAAGATCATCATACTATAAACGTCGGTTTACAATATCTCGTATGCAAAAATATGAGGTTGATTTGCATGATATTTGACATTAATCGTACCAATACAATTCTATATTGCCGAAACTGGGATGAAATGGTCTCGTTCTACCAGAACGCGTTACAGTTCCCTATCAATTATCAGACCGATTGGTTTGTTGAGTTTCGAATTGATAACAACACTTATCTTAGCGTAGCAGATGAGCAAAAGGCATCTATCAAAAGCGCCCTGGGAAAAGGTCTTACGCTCTCCTGGCAAGTTGCTGATATCCGAAAAGCACAAGACAAACTGAGAAGGCAGAAGGTTGATGTTTCACAACTGGAGCAGAAATGGGGTGCTCTTGTTTGTTTTTTTAGGGACCCTGAAGGTAATCGAATCGAGTTGTGGGAAACACTCGAGAAGTAAGATGCGGGAGTATTTAGCGGTAGCGAACTATGTTGGTGAAAGCAATTATGTCCTACGCCAACTAGCAAAGCATGCATATGAGAACTTGATACCTCCCTCTCTCATGCGATCCTGTCACAATCACTTGCACCACATTTGGTGTGTAGCATGCCAGTCAAACTTTGCTATAATGCGTACAGTGTTATTGAGTTATGAGTAGGTAGGCGAGATGATTACAAGAGAAGAACTGGAATCTATCTCGGCGCTCAGAAATATCTCTCAAGAATGCCAGAACTATCTACTTGAACTGATGATCCGCCGCACTTACTCCCCAGGTGAGATCATCTTTATGGAAGGCCATCCCTCACGCGGAATCTGGTTCATTATTCAGGGTAGAGTCAGAATCATCAAAGAGTCGTTGCATGGAAGCCGCCAGGGTCTCTGTCTGACCAGCGCCGGGAAATGCTTCGGTGGCTGTCCCTTGTTCGATGGAGAAACCACTCCGGCAACAGCCCAGGCGCTCGATGAAGTCACGCTTCTTATTTTGCCTCGCGAAGAGTCACTGCTGCTTTCCAGCAACAACCCCTGTCTGGCGCGGACTTTGTTGAGCATCTTTAACCAACGGCTTGCACACCTGGCACAGTTGGGTGAAGGGCTTGGCTCTCGTTCAGTATCTGCGCGAATTCGTGAATGCCTCCTGACCTATGCTGATGAAACTGAAGATATACCCACCGTCTGGTTGACTCACGAAGACCTGGCAACTCTGGTCGGAACAGCGCGCGAAGTGGTCACGCGACATCTGTCCCGTTTTGAACAAGATGCAATGATCCGGTTGGAGCCGGGCAGGATCACTCTGCTCAATATGGAAGCCCTTGCCGCTTCCCCTATGTGCAGCACACAGTAACATCACATCCATACCTCATGTGATTTAGGTCACATCAAGTTCGCATTGCTCCCAGTATGATGTTGGTAGCTCTAGAGGTTGCTTTATATTAAAGGGGCGTCATGAACGTACCCATCGAATTGCTTACCAACACACCTGCTTTTCAGGATCTCGCTCAGCGAACATTGGAAAATATGGCACGCGAGGCCAGTATTCTAGATTTTGAGTCCGGCGAAATCCTCTACGAGCAGGGCATGTCTCCAATCGGCTTGTTTGTGCTGCAGGCCGGACGAGTGAAATTCTACCGGCAATCGAAGGGGAAAACACAGATCCTGGCTGTGCTCGCCCCTGGTGAATGCTTCGGTGCTGAATCCTTTCCGGACGATACCCCGTGTCCATGGACAGCAGAGGCGATGGTTGACGCGACAACCATCTACATTGAACCCAATGCCCTTCTCAAATGTTTCCAGGATCATGCCGATTTGCGCGTCGTTCTGCTGAAACTGGTATCTGCCCGGCTGCAGCAGTTTGTTACGCTTGTCCACAATCTGGCCTTCCGCGATGTGGCTTCGCGTCTGGCAACCATCCTCATGGCTCGTGTCGAAATCGAAGGGGAGCATACTGAAGATGGGCTGCGCATCCACCGGTTCATGACCCAACAAGAGCTGGCCGCTATGGTCGGCACCGCACGGGAAGTCATCTACCGCACCTTTAAGAAATTCGAACATCAGGGCCTCCTACGGTTGAGCCCCACCCATATTTACATCCTCGACCAGGAGAAACTGGCTGAAATCGCCAGGCAAGAGGTTCATTAGCCGCCCCTTTCTCCCCTCTTATGATGTGACTTAGGTCACATCGCTCCTCCAGCCTTGCTGCTACGATAAGCTGACAAGAAGTCAATATTCGTTCACCTGGTGCTCGGCAAGGAGAAAGCACATGAATCATTGGAGAAAAGGCGTTGTGTTTGTTTTGATAGCCATCGCTATCGTAGCTTGCACAGGCCAGACAGATGAATCCGCTTCACAGATAACAGGAGCTGGTGGTGATATTCAGGCTATTGCAGAAGCACGTGGGCTGACCGAGGCTGACATCACTGCTGCACTCAAAACCTATACACCCACTGGGGTCATGGATGAATATGTCATGTTTGCTTCCGGTGGGCACAGTGGGCAGGTCCTCGTTATTGGTCTGCCTTCAATGCGCCTGTTAAAAGTGATTGCCGTCTTTACGCCCGAACCCTGGCAGGGGTATGGTTTTGGGGCCGGGGAAGAAGTGCTAGAGGGTGGCAACATTGGTGATCGTGAAATTCGCTGGGCCGACACCCACCATCCGGCTTTGAGCGAAACCGCCGGTGATTACGATGGTCAGTGGCTGTTCATCAATGACAAGGCTAATGGCCGTGTTGCTGTTATTGACCTGCGCGATTTCGAAACCAAGCAAATTATCAATAACCCACTCTATCTCAATGATCATGGCGGAACCTTCGTTACCCCCAATACAGAGTACGTGATCGAAGGTGGACAATACGGCCTCCCAATTGGAGGTGAATATGCCCCTCTAAGCGAATATGATGATTCATATCGGGGCATTCTGACCTTCTGGGCCTTTGACCGCGACGCTGGACGACTCGACCCATCAAAATCTTTTGCACTTGAGCTGCCTCCCTACTGGCAAGACCTGTGCGACTCTGGAAAGTTGGTCTCTGAAGGTTGGGTCTTCTGCAACTCGTTTAACACTGAGCTGGCAACCGGCGGGATCGAAGAAGGCAATCCCCCATTTGAGGCCGGTGTCAGCGAAAGCCCGGATGACTTCCTGCACATCGTCAATCTTGAGGCAGCGGTTGAAGTCTTTGAAGCGGGTGATACGGTTGAGATTGAGGGGATGCAGGTTATTCCACTTGAAACAGTCATTGAAAATGACCTGCTCTTCTTCGCTCCGGAGCCGCGCAGCCCACATGGTGTTGACATTTCCCCGGGCGGGGACTTCATCGTTGTCTCTGGAAAGCTTGACCCCCATGTAACTATCTACAGCTTTGAAAAGATGATGGCTGCTATTGAAGCCGGGCCGACTGAAGCGGATCAGTACGGCGTTCCACTCCTGGACTTTGAGGACGTGATGGAAGCCCAGGTCGAGGTTGGTTTGGGGCCGCTTCATACCCAGTTCGACAATCAGGGTTACGCCTATACCAGTTTATTCCTTGACACAGCGGTTGCTCGCTGGAGCCTCGGTGGCGAAAACTATCGGCCCGACGATGGGTGGGCTTTACAGGGCACCATACCTGTCCACTATAACATCGGACATCTGGCGGTTGCTGAAGGCGATACGGTATCACCTGATGGCAATTATCTCGTAGCGCTGAATAAATGGTCGGTGGATCGTTTCCTCAGTGTTGGCCCGCTGCTTCCTCAAAATTTCCAGCTGATCGATATCTCTCAAGAAGGCGACCAGATGCAGCTTTTGTACGATATGCCTATCACTGCTGCCGAGCCGCATTACGCTCAGATCATCAAGGCAGATAAGTTAAATGCCTGGGAGGTCTATCCCGAAGCGGGCTGGAATCCAATCACACAATCGGTCGATCCGAATGCTGTAGCGGTTGGTGAAGAGAGTGTAGAACGGGATGGCAGCAATGTCGAAGTGCGTATGACTGCTGTCCGCAGCCACTTCACCCCGGAGCGGGTCGAAATCCAAGAGGGTGACCACGTAACCTGGACCATCACAAACGTCGAGCGCGCCCGTGATGCCACCCATGGATTTGCTCTCCCACTTTATGGGATCAACCTGAGTCTCGAGCCGGGTGAGAGTATCACCTTTGAGTTCGATGCGACAGAATCAGGCGTCTTCTCCTGGTATTGCACCGAATTCTGCTCGGCCCTACACCTGGAAATGATGGGCTATATGCTGGTTGAACCCCAACAGTAGTGAAACCTTGTGTTCGGGTGTTAGGGGATTAGATCCCCTAACACCCCCTGTTGAGTGAGTCAAAATAACCAAGAAAGTGCTTGATAGTCTGATATGACCAACCATACCCTGAACGAAGCGACGAAAGATTGGCGACATTGGATACCCACGATCCTTCGTATCCTGGCTGTCATTTGCCTGGCCGTTTCCATCCTGTTTCCTTACTGGCATATGACGCTGCTCGCCCCACAGTATCCTGATGGCTTGAGTATCCGTGTTTTTGTTGACTCGATGATAGGTGATGAAGATCCAACGCTCGACGAGGTACACGAGATTGATGGGCTTAACCATTACATCGGCATGCGTCCCATGAGCGAAGCAGCCGGTTTTGAACGCTCAATAGCTATTCCGGTTGTCATCATATTCGCAGCTCTTGTCTTGATTGCCGCTGTCTGGAGAAGTAGATGGTCCTGGCTGCTTACCGTGCCAACATTCGTATGGCCCGCTGCCTTTTTAGCCGACCTGGCCTATTGGTTACGTTTATACGGCAACACACTCGACCCCAGTGCCCCTCTGTCCAGCGCCATCAAACCGTTTACTCCGCCCGTGCTTGGTGTGGGAACGGTAGGGCAGTTTAAGACCATCATGACGGTAGGGACAGGTTGGTACTTTGCGTTGGCAGCTTCACTGTGTGTGCTGGCGGCAGCACTGGCACATTCTCGAATGAGCCGCTTGAAAGATGATCAAGACGACACTGACCAATGATTAGATTAAGACAACGGCTGGTTTACGCCGCATTTTTCTGTGCATTCCTGAGCCTATCAATTCCTGTTCAAGCTGATAGCGGCGAGCCTTTAATTGTCTCACCGGAAGGGCCGTATTTATCAATAGATGAGGCGCTTGCTGTGGCACAGGATGGGGATGTCATTGAGGTGCATGGCGGCATATACCCTGCGCCCCTGGTCGTGGAGACAGGCGTTTCCTTGATTGGGATTGACAATCCCATTATTGATGGGAATGGAGAGGGCACCTTAGTCTTCATCAACGCGCCTGATGTACGCTTTCAAGGCTTTACCCTTCGTAATTCCGGCAGCAATCTCCACGACGAAGACTCCGGCATTGTCGTGCAGGCTCCCCGTGTGACCATCGAAGATAACTTATTAGAAGATGTTTTATTTGGAATCTATCTCGCCAATGCATCTGATGGGATAGTCCGCAATAACACCATTATTGGTAGAGAAGTGGATTTACCGCTTCGGGGAGATGGCATCCGAATCTGGTATAGCAATAACACGCTCCTATCCGGCAATGAGGTCACCAACACCCGTGATACGCTCATCTGGTTTGCCGATGGCATTACGATTGAAGGCAACCACTTATTCAATAACCGGTATGGCATCCACTTCATGTACAGCAGCAATGCCCAAATGCGCCGCAATGTCTTTGAGGGCAACTCGGTG
This sequence comes from Anaerolineae bacterium, assembly GCA_050288085.1. Lineage (GTDB taxonomy): Bacteria > Chloroflexota > Anaerolineae > Aggregatilineales > UBA3940 > JBNKDD01. The sequence continues at coordinate 8,333 of JBNKDD010000053.1, forward strand.
GGTGTCTTTATGATGCACTCTACGGGTCTGACCGCAGTTGAAAACCTGTTTATTGATAATCGGGGTCCAAGTGGTTATGGGATTGCTTTGAAAGATATGGATGAGGTCATCGTCGAGGACAATATTTCCATCAACAACCGTGTTGGCCTTTATGTCGACAACTCACCATCGGCCTTTGATGGGCACAACTTCTTTACCGGCAATGTTTTTGGCTACAACAATATCGGTGTGATGACCCTGCCTGCCGTCGAACGTAATGTTTTCCAATCCAATACTTTTCTGGAAAACGGCCAACAGGTCAGCACGCGAGGGCGTGGGACCATGCAGGGCAATATCTGGATGACGGATGGGCTCGGCAATTATTGGAGCGACTATGTGGGGTACGATGAAAATCGGGATGGAGTAGGTGAGTTACCCTATCGGGCTGAAAACCTGTTCGAAAGCCTCGCAGATCAACATCCAGTTTTACGCCTTTTTACCTACAGCCCTGCCAGTCAGGCAATTGACTTCGCCGCCACCGCCTTCCCAATGCTGCTGCCGGAACCCAAACTGATCGATAAAGCACCGATGACACACTACGTTTTACCAGCCATTCTGACAACAAACGAAGGTACTACTTCCAGGCCCCTCTTTGGAGCCGCTCTGGTCTTGATCGGATTGGGTGCTGCCCCATTTATCAGGCGCAAGTTTGATAGCGGAATGCATCGCACCGGCCAATCAATTAGTTTCAATCAGGAAGCTAACATGATCGCTGTGAAGAATTTGACTAAACAGTATGACCATTTTAAGGCGCTTGACGATGTTTCGTTTAAGGTCCAGCCTGGTGAATCGGTGGCTCTGTGGGGAACGAATGGAGCGGGAAAAACAACAGCTCTAAAGTGTATGCTGGGCCTGATCCCTTTTGAGGGAGTACTTAAAGTAAATGGCATAGATATCCACCACAACAGCAAAGCCGCTCGCGCCATTATTGGCTATGTACCACAGGAGACCGTTTTTTATGATCTGACTGTGCGTGAAACACTCCACTTCTTTGCTCAACTCAAGAAAGCGCCTCAGGACAATATTCCAGTGGTACTTGACTATGTGCAGCTCAGCCAGCAGATAGATAAGCCGGTGAATACCCTTTCTGGCGGCATGAAACAACGCCTGGCTTTAGCCGTTGCGCTGCTATCGGACCCGCCGGTTTTAGTCCTTGACGAACCTACAGCTAACCTTGACGCCAAAGCCCGTTATGATTTTGTTCATTTGGTGCGGTCACTGAAGCAATCAGGCAAGACTATCGTGTTTGCTTCCCACCGTCTTGAGGAAGTTGAGAGCCTGGCAGAGCGCGTTCTGGTATTGGAGCATGGAAAGTTAGCTTTTGAATGTCATCCCGGAGAGCTCTCCCAGAAGGCAGGGATGCAAAAGTGGATGCGCATCCGGGTGGCGACCGACCAACTTGAAAGCGCGCTGCGGTTGCTAAGAAACGAGGGTTTTGCTCCCAGACCCAACGCCCATGCACTTTATGTGGATATCCACCTCAAAGACAAAATCATGCCATTACGCATTCTGGAATCGGCGGCGATCAACGTTGAGGATTTCGATCTGGTAGATGCAAATGCATTACCCTCCCAGGATGGAATCACATGATAGACCTTAGAAACATCCTTACGATTACTCGAAAAGAAATCAGGGATGCTCTACGCAACAGGTGGTTTTTGTTATACACCTTTTCCTTTGCCGGGCTGGCTCTGGCATTTGCTGTTCTTTCTCAACCCGACACCACATTGCTGAGATTAAGTGGCTTTGGGCGTACCGCTGCCAGCCTGATCAATCTGGCTTTGTTCTTCATCCCCCTGATTGGCTTGACTCTGGGGGCGCTAAGCATTGCCAATGAACGGGAAAGGGGCGTGCTGGATTACCTGATGACTCAACCGATCAGCACAACCGAGATTCTACTTGGCAAGTACCTGGGATTGTCTGGGGCACTGCTGTCTTCTTTATGCCTGGGATTTGGTCTCTCCGCTGGAGTCTTGAGCCTGAGAGGATCAGGAGGTGCTGTTGCTGGCTATGTTTTGATGGTTGGACTGGCCTGTTTATTGGGGCTGGCAATGCTCAGTCTGGGTTTTCTGCTATCCGTCATGACGCACAAAACTTCTGTCGCACTGGGAAGCGCAATTTTCCTCTGGCTGTTCCTGGTTTTCGTCGGGGACCTGGGCCTGATGGGAACGGCTGTCGTGACCAAACTTCCCATTGAGCAAGTCTTCTTTGTGGCTGCTATCAACCCTTTAGAGATGTTCAAAATATCCGCCATCCTGAGCATCCAGGCTCACCTGGAAGTGCTGGGGCCAGCCGGAATCTATGCGACTCACCAATTTGGAGATAGTTTGCTCCCGATTCTGACCGGCGGCCTGTTCTTATGGATTCTTGTACCTCTGCTTGGTGCTTTAAAGCTATTCACTGGCAAAACAATATCTAAATCTAAATCAGGAAGGAAAACATTATGAAACGCGTTTTATCAATCCTATTGTTGGCAGCACTGCTGGTCACCGCCTGTGGGGGTGGGGGTAATCCGAACTCTGGATACGATAAAGCTACCTTGAGAGCTGGCAAACAAACCTTTGATTCAATTTGCTCGGCCTGTCATGGGCCGGATGCTCACGGCCTGCCGAATCTTGGCGTCGATCTCATTGCCAGCGAGTTCGTAGGAAACTCGACCAATGATGAGCTGGTTGAATTTGTAAAAACCGGACGCCCGGTCTTTGATCCGGCGAATACATCGGGTGTCGAGATGCCTCCACGAGCTGGTGACCCGACCCTGACTGATGAAGAGATACTGAATACCATTATCTATCTGCGCTCTTTGAGAGAAGAATGAAATGAAACGATTCTCCCTACTTGTACTGCTGGTGATATTCGTATGTGCTGGCTGCACACAGACTCAGGGGGAGGTAAAGCCGCCTGAAATCCACTATGGAGAAGACATCTGTGAAGTATGCGGGATGATCATCTCAGAAGCGCGCTTTGCATCTGCCTGTGTTACCACCGATGGGCAAGAGCACATCTTTGATGGTATCGGCGAAATGCTGATTTTTTATCATGCCCAGGAACAAGATACTATACTGCAGTGTTTCGTCCACGACTATGTAACTGAGGGGTGGTTAGCAGCTGAGGGGGCCACCTTCGTTATCGGCGATAATATTCACACGCCAATGGGATTCGGGATTGTGGCTGTGGGAACGCAGGAAGCGGCTGATACATTGGCGCTCGAATCTGGGGGCACAACATATACTTGGCCTCAACTTCTCGCGAGAGATGGGTAACTCCAAATAGCAAGTCGCTACGTAAGGCGAACCATTCACAAATAAGTGAGGCAATTGTCAAGTGAATTCGGTATCCTCAGATTAGGGATGGCAAGCGAGCATAACATAGACTTACATAAAAGCGGCCTTATCCTGAGGTAGGGTTAAAACGAACACCAAGCCTCATGTTTCGTTGATGAACCTTGCTCCCTACCTCTTCGTTTTCATTAAGGACATTCTGCGCCATCTGGAGGGGCCGATGCCGCATTTACTCCCATCCAATTTGCATCACGTTGTCATCATCGGCGGTGGTTTTGGTGGTCTGAACGCCGCTCGCGCGCTGCGCCGCGCTCCTGTCCGTATCACTCTGATAGACCGCCATAATCACCATCTCTTTCAACCCTTGCTCTATCAGGTCGCGACAGGGAGCCTCTCCCCGGCGAATATCGCCGCCCCACTGCGGGCCATTCTCAAACGCCAAAAGAATGTCCGGGTACTGCTGGGCGAAATCACCACCATCGATCCAGATCAGAAGCGCTTGACTCTCCACAATGGCGACATACTGAACTACGATACCCTCATCGTTGCGACCGGTGTCCACCACGACTACTTCGGCCACGATCACTGGGCAGATTATGCCCCTGGCCTGAAGACCATCGACGATGCCACTTACATGCGAAAGCGTATCCTGCTGGCCTTCGAAGCTGCCGAACACCTGGGCCACCACGATTCGAGCGAACGCGCCGCGTGGCTCACCTTTATTGTGGTCGGCGGTGGCCCGACGGGAGTTGAACTGGCGGGCGCATTGGGTGAAATTGCCAACGACACCCTCAAGCATGATTTCCATGCCATCAATCCCACAGACGCCCATATTATCCTCGTTGAGGGTCAAGAGCGTATCCTGCCCACCTTTCCGGCTTCCCTGTCGACCCATGCAGAGGCCGCACTCCACCACCTTGGGGCACAGATACGAACCAGGGCGTTGGTCACCGAGATTAACTCAGAAACTGTCACGCTTAAATATCAGTCTGATGGTCGCGAGGAACGAATCCCGGCTCGCACCGTGCTCTGGGCAGCAGGTATGCGTGCCTCCGCGCTGGGCAACGTGTTGGCTGAAACCACCGGTGTTGAACTGGATCACACCGGGCGTGTGATCGTCCAACCTGACCTCACACTGCCGGATCATCCAGAGATATTCGTGGTAGGCGACCTGGCCCACATCACTTACCAAAACAGTCCACCTTTGCCCGGCGTTGCACAGGTTGCCATTCAGGGTGGACGCTATGCCGCTCGACGTATCAAAGCACGGCTGCGTGGCGATCTGGAAGACAAGCCATTCCGCTACCGCGACCTGGGCAGCATGGCGACTATCGGTCGTGCTGCCGCGGTCTGCGATTTTGGCTGGCTGCGGCTGTGGGGCTTCCCCGGCTGGTTGGCCTGGCTTTTCGTTCACCTCATGAATCTCGTCGAGTTCGAAAACCGCCTGCTGGTTTTCATCCAGTGGATGTGGTCATACTTTACCTTTAACCGCTCTGCCCGTCTCATTACCGGCGAAGTTTTTCATATTATGGGGCGAAAATCTTAGCAATGTAATGAGTCGTGACACGAATCTTACTCCGGATCCAGTTCAGGCGAATAATCCGAATTAGTGTAATGGTACCATCTTAAATATGGGATTAGGAATTTGAGAGAGCATTCGGAGGGGGCAAGCTGTAGCCCACCCCCTATTTGATTCATGGGGTTTCGACCGGGTCAAGCAGGGCGATCAGGCCCAGCATCCCGATATTGGCAAACAACAAGGGCGCGAGGAAGGGTGCACCCCGGATAAAGCGCTCAACGATCAGTGTGCCGCGCGTGGTCAGGTTATCGTCGACATGCAGCCAGGCCCCGATCAGACTGACCACGATCATCAACACCATGATCGCAATATAGGTGATCAGGTCGCCTTTGTTAGGCTGGTTGATGGCCCCCAGCATGGCAGCCGTCACCACCGCCAGCACACCAACCGCCGTTGGCAGCCACAGCCAGGGATTGACAAAGCCGGTGCGGGCATGGTCAAACACGGCGCTGAACACCGTCGCCAGTGCGCCCATCGACACAATGAAGAAGTACGCGCGGGTTTTGCTGTAGGGCAGCGTCAGGCGGCGCTGACCGAGCAGCCGCAGCACGCCGCTGTCCGGCGGGTCTTCGATCCAGGCCGCGCTGATCCCCAGCAAACCGACCATCGAGAACATCAGCGGGCCAACAACCGGCGGGGCCCAGACCAGCAAGTCAACGGTGACGCGCTGGCCGCTTGGCCCGGCAGGCAAGATCGCTCGGACGATGTGGAAGTAGGCTCCCAGCAGTCCGACCACGATACTCGCCAGCAGAACGATGGTCGCCAGTACTGTTGCCACAGGACGTGCCCGCAGCGCGATCAATCCGGCGACCAACAGCACCAACCCGGCCACCGGCCCAAAGATGATAGGGATCCATTCATTGGGGACTATTGTCCCGCTGATGCTGTGCGCCAGGTAGATATCGATGCCGAGGAAGATCAGGTTGATCGCGGCCATCAGCATCATCAGTTGATCGCGGGAGAGCGGCAGCTTAACGCGCCGGATGGCGGGGAAAACAGTCGCCAGGTGGTACATGGCTACTGCCCTGCCTCTTCCACTTCGATCCCGGCTTCTTCCAGCTTATCGTTCGTCATCTCGCGCAGTTCGGCCAGATCGTGGAGCACCTCATAGGCACCGTGCCACTGGGTGTAATCCGGCCCCTGCATCCACATACCGAACTTGGCTGTGCGGCCCCAGTGATGCCAGGTATTGAAGAAGGTGAAATCTATCGGCTCGTCGAAAGGAGCATCGGTCATCAGGCCGTTCTCTTGCAACGGCGCGATGATCTCGCGGCTCTCCAGCACCCAGGCATTGACCTGCTCGGTACCGGCATCGGCAGCGGTGTAGAAATCATCCAGGAATTCATTGTTGTGGCATTCCTGGCAAACGCTCTGCATCCGCACCTTATTATCCTGCCAGGCCGGGCGGCGCTCACTAACCGAGGCAAACAGATACCAGGTCAGGCGGTCACCCACGTCATGAGTGGTCGCTGCCCCGCCAAAACCGCTCATATGGCAGGTGGCACAGGTCGGAGCCGGGAAGTCTTCTACCGTCAGCGTGCCGGGTTCGGCGTCCCAGTTCCAATCATCGCCGCCGGTATGATAGGCAATGCCATGCGGCGATTCGGTGTAGATTTCGTACTGCGGGTGGTCCGGCCCGATGTGGCAGTAGTTGCAGGTCTCTGGCTTGCGAACCTGCTCCAGGCTAAACTCGTGGCGCAGGTGGCACTTCTGACACTCGCCAACCGAACCATCCGCTGCCGGTTTGCCAACGTTATGGCAGGATTCACAGGCGAATTCGGTCACCGCTTCGGTTTCGAGCTGATACAGGGCATTGCGTGCCTGGTCAGGGTTGAAGCTGCCTTCGGGGATCGCTTCGTACATGGCGAGGTGCTCATCAGACAGGTCTTCCGCGCCATTGTAGGCAACATACGCCGGGAGCCCGTGACGGCTCTGGTTGAATTGGGCGACTTCGCTGGAGTGACACTTCTCGCACATCGCGGTCGTCGGTGAGGCAAGCACATAGGTCCCTTCATGCTCCTCTGAACCGGGATAACCGGCCTTGACCTCGTGGCAGTCCTGACACTCAACTTCTGCTGCCGCCATCGTACTATGACCATACTGGGTAACAATGCCGGGTGTAGTGCGCTGGTGACAGACCACACACTCGTTGCGGCTGTTCTCCAACGCATTGACCCTTTCGCCCTCGGCGGCAGTGATACGAGGTTCACCACCGATAGCCTGGATGATCAGCGCCAGTCCCAACACGATGATCACCACCACCAACGCGACGATCAGCACCCGCACAGAACGCAGCGGATTCTGTTCGCTGTCCTGAGACATAAATCCTCCTTAGTTTTTGGGGGCAAATAAATGAAATAAGCGAGGGAGAGTTCCCTCTGAGGACAGGAGTCGATAGGCGCTTCTCCTCATCAACCCGGCATAGCAAGATGCGAGAACGTTATCATCTACCTTTATGATAATGTATAAACAGGATTAATGGGAAGTTAGCCGAGGATAAGCAAATCCGGACCATCAATCTCGATTCCAGGCCCATACACTTCACCATTAGAGAAGTTGTGAAAAACCGCCGTTGTTTGATCTTCCACCTTTTCCGCCGTACAATCAGGGCAGCCGTCGACCCGGACACGGGCGGCGAGCACGCACAATGTGATACTCTGTCGCACTGATACCACCTCCACAAAGGTTGGTGGTTTCAGGCTGGCGTGCTTGGCGCTCTCCTCAATGGCGGAGAGCGTTTTTGTTTGTGGATAGGGATTGCATGCAGTACAGGAGAAAAAATGATGGATAAGGTTACCATTCACACCTTGCAGACGATGAAAAAGCGCGGTGAGCGGATCAGTGTGCTGACCGCTTACGATTATCCAACCGCCCTGATGCTTGATCAGAGCGGCATCGATATGATCCTGGTTGGAGATTCGCTGGGGATGGTTGTACATGGCTTTGAGAATACACTGCCGGTCACGATGGACATGATGATCATGCATTGTCAGGCCGTGCGGCGAGGCACACAGCGGGCCTTCCTGGTCGGGGATATGCCCTTCATGAGCTACCAGACCTCGTTGGAAGAGGCCAAGCGCAACGCGGGCCGCCTGCTGGCCGAGGGGGGCGTCGATGCAGTGAAGCTGGAAGGCGGCCAGCATATGGCCGAAACAGTGCGTGCCCTGGTCCAGATCGGGATTGCCGTGCAGGGGCATATCGGCCTGACCCCGCAGAGCGTCAGCGCGTTGGGTGGGTTCAAGGTGCAGGGCAAATCACTTGATGCCGCCCGCAATCTGATCGACGAAGCCCGGATATTAGAGGAAGCAGGAGCCTTCAGCATCGTGCTGGAGGCTGTTCCGGCGCAGTTGGCGACACTGGTCAGCCGGAAGATCAGCATCCCGACAATCGGGATCGGGGCCGGGGCCGGATGTGACGGGCAGGTGTTGGTAAGCCATGATCTGCTCGGCCTGTTCGACCGGTTCACGCCGAAGTTTGTCCGGCAGTATGCACAGATCGGGCAGGCGATGCGCGATGCCTTCGCCGCCTACCGGGACGATGTGCGGACAGGGAATTTCCCGGCATCGGAGCATGGTTTCTCGATGCAGGATGAGGTCTGGCAAGCAATTGAATCCGAGCTCAACTCTGATAACCGGGCTGCGGATTGAGAGCCACATCTGGCATAAACGCTTTCGCGATGTAAGATATAGCTATGGTTGCGGGAAACTACACTAACAGGAGTAAAACCAATAAACCATGGCGAAGTATTCACGGGTGCAGTTCATATTTACCTGCCATACCTGCGATGAGAAGATCACGCTTAGCATCTACTATGGCGAGAACGCCATCTGGAATAATCGGGACGCCGAAAAGTTCGCCGCGTGGCATAAACATGAAGGACACGATACCGAATTAAGCTACCAGTTCTTCATCGGAGATAAGGATTTACGAAGCTACTGAAGAAAGCAAGCTAGCCGAACGGTACCAAGCAACTACCAGAAATCCTCCTCATCGTATTGAATACAACCGGGCAACAGGTTAAAGACTGTGCCCGGTATTGTCATCGCAAGTTTCCCCCAAATTATCCCCCCTACAAAATCCGTCTGGAATATGTCGGATAGGCTTGCTGCGTTTTTGCTATGATGCAGTTGAAAGGTGGTCATCGTGGAACCGTTAAACCAATTCAACCTGGCAATGCGCTACATCGAATCCAATCTGGCAGACGAGATCGATTTTCAGAGAGTATCCCAACTGGCGGGCTGCTCAGAATATCATTTTCGCAGGATGTTTTCCTTTTTGAGCGGCATGACGCTGAGTGAGTACATCCGTTACCGGCGCTTATCGCAAGCCGCTTTGGAACTGCGTGACAGCGATATTAAGGTGATCGACCTCGCTGTGAAGTATGGATACGACTCGCCGGACTCTTTCAGCAGGGCATTCCAGAAATTGCATGGTTTAACGCCAACCGAAGCCAGAGTCAAGGGGGTTCCCTTAAAGGCTGTTCCACCGATGACATTCCAATTAACCATCCAGGGAGGAAATGAGATGGACTACCGCATCATAGAAAAAGAAGCCTTTTATATCGTTGGACTCAAGCGAAGAGTCTCACTGCTCTACAACGGTGTTAATCCTGAGATTGCGGCGATGTGGGCCAGCCTCACAGAAGACGACATCATCGCGTTGAAGCAGTTATCCAATGTCGAGCCAAGCGGCCTTATCAGCGCCTCGGTGAACTTTACGGAAGGCCGGGCAGAAGGAACCGAACTTGACCAGTTTATTGGCGTGGCGACCGCCAAACCCCATTCCGAAAAGTGGCAGGTGCTTGCTGTCCCGGCTTCTACCTGGGGAGTTTTTACGGCAAGAGGAAAATTCCCCGACGAATTACAAAATGTCTGGGGGAGAATCTACTCGGAATGGTTCCCTATGTCGGGGTATGAGATCAGCGAGGGGCCGGAAATCCTCTGGAATGAAGGCAAGGATACCAGCAAACTTGACTACCACAGCGAAATCTGGATTCCAGTCGTGAAGAAATGACCGGAAGACCTCGTAGGGACACAGCATCTGTGTCCCTACCATCATCTAGCAGAGTCACAAAAAATGAGATCATGATGTAAGATATATCTACGGGCGCTAGAAGTTGTGATTGAGAAAGCAGCCGTCACAGGGAACTGCTGAGGAGATTGACAATGAGTGCAGACTCTGTAGATTCATCGGACCATCTCGCCGCCGGTCACCCACTAGCCATCTGGCGCTGGTTAACTAAACCTCCGGCATCGGTCAAGGAGTCGAAACACCGCCAAAAAGCGTGGCTGCTCTCCTCGCTGTTGGTTCCCCTCATTCCGCTGGCCTTATTGGTATTGGTGATCCGTATGCTGACCGATCCGGCCTTCACGCCATCCCCGGTGGCATTAATTGGCGTGATCATCTTAGGCGGGGCATATGCATTAAGCCGCACCAGATATTACCTGTGGGGGACCATCCTGACTCTCTCCGCCATCCCCAGCACGATCCTTATTATAGCCATCACCAACTACAACCCAACCGACTTTAAAAGCCTGCTTGCCTATCTTGTCCTGGGAGTGCTGCTGGGCAGTACGCTGCTCTCTGCACGCGGCACGCTGATCCTGGGCGGGCTCAGCGCCGCGGCCATCCTGAGCCTGCCAGTGTTGATCCCCGAAGTGACCATCCTGGATATTGTCTCGCCGCTGACCTTCTTTGTGCTGATGGCAATCTCCATTGCCCTCACCGACCGTTACCGGGACATAGTGGAGTTTAACCGGCAGGAAGAGTTATCCGACAGCGAGGAACGCTACCATATTCTATTTGAATATGCGCCTGATGCCTGCTACTTAAACGATCCGCAAGGGATCTTTATCGAATGCAACAAAGCTACCGAGGATATGTTGGGCTATCGACGTGAGAAGCTTATTGGAGAGAGATTGTCAAAGCTGGGACTGCTTCCCCCGTCAGAAATCCAGAAAGCGGCTAGCACACTGGCTCTGGCTGTGCGTGGGAATCCAACCGGTCCGGACGAGTTCATCCTTAACAGGAAAGATGGTACACAGGTTGAAGTAGAAGTCAGGTCTTACCCGGTAACCATCAAAGGGCAGAACCTGGTGCTGGGGATTGCCCGTGACATCACCAAGCGCAAACATTCAGAAGTCGCCCTCCGGGACAGCGAGGAACGGCTGCGAAATATCATCAACGCCATCCCACTGGGCATGCACATGTACGAGTTAGAGCCGGATGGGAGATTAGTGTTTACCGGTGCTAACCCGGCAGCGGATGCCATACTCGGCATCGACAACGAGCAGTTTGTAGGCAAGACCATCGAAGAGGCTTTTCCTCCACTGGCGGAGACAGAAGCACCAGAACGGTATCGTGAGGTTGCCGAGACTAACAACCTGTGGCGTACGGAACAAATCAACTATGAAGATAACCAGATCACAGGCGCATTTGAGGTTCATGCCTTCCAGACATCATCTGGCAAGATGGTTGCTACCTTTCAAGATATCACCAAACGCAAGCAGAACGAAGCCGAACTGATAAAATATCGCCTTCGACTTGAGGATCTGGTAAAAGAGCGAACGGCAGACCTCGAAGCAGCAAACCGGCAGCTTCAGGCACTCGCCCGGTTGAAAGATGAGTTCGTATCCAACGTATCACACGAACTGCGCACCCCGCTTACCAATCTCAAGCTGTACCATCAACTATTGAACAACAACCCGAAGAGAATCTCGATCTACCTGGAAACCCTGGAACGAGAAACCAACCGCCTGGAACATACCATCGAAAGCCTGCTGGCCCTGTCACGGATCGATCAGAAAGAGCTTCCACTGCGTGAGACAGCGGTGGATCTCAACAAACTCGTCAGTTCCTATGTGGCGGATCGCCCGTTGTTGGCCGAGAGCAAAGGGCTGACACTCACCTTCCAACAGGGGCCTGACCTGCCACCGATATCGGCGGACGGCGACCTGTTGGGGCAGGTATTAGGTATCCTGATGACCAATGCATTGAACTACACGCCCTCCGGGGGCAATATTACCATCAGCACACAAATGAAAGAAGAAAAGGAAAAACGGTGGGCGGGGTTCGGGGTGAGCGACACCGGGCCGGGCATCCCCCTCGATGAGCAAGACAAGCTGTTTGAGCGGTTCTTCCGGGGGACGGTGGGGCGCGAGTCAGGGGCAGAAGGCACCGGTCTGGGACTGGCGATTGCCAGGGAGATAATCGATCTCCATGATGGCCGGATCGAGGTAAAAAGCGCAGGGATACCCGGTCAGGGGACAAGCTTTTGGGTCTGGCTGCCAGTGTAGATAGATATAAACACCTGGAACTGCATAATGAAATCAACACTTCGTAGACCATTTAACCTGGTGCTGATCGTAATTGTTTGCTGTTCGAGTTTGCTTCTGCTCTCCGCATGCAAGCCGACCTCGACCTGCTATTATGATGTGCCGGATTATCCGGTTGGGGATGTCGCTGCCGATGTCGACAAAACGCTGGCTACAGGCGAAATCTGTGATCCACCTTGCTGGCAAGGCATTGTCCCCGGAGAAACCAGCATCAAGGAAGCTTTGGCTATTCTCAATGAAGCCCCTTTTGTCGATAACCAATCTATTACCCGCGACAGCATCTATGGATTTTCTGACATAGAGAGAATTTCCTGGCGCAGCACCCTTACTGAGTGGGATCCATACATGCCGCTTAACAATTTTAGGGTCAAAGTCCCGGATGAGACAATTCACCTGATCTTGATTACGCTGGAATACGAACTGACCGTCCAGGAACTATTTGATCGCTTTGGTGAGCCTGAGAGATACGCCATCATACCATCTCACCCGACGTGCTATGGTGTCACGCTGATATGGCTTGACAGGGGATTCAAGGCAGATTTGTACGCATCTGAAGTCAAGCGTAACAAGCCAGACCAACAACTGGTGACGCCCGAACAGTTGGTATGGCGAGTCACGTATTTTCCGCCAGTGGACACTGCCACACAATTCATGATGACCGTGTATGGACAATCAGCAGATGACGCAAGTGCTAACGGACGCGACTATGGCTATTGGCGCGGGTTTACATCGGTCAAGGTTTCTACCAATTAGCATCCACCAACAATTCTACATTCAGGTAAAACACGGAACATTTTCCCGCCCCTGAGAATGTGCTATGATCTCAGGTGGAGGGCCGATCCAATGCTTCACACGCACCGATTACCCGGTAAGGAGATTTCTCTTTAATGTTAACTGCACGTAAACTATATATCGTTCTGTTAGTGGTGTTCCTGAGTATCCTGGCCTGCAATGCACCGATAGCCGCGACGCCCGGATCATCGGATGAGGCTCCGTCGGAAGCCGCCGACGCACCGACCGAACCGGCAGACACCGCCCCACCAACCGCCACCGTTGAACCGACAGCCGCCCCTGACATGGCCTATGAGGGAGTCAGCTTTTCTTATGACGAGTCCCTGGCGACTGACGTCACCGCCGCGATAATCCCGGCCCAGGAGGAACCGGAGGAAGGCCCCTTCCCGTCGGCTACCCCTGAATACATTGAGTTTAAGTTCAACAATTACCTTAACGCCGGGACATTCCACGAGGCAGTGATCCGGGTCTGGCCGACCACCGAATACCAGGCCGTCAGCGAATACGCCGGGGAACGGATCATGAAATTGCAGCAGCTCCTCACAGACAAACCGGCAGCTCCCACCGAGGAAATCCCGTTCTTACCCCTGTGGCCCGCTGCCCAGGTGTTCAAGGCGCAGGTCAGCTACCTGGACTTTCAAAATGGGACGGGGGTGCGCTTCCTGACGATGTATTCTCAGGCCGTCATGCCAATCACGAATAACGCGCTGTTCTACACTTTCCAGGGCCTGACCGCCGACGGCACGCACTATATCTCGATCATTATGCCGGTGACTCACCCCGATCTACCCGATACGGACGAAGAGGGTATCGGCGAAGATTTCGACGCTTTTGCCAACAATTATGAGAACTACTTGCAGGAAACAATTCAGAACCTCAACAGTCAGCCGTCAGACAGTTATACCCCTGACCTCAGCCTGTTGGATGCAATGGTTCAATCTATCCTGGTGGAATGAGGGAGTTTTTTCCTAAGAAGATCGTTCGCGTGCACGTTGAATGGCGGCCTCAAGCGTCTTGAAATGGGAAATTTGATGGCCGCCATATTGGATTTGCCGGGCCCCCCTGATGATCAGATTGACGATCTCCGGGCCACCAACCGCATAAATATCTGTACTTATCGCTTGTATTGGCGAACCTTCCTCTGTTCGAAAGGCGGCATCCATCCCTGCCACGATATTGGCAAAAGTGAAACTAAACTCGCTAATATCGTGGATGACCGCTAACCGTTCAGAGGTTTTGTTGGCAATGACGGTAAGCTGTTTGACGATCTCGCGGGGATCTTTCCGAAAGTCAAAGTAACTGGCATCATAGGTCACCACGACAATCGGTTCGCCGGGAAGTTGTTCGACGGTGAAAGGCAAAGACAACTCCTTAAAAATATGATGCATAGCATTATACAAAGCAGCGAAAAGTATGACAAAGCTATGTCATTAGCCAGGAGATTATGTCAGGTCGGGAGCAGCAATGAATACACCGCCCCTACGAACAACGTTTCTTAAGCCACTTAAGTTGGGGCGGACAATAATGGCCCAACCACATCGGATAGATAGCAGACAATTGACCTGAATACTAATCAAGGATGGGAGCTGTGCTACAACAGTTTAGAAATTTGCTTGAGTCCGACGAAATTGAGGGTAAAGTTGTCTATGTGCTGGGGATCGTACTGCTGGTGCAGTTCTTCTATCCCATCACGGAGACCGGTAGTCTGCCTTTGATGCTCGTTTATCAGGTGGTCTATGCGTCGCTGATTCTGGCGGGTATCATCATTGCCCGGAACAATCCGCGCCTGATGCGGCTTCTCTTCGTGTTTGGGGTGATCCAGGTCGTGGCAGGCGCGATCTACACCTTCAACCAGGATGCGGTCTGGGCTAACCTGACCGGCTATGCGGCCTATATTGTGTTCGATGTCATCGTTACCTGGATTTTGTTCAAATATGTCTTCGAAACGCGTACCATCACCCGAGATGTGCTCTATGCCGCCGTTGCGATCTATCTGCTGCTAGGCGCGGTGTTTGTGCCTGTCTATGGACTGCTGGACACGCTGACGTTTGAACTCTCAGGTGGCACACAGCACGCATTTGTCGGCGGGAGTACTGGCGCGGGCGAGTTGTTTGCATGGCAGGATTTCATCTATTTCAGCTACGTGACACTGACCACACTCGGTTATGGCGACATTCTCCCGGCGACGATGGCTGCCAAAGCCGCCATTGCCCTCGAAGCGATCATCGGCGTGATGTATCTCACGATCATCATGGCACGACTCGTCAGTCTTTATTCGGTGGATTTCAACCGCGAAAAACCAGACTAAATGGAACAAGACAATGATCTTGGGCAAAACCTTACTTATTCCGAGTAAATAGCTAAAGCTATTGTCTGGGCCAACTTGATACTGGAGTTTTATTGGACTACTCCTCCAGGCTGTTCATGAATAGCTGGGCCAAAGAATGCGCCAGCTTTCTGCCCCCTTCGGGCTGCGCCAGATCAAGCGGGGTCAGCGGCAGGAAAAGTCCCGGAGCCAGCACACTGAACATCGCCGCGGAGATGATGTGCGCCAGAACTGCCCGAACCTCGCCCTGCTCCTTGCTGGGATACTCATCAGCCGCACGTCGTGACAGGCGCTCCAGCACCTCCTGGAACATGTGGGCCGCCACCGTGTCGTAGCGTTTCTCCAGCATGATGGTATAGAGGTGGGCCAGGGTTGTCCCTGGGAAGCGTAAACCGCCGTCAATCAAGAAGAAACAGACCTCCTCCAGGATTTGTTCCAGAGGCAGATCAGGCTGATCAATAAAAGTGGTGAGGTCTTCCACTGTGTGCTGAATGGCCATAGCCAATGCCTCGTCCACCAGCCGGTCTTTCGTGCGGAAATAATAATTGATGGAAGCGATATTGGTCCCCGCCTCCTCCGCGATTTTGCGCGTGGTCAGGCTGGCGATGCCGTACTTTTCGATGCAGGCGATGACAGCCTCAAGAATTTGCTCGCGGGTGGTGCTGTTCGGTTCGTCAGTCATTGAATTTTCTTCCGTATAATGCCTCTTATTACTCTCAAAGCGCCCGCTGCGGGCCGCCACCCATCTTATCATCAAACAACTGCTTAGTCAATTTGTTTTATTCAAGTGATTTATATATATGTTTTAAACAAGTGTTTGACAATTTTACAGCAGGTTGCTATACTGCTCCTAGAATGAACCAGGCAACCAGATCAGGGGAAAAATCCCCGATCACCTTATTGGTAAAGGAGTGGTATACATGAAACTGAATAAAGAATCTCTTATGTGGTACACGGCAG
>JBNKDD010000054.1:0-24634 GCA_050288085.1 Anaerolineae bacterium
GATCCCGCCCCCCCCTGGGCGCTTCACGAAGCGCCCCTACATCGCCATTGAACCCAACCCCACCCCGGCGCGGGCATCGCAGCCGCAGCAGTCGAACAGGGTGATATCTCCCTGCCCATATGTCCCCTGCTCCCCGATGTGAGCGGTGTACCCACCGCCCCGCAGGGCCAATTGAATATTATAGGTTGGATACCGGTTTGCCGGTCAAAGCGGCAATCAGCTCCGGGACGCGCTCGGCGGCTTTCCCGGATGCGGTGCAAATGCGGATTGTTTGCCCATCGGTGTGCTGCAAGCCGATCATCACCTGTGGCGGCGTACCGATCTCAGTAAGTCGCAGCATGGATGTTTCCCTGGTGCGCAGCTGGCAGGTCACAGCAGCGAGGTCATCGAAAGACCAGGTGTGTCTACCGCGGGGGCCGCTGTACCGGAAATCGATCTCCTGGCGAGCCGCCGAAAAGATCAGGTTCGGTTCCCGGAAACCCCGCAGACTCAGCCAGGTGACCGCTAAGCCAAGTATCAGCAGGCTGGGGCCCATACACCACTCATCCAGGTCCATTTTAAGGCCCTGTACCAGGGAAGCAACGAGCATAAAAGGGCCGCCTATCGTCAGAAGCAGGCCCAAAACCAGCCCTATGATGCCCTTGCCGCGTCGCTGCCGGATGATCAGGTCGCCGTTGTTCTTGTGGATGCAGACAGCCACCTCAAGCGGGATCACCTCGGCGGAATCTTTCCGGTCACGCATGCTGATAACGGTCATCCAGACCATCGCCAAGGCCATCGCAACGAGCAGCAAACAGAGCAAGGCTGCAATTGGAAGTGTCCCCATCGTTTACCCTCCCGGATGTAACTATTGACCGATCAGCCCAAGATCAAACCCTGGTAAACAAGTGGAGGGTGTCAGGGGCGCTGCTGGGCCTTCCCGATCATGATCACCAACAGTTGGATGACATCGAGGGCGCGCTGCTCTTCCCCAGCCAAGGTCGATAACCAGCGATCCGCCACATTGAACACTTCTTCATCGGGGCGTGGGGTGTCAAGGGCGTGGCGCAAGTTGGTCTCCCGCCCGGCATCGAATTCAAGCAGCATCCGCAAAATTGCCATAACGCTGTACCCGGCCTGGCGCAGCATCCGGATTACACGGGCGCGGCCCAGTTCCTCGGCCCCGTACAACCGGTAACCGTTCTCCGGGTCGCGGGGGATATCGATCAGGCCATTGCGATCCCAGTTGCGGAGCATGTCGATGGTCACGCCCAGGTAGCGGGCGGCATCCCCGATTCGGAGCGGCTGCCTGATCGCGTCGGTGGGCTGACCGGCGGCCCACTGTTCGAGAAAGGTCAGGGCGGCTTCGGCGTGGGCACGTTCGGCCCGGACGTTGGCGAGGTATTGATAAGCCAGTTCCATCGCCCGGCCAAAATCCTGCCCAGCGGCGCTCTTCACGAGGTCAAGCACCGGCTGCTTGCCGCCCGGATAAGGCCATTGGAGAGCGGTGCGCACCAAACGGAGTTGATCAATGTGGGCTTCGGTAAAACGGCGGTAACCGTTGGGGCCGCGGGGGATGGTCGGCAAGTAGCCCCACTCCTCGTATAAGCGGACGGTATTGGAGTGGATTCCAATCGCGGCGGCGACTTCAGATGTGCGGTAGTAGCGTCTGGGCATGGATCATATCATCAACAAAAACAAAGATACAAGGTTATGCTCAGTATACCTGAAGATGACCAGCACATGGAACAGAATCTTATCTATTGGGGCAGGTCCAATGTGTCGGGTGGTTCGGGGCGGTAGGCGGCGATGTCTACGGCGTCGGCGAGCCGGTTGAGTCCGGGGTGATTGGTCAGATGCTCCTGGACGGTCTGGGCCGGTTGGCGGTGGGACTTGAGCTGGCGCTGTGTCCGCCGGTAGATGGCGAAGATTCTTCGCCGGATCGGGTGGTTGGCCCAACGTCGATGGGCCTGGCCCTGCTTCCACTTCGCCCAGAATGACCACAGCCATCGACCCAGCAGGAAGAGAATCACTGCACCGAGGATCAGGGCCAGGGGACGGATCAGTTTGCCGAGGAAAGCGATACTCGCCCCGGCGAATTCTCCGATTGGCAGGGATAGACCGGTCAGGTCAACGCGGTCAAATGCGCCGGAGAAGGCCCAGTGTTTCAGCGGGCTGGTGGTGGGACTACCCTCCCAGCCGGGAGTCGGGTCAAGGGGGATCCAGCCGTATTCCGGGAAATAGACCTCTACCCAGGCGTGAGCGTCGCTGGCCCGAACCTCGTAATAGCCAGTCACCTGGTTGTAGGTTCCGCTGCCAAAACCGGCGGCCAAGCGGGCGGGGATTCCGAGTTCGCGGAGCATGACGATCATGGTGCTGACGAAGTGCTCGCAGACTCCGCGTTGGTGGTTGAATAAGAATTCGTCGACAGCGTCAGAATTGGGGGCCTGCGGCGGGGGGTAGAAATCGTAGGGATAGGTGGTCAGCAGGTAATCGCGGATGGAGACTGCCTGATCGTAAGGGTTGTCAGCGTCCGCGGTCAGGGCATGGGCCAGGTCGCGGGTGCGGTCGGTGACGGTGTCGGGGAGCTGGAGGTAACGGTTGGTGATGTCCGGGGGGTAATCGGTACCGGCTGCCTGTAAAAGCTCCGGGGTGAAATCCTGCCGGGCCGAAAGCACCGAATAGATCATGCCCTGTTCGAGCAGGCCGCCAACCCGAATCCCGCCGGTGTGGTCAACTGAGATGCCGTTGGCGGCAATGTACAAGTTGACCGGGGTGCCGCCGACGAAAATCAGGTTGGGCATGTCCTGGACGATGAAAAAGGTCTGGACGAAGAGTTCGGTGTCCGGCGGGTTTTCCTGGATCGGGTAATAGTAATTGATGTAATCATAGGCGATGGTTTCGACTTCACCCTCGGATTGGGTCCAGGTGCGCCCGTCGTAGTGGTCATAGGCGTGGCTGCGCCAGTAACTCCAGGCCGGGCTGCGGACGTACATCATAATGGTGTCGCTCAGGCCACCCCGGTAGCTGAGGTCAAGGCGGCTGTCGAATCCGGTGTAGTATTCGCTCTCGCCGTCTGACCAGCCTTCGATCTGGACGAGGGGGACTGCTGGATTGATGATCTGAGAAGAGGGGCTGTTTTCAATCGGGACGCGGAAAGAGATCGGTTTGAGCAGGGGGCGACCGGCGTAACGCGGCACGAAGAAAAAGACTAACCCGCCGAACAGGATCAATGCTATCAAGAAGCGTGGCCCCCAGGTCTCCAGGCCGCTCAAGCCAATAAAAGCCGTCCGGCGGGCGGGTTTCTCCGAGTCAGGGCGTAGGATAACGGGGTTGCGTTTGGTGCCGTCCTCTGAATCGGCTACCCATAAGAAGGCTAAAAGCAGAACGATGTAGATCAACATAAATAAGCCAAATACCACATCCCGGCTGAGGGTGGCGGCTACGTACAGGTTTGCCAGGCCGAGGCCAAAACCGGAAAAGAGGTTCAAGCGGCTGAATAATTCCCAGCTAATAATAGCCGTCACCAGCATGGCAAATTGGGCCTGGGGGTAAGGCTGCGAACTGAATAATCCGGCGAACATCCAGATCAAAGCTACGTGGAGCATCACAAATGCCGCCACCCTGATCCACACAACAGGCTGGGTGCGGACGGCCCGGTAGGCGTTCAGGTGGCCTCCAACCAGCACGATAATGGTGATCACCCCTAACAACCACAGGTGGGTGGTGTAAGCCGCCGCCATAATGCCCATCACCTGGGCGGCGAAGGTGAGAGCCCGCAGCGGGATGGATAGTTCGTCAGGGCGTTTCATGCGCCCTAGCTGCTTCTGGAGCTGCCGGTTAAGGAAGTTCATAACTTTATACCAATACCGGTTCCCAGACGGCTTCCGATAGTTGTTCGGCCCAATCCCAACCGTAGCGGATCAGGCAGGTTTCGATGCCTGCGGCCCGGATTTCTCCGGCCAGTTTTGCGGATGATGGCCCGCCTGCCGGGAAAGAACTGGGGCTGGTCAGGACAGCTAACACTTCCATGCCGCGCTGTTTGAGTGCTACTAATGGCTCGACGATATCCGGATCAGGCCAGGGGATCAATACGGCGACAAAGGTCTGGTAGGTTTGGTTGAGCATCACATCGGACAGACGGTTTGATCCGGTTGGCTCAGCGCGGGCTGTGTATTGCAGCAAGGCTGACCAACTCAGTTCGCCAACGGGAGGCGGTAGAGCGGTGTCATCGGCGATCAGGTGGATTGGGAAGCGCCGCCGCCGGGCATATTCGGCGATGCTGACTGCGGACTTGATGGCCCACTCAAAAGGGGTGTGTTTGGTCAGGGTATCGGGGTAATCGTGCTGATAAAGGTCGAGGACGATGGTCAGGCCGGGGTGGGCCTCGTCGGCGAATTCCTTGCTGATCAACTGTCGGGTTCTCGCCACCGAGCGCCAATGGATGTGGCGGGGTGAATCGCCGGGACGATAGGGCCGGACTCCCATTACCTCTGATCCAGTCCCAGCCTTGAGGCGGGTGTGCTGCGGGGCAAGCTGCCGATCTAATAAACTCAGGCTGCGGAGTTTGTGGACTTCGGGGTAGACCAGCACCCGGCTCGGAATGTCGATTTCCTTGTGGCTGCGGAATAATCCAAATGGTGCAGGGGAGGTCAGGGCCAGTGGGGGAAAGGTATGTAATCCCCGACGATAAGCGATAACCTCGTAGCTGAACGCAACCGATCCTTTCCCCGGCAGGGCAGGGATGAAAACCTCCATTGCGTGCTGTTCGCTGCCAGGGGCGGCAAGTGGGCAATGTTCGGTGGTTTGTATCTGGGCGGCACTGAATGAGCGATGGTTACGGAGAGTCAGTGTGATCTCAAGGGCGTCTTCTTCGTACAGTTCGAGGTCGGGGCCGATTCCAAGCTGGCGCTCACCGGTAATTTTGCGGAGAACACGCCGGTTGAGGAATCCGGCAGCGAGCACGATCCCGGCCATCAATGCGGCCATGACGTACAACCAGCCAACCTGGGTCTGGTTGGCGAAGAAGTACAACAGCAGGGCGGCTATTGTCAGGGTGCGGGTGCGTTTGGTGGGCATGGTGGTTTAGTATCTTTGGGCATTACCCCCCGTGATGCTCCACCTTCGGCGTTCGCATCATCCGCCCCCCTTGCAAGGGGGGCAGAACTCAAGTGCAATGCTTGATAAGATGTGCAAAGATCAGGTTTTGGATGCACTGGAAAGCTGTTCAATTAAATAAGTCCTATAAATAAGTCCTAATCTTAGTCGAAAGGGATGGGTTCGTTGTGGAGAATGTCGTTGATGATGGCCTGGGCGGTTTCGATGCGGCGGTCACGGGCCATCATGCGGTGGGCCATCACCGCCGGGGCGGCTGACTTGATGTCGTCCGGGGTGACAAAACTCCGGCCACGCAGCAGGGCCAATGCCTGAGCCAATCGCTGCATTGCCACCCCACCCCTGGGGCTGACTCCTAACACCACTTCGGGATGGGCACGGGTCGCGGTAACTATGCGGACAATATATTCCTTGAGCGGGCGAACCACATCAACCGAGCGGGCGGACTTTTGCAGGGTGAGAATGTCCTGTAGATCAACTACCGGCTCGATGGCGTCGAGTGGGTCGGCGTGCTCTTC
This sequence comes from Anaerolineae bacterium, assembly GCA_050288085.1. Classification (GTDB taxonomy): domain Bacteria; phylum Chloroflexota; class Anaerolineae; order Aggregatilineales; family UBA3940; genus JBNKDD01. Next base: position 5,613 of record JBNKDD010000054.1, read on the forward strand.
ACGCTCCAGGATGGTTACTTCGTCCTCGAATTCGGGATAGCCGAGGTTCAGGGCGACAAGGAAACGGTCAAGCTGGGCTTCAGGAAGAGGGAATGTGCCCGCCATCTCGATGGGGTTCTGGGTGGCGATCACGAAGAAAGGCGGTTCCAGTTTATGGGTAAAACCATCGCTGCTGACCTGGCCCTCAGCCATGCTCTCTAATAGGCTCGACTGGGTGCGGGGTGAAGCACGGTTGATCTCGTCAACTAACACAACATTAGCAAATACCGGCCCCGGCATGAATTCGAACTGCTGGTCGCGCTGGTTGTAGATCGCGCTGCCGGTGATGTCAGTCGGGAGCAAATCGGGGGTGCATTGAATGCGCTTGAAGGAAGCATGTACTGACTTCGCCAGGGCTTTCGCAACCAGGGTCTTGCCGATGCCGGGTACGTCATCGAGCAGGACATGCCCTTCGGCGATCATTGCTGCCAGGATCAATTCCAGGCGGGCCGGATCGACAACTACAGCCTGCCGGATATTATCGACCAATTTCTTTGCTACTTGATGAATGGATGTGGAAGCATTGGTGGAATTTGAACCTGGAAATGTCAGCACCGTCTCGTTTGAGTGCTGTGAGAGTGGAGCGGTCATTTTCTTCTCTTCCTGTTGACTATTCCAATACGTTTAATGCATCAGTTTCCGATGTATATTACCTCAAATACCTATGTATGTCAAAGCTTTCATATTTATTATGACGTGTCGTGCGGAAATTGAAAGATATAGATATGGTTTTGTAACGGTACTTACCTCCGGCGGAAAATGCCTTATAATTAACCAACCGGATGAACCCTTTCACGCACACTATTGGAGTATACCGTGCCAACCTATACTATTGAACAACTTCCGCAGGAACCGATTTACGTCACCATCATGACGGCGGATTATTCCGTCACTCACGATCAGGCACACTCAACTGCCGATGGCCGGGCCATTCTGGACGCGGTGGACGAACCTGTGTATTGGATCGTTGATGTCACCCAGATATCGATCAGCCTGGACGACATCATAGCGAGTTCGAACCGAGGAGCCAGAGGGGAAGAGCCTTTGTGGCATCATCCCATGATCAAAGAGTTTATCTTTGTATCGCCCAATATGCTGGTAAAGCTGGCTGCGAAGGGGTTGAACAGCGATATCTTTGGCAATTTAAATATCACGGTGTGTGATACGTTGGAGCAGGCGATAGAGGGATGCCGGGAGAAGATTCGATCTGGCGAGTGAGGTTTGCCGGATCAAAAAGGGCGCAAAGCCTTGCGCCCCTACGACCGGATTATTTTGGCACTATCCTGGCAAAAAGTAGAACGCTAATCCGATAATTAAATATACGGCTAACAACTGTGCCCCTTCCAGCCAGTTTGATTCGCCGTCCAGTCCGATCAAGGCGGCGACTAACGAGGCCGAGAATAACGCGATCAACTCAAAGGGGGTAAAGATCAGCAGCAAGGTCTGGTTAAACAGCAGGCTGATAAAGACCAGCAGCGGCGCGACAAATAAGGCGACCTGGAGGCTTGAGCCCATCGATACGGACAGGCTCAACTTCATATCGTTCTTGATCGCTACTTCAACGGCTACAAGATGCTCCGCCACGTTACCCACCAATGGGATAACGATAATGCCAATAAAGAACTCGGTCAGACCGAGGGACTCGGTGACGTGTTCGACGGCCCCAACCAGCACCTCGCTGACGATTGCCACGCCGACCGTCGCCGCAACGAGGACGATGATCGATTTTTGGATGCTCCATTTGGCCTCATGTACGATGGCTTCACGGGCCAAAGGGCCCTGGTGTGAACGGAACGAGTAGAATACCCCCAACCCATACAGCAGGATCATGACAATCGCTACCCCCTCGCTGAAGGCTTTCTCGGCAGCGAGGTCAGGGGCAATTGCTTCACTGAACAGTGATGGAATGACCAGCGCGATCACGGCCAGGATGACCATTGTGCCGTCGAGTTGAGCCTGCCGCCGATCAAAGGTCTGGATGCCGTTCTTGATTCCGCCCAACAGAATGCTGAGTCCCAATACCAACAAGAGGTTACCCAGGATCGATCCGGTGATCGATGCTTTGACCAGATCAAGCAGCCCGGCGCGAATGGCGAAGATGGTGATGATCAGTTCAGCGGCATTGCCCAGCGTGGCGTTCAGCAGGCCACCCAGGCGCGGCCCGGTGTAGACGGCCAGTTCCTCGGTGGCTTCGCCAACCAAATCGGCCAGGGGGATCACGCCCAGCGCGGCCAGGATAAAAACGAGTGTGTCATTTGCGCCCAGGAGATCGGCGACAAAAGCAGCCACCGCCAGGGCAATCATGCCATACAGGATTTTCTTAACCAAGTCAGGGCTCCTATTCTTATCCTTATATCAGTCTATCAGCCAGCACTTTCAGGTGACCTGGGATATCTTTGCCCAGGTGGAAACGGATCACCCGCCGATTGTTATCCTGCAAGGCTCGCTTATCACCCAAGACCTGGGCCATCTTCAACACGCCGAAGCTGATGCTCGATTCCGGCGATCCGGCTTCGTCGGGAATTTTAATGTCCCGTGAAGCATCCGAGGTTAACTGGATGAACAGACCATTGCCGCGATCTCCCTTGTGTAACTGGCCGGTTGAATGGAGAAAACGCGGGCCATAACCGGTTGTGACTGCCAGTTTGGTCATGTTACGCAGGGCAAGGCGCAGTTCGGCGAGGGCCTGATCGGTCTCTTCGGTGGGCTGGACGTATGCCTGCAACGCGATGTAATCGCCGGGTTCTACCTGCGATAAAAACGATCGCAGAGCCTTAGCTGTGAAGGGGGCCGGTTCGTCGGTGGGGAGTTCGCCATTTTCACTGTACTCGGCGACCATCTGGCGGGCCAGTACCTTGGCGGCTTCGACGTTTGGCTGGTTGAAGGGATGAATGCCGAGCAGATGCCCGGCGACAGCGGTTGCGATCTCCCACAGGAAGAACTGCCCGCCGAGGTCGTAGAGGTCATCCAGCTCGATGCGGACTGTCGGGTGCCCGGCTTTTTCCAGGACTTCGAACGCCTGGTCGTAGGTGTCGTCGTCCTTGAGTTTCAGGTAGATGAACAGGCGGTCTTTCCCGTAGACATCCGGTGCGCCCAGTTTTTCACCAACAACCGGGAGGATTCCCTTTCCGCTTTTGCCGGTACTTTCGGCGATCAACTGCTCGACCCAATCGCCAAAGCTCTTGATGGGGGGAGAGAGGATCAGGGTGGCTTTGTCGCGACCGGCCATTGCCAGTTCACCCAGAACAGCGCCGAGCGATAAGCCGGGGTTATCTTCTGCCGGGGTGTGTCCCCCGCAGGCTGATGACATTTCAAGGGCCCGATCCAACAATCTATCGATGTCTATGCCGATCAGGGCTGCCGGGACCAATCCGAAAAATGAGAGGGCTGAATATCGCCCGCCGATGTTCGGGTCGTTCAGGAAGATGTCACGGAAACCAAGCTGCGCGGCCAGGACATGGAGGCGGCTGTTGGCGTCGGTAATGGCGATGAAGTGTTTGCTGACTTCGCTCTTGCCCAGTTTATCGGTGACACGGTTGTAAAAATATTTGAAGAAGGAGAGTGTCTCGACAGTGCCGCCCGACTTCGTGGCGACAATGAACAGGGTTTTGGAGAAATCGAGCTGCTTATCGTAGGCAAGGACGGCGGCTGGATCGGTGCTGTCCAGGACAGCGAGGTTCAGCCCGGCGGATTGTTCGCCAAAGGTTTTCCCGAAGACTTCCGGGGCGAGGCTCGATCCGCCCATGCCTAATAATAATACGTCGGTGAAGCCGTCCTCACGGGCGGTATTTAGAAGCGCCCGCAGCCGGTCGATGTGGTTGAACATCACACCAGGGATGTTGAGCCAACCCAATCGATTGGTTATGTCATCCGGTTTATCTCCCCACAAGGTATAATCTAATGCCCAGATGCGGCTGGAAACATTATATCGATCCATTTCTGCCAAGGCTTCTTTGACGGCCTCGTCGTAATCATCGATATTCATCTTGGGTAAGCTCATGTCTCGCTCCTATCAATGACAGATCTCAAATTGGTGCCCTGCCAGGCATGTAATAATCCGGCCACACCCCAAGCCTGGGCAATGCAGCCACGCGGTATAAACGGGGAATCGCCATCAAAGATTTCGCTGATGCTTCCTATCCCATGATCCTCCAGATGGCTTATCAACGGCCTGATGTAAGTCTGGGCCAGTTCGGGATCACGGTAGACGCGCAGGTGTGCATCAATGAAGGGGCCGATCAACCAACTCCAGACTGTGCCCTGGTGATAAGCTCCATCTCGCTGCTGCTGGTTGCCTCCATAGTGACCGATGTATTTCGGGTCTTCGGGTGAAAGTGTACGCAGCCCGTATGAAGTCAGCAAGAATTGGGCGCAAGTATCGACGACTGCTTTTTGCCGGACTTCATCGAGTGGGCTGTATGGTAGTGAAACTGCTAACAACTGGTTGGGACGGAGGTCGGCGTCATGGTCGCCGTCGAGTACGTCGTAACAGAAACCGGCTTCCTCGTTCCAGAAGCGGTCAAAGCTGCTCAATGCTTTGTCGGCGGCGGATTGGTAATCACCGGTGGGTTTGCCAAGCTGTTGGGCAAAAGCCACCATAATGTTCAGGGCGTTGTACCACAAGGCGTTGATGTCAACCGGTTTGCCGATCCGGGGGGTGACTACCCACTGCCCGACTTTGGCATCCATCCAGGTAAGCTGAGTGCCCGCGTCCCCGGCATGGAGCAAACCGTCCTTCGGGTCAACGTGGATATGGTAACGTGTTCCTTTGATATGCCATTTGATGATATCCTGAAGTACAGGGAACAGATCGGCGATCAGTGCGTCGTCACCGGCGGCGGCATGATAGGCTCTCAGCGCTTCAAAATACCATAAGGTGGCATCGGCGGTATTGTATGGTGGGGTTTCGCCCGCCTCCGGGAGACGGTTCGGGAGCATGCCCTGGTCAACGTATTGGGCGAAGGTTCGCAGGATTGAAGCGGCGGTTTCAAATCGCCCGGTGGTGAGGGTCAATCCCGGCAGGGCGATCATCGTGTCGCGGCCCCAATCGCCAAACCAGGGATAACCGGCGATCACGGTGTGGCCCTCGCTACCGTCGGGCTGCGGGCGACGGACAATAAACTGGTCGGCGGCGAGGGTGAGGTGCTGCACCCAGTCGGGTGCGTCTTTTTGAGTATGCAACAAATTGCTCTCGTAAGCCTGACGCTCTTTGTAAGCTTCAATCCCATCCAGATTGGGTGAGGGATCGGTGCTGGCGGCGAGTGTTACGGACTCGCCGGGCTGCAGGGTTACTCGAAAATCGCCTGCGTGGAGGTTGTCGTCGAGTGGGTTAAGTCCCCGGTATGCCTCAGCGCTGAAATAGAAATTACGGTTCCAGGTGTGGTTCAGGGTTCCGGTGGCCCGGTCGCTGAGGACGTAAAAGGGGGTGGCTCCATTGAAGGCTGTGACACGGATTCCCTTATCAACCGGATCGATTTGCATCCGCCAGTCACCCGCCGAGACGCTCCCATGATGGTCGCGGTAATTGACCAACGCTTTCAGGTGAAGCTGCATCGGAGCAGAAGCCCGTACCAAATCATATCGGATGATGGTTGTATTAGTGTGGGGCTGCATCCAGATTCGTTTCTCAAGCAGCGCATCGGCACAGGCAAATACCCAGACGGGGGTGGTCCCTTCCAGGTAAAATCGCTCGATCCGATAATAACCCGCCGGGGAGATCAAGTCATTACCCCAGCGGTTGGTGTAGAGCGGGTAATGCTGGCCGTGATAGGTGGCGGTTTCATCCAGCTTACTGAGCAGCAAGGTTCGGGTTATGGGGGGCTTCAGAGCGGCGATCAGCAAACCGTGATAGCGGCGGGTATGGGCACCGGAGACGGTCCCCGAAGCATACCCACCCAGACCGTTGGTAACCAGCCATTCCCGCGATTGGGCAATTTCGAGATTATTGCAGAGAGCTCGGCCCAAATCAATTAGTGGCATAAACCGTCTCACTTTTATAATATGTATAGAACACAGCATGATTATATCATCTACCGTTACGGATGAAGGAATAAACAATCTATAACTCCCAACGAAGCAGTTTCCTCATCTCTGGATTGGAAAGGAAGCAACATGCGCAAGCTGTGTGGAATTTTGCTTATATTTATGTTGGGAGCCTGCCAGATTGCCAACGGCCTATCCTCATCGACGACTGAAGCAATCGGACTGACTGAGCCATCCGAATCAACTCAACCAACCCAATCGGAGCAGCCAACCCAATCGGAGCAATCAGATCAACCAGCCCAATCGATCCCAGAGCCGACTGAAGAGGCTCAAAGTGAGCCGGTGATAGTGCAATATGATGTCGCTATCACCCAGCCGTATGATGCGTCAGGTATGGATATGCTCGGCCAGTTGAACGCCTGGCGGGTGCGTCTGGGCCTGTGGCCGCTCCGGCCTAATGTTGAACTGGATGCCCTGGCACTTGAGCATGCGGTCTACTTGAACAATCTGACATCCTTACCGGATGACTTGCATGTTGGGGCTAGCGGAGACTATCCACCTGATCGCGCCCTGGCCGCGGGTTGGCCTTATTACAATAATTCGGCCCAGATTGCGGTCACGGAGATCGCCTATGCCGGGTTTGGGGTTGAGGCGGCCATTACGTGGTGGGAAGGCTCCACGATTCATACCCGCTCGGTGACTAACCCGGCTTTCCGTGAAGTAGGGATTGCTGCTGTTCCCTATTCACAAGGTCTCCTTTTCATTGTCCTGTTTGGCGGTCGTCCGGATACGCTACCTGCGCTTTATGAGCCGCTAACCAATGTCTTCTATCTCTCATCGGAACAATACACCTGGGCCGCCGGGGACCGGATTCAGGATGCGACCGAATACCAGTTCTTACCCTCTGCCGATTCCTCGATTGATGATGGGGGCTGGCTGCCCTGGCAAAGCACTGTCAGCGCCCCAGAAGGCTTTGGGGATCGGTATGCGATTGCTTACAGCGATGGCTTACATGTTGCGATCAGTGAGATCGATCTATCAACAGATATTGCCTGGCTGCCGGATAACCTGGCCGTGCCGAGCGTAGCGGTGATCGGGCCTTCTGTTGCGGTGGCGGAGGTCCCGGCGGTGGTTGAAACGCCTGTCCCGACCCCGACGGCTGCTCAACCAGTGATTGCAACCGGTGATGGCGTGACGGACCTTACGGTGGTTTACGGACAGATTTCGCTGGCAATTATCAATGTTCCGCCCGGTGAAAGCCTGGACATTTCGGGTATTGAGTTGGTGGCAGGGGATATCACGCTGCCGATCAGCGCGTGGGATACCGAATTCCTGGGGGTTCCTCTGACCGCGTTTACGGTGGGATCCTGTGTGCAAACCTGGGATGTCACTCAGGCCGATCCGGGTATCCCGGCTACCTGTAACTTGCGGGCGTCGGTGATTTATCCACCAGTGCCAGAATTATTCTGGGTTCAGACTTCGTTTGAGGTGCGGCAGGATGGTGTAACGATTGCGATCTGTCCGCAGGCCGCGTTGTCGGGGGCAACGACCTGCGAGGTGGATTTGCCTTAGCCCTCACCCCTAAATCCCCTCTCCCTCATGGAGAGGGGACTTACAGCCATCTCGCCCCATAAACATAAAACGGAGAAAAGAAGGTGTACACATAGATAATAATCCTCACTCTGATCTGCTTCGCAGATTCTAGGGAGAGGGATTAAAAACATTTGGGTGGATTTACAGGCGGCTCCCAGATCGGTTATTATTGTTAAACAATTAGTCGAGTTCCACATTAGCAAAGGGGATACCAATGCCCACAACTCTTATCAAACATGCACAAATCCTCGTTACTATGGACAAAGACCGCCGAGAAATTCCTGATGGCGGTATTTTTATCCGCGATAATGTGATCGAACAGGTTGGGCCGACCGCCGAACTGCCGGATCAGGCCGACCAGATGATCGACATGAGCGGACACATTATTCTGCCTGGGTTTGTCAACACTCATCATCATCTCTACCAGACGCTTACCCGCGCCGTACCTGCTGCCCAGAATGCTAACCTGTTTAACTGGCTTAAAACGCTTTACCCGATCTGGGCGAATCTGACCGGTGAGGGAGTGTATATCTCCGCATTGGTGGGGATGGCGGAGATGATGCTGTCCGGGTGTACCACATCCAGCGATCACCTGTATATCTATCCGAACGACTGCAAGATCGATGACGAGATCCGGGCGGCACAGGAGATCGGGCTGCGGTTCCATGCGGCCCGCGGGTCAATGAGCCTGGGTGAAAGTAAGGGCGGACTGCCACCGGATCGGGTGGTGGAGGAAGAAAAAGATATCCTGACCGACTGCCAGCGCGCGATTGAAACGTTCCACGATCCCGATCCACAAGCGATGATTCGGGTGGTGCTGGCTCCTTGCTCACCGTTCTCGGTGACCGGCGACCTGATGAAGGAATCGGTTCAGATGGCGAAGCAGTACAACGTTTGCCTGCATACGCACCTGGCCGAGACTTTCGATGAGGAAGAATTCTGCATTGAGATGTTCGGCAGACGACCAGTCGAGTATATGGAAGATCTGGGTTGGGTAGGCGATTACGTGTGGCATGCCCACTGTGTCCATATGAGTGATCGGGAGATCGAGCTGTTCGGCCAGACGGGAACCGGTGTCGCGCACTGCCCGTGCAGTAATATGCGGCTGGCATCGGGGATTGCACCGATTAAAGCGCTGCGGGCACATCATGCCCCGGTGGGACTCGGTGTGGATGGGTCGGCCAGCAATGATGGCTCACACCTGTTGAATGAGGCGCGGCAAGCAATGCTGCTCCAGCGGGTGATGGGTGATCCGGGGGCGATGTCGGCCCGTGAGGCGCTTGAAGTGGCGACGTTGGGCGGGGCGTCCGTCCTGCGGCGGGATGATATCGGCTCGCTTGAAAGTGGTAAATCTGCCGACCTGATCGCGATCAACCTGAATCGCCTGGAATATGCCGGGGCGCTGCATGACCCGGTGGCGGCGGTTCTGTTCTGCGCGTCGGTGAAGGTCGATTGGTCGATGATCAACGGTAAGGTGGTGGTCGATGATGGGCAGTTAACGACCGTTGAACTGGGGCCGGTGATCGAGCGGCATAATGAGATCGCTGCTGAAATGCTCAACGGGGAGTAGAGTAGATCATGGGCCTTACGATTATCAAAGGTGGAACGATTGTCACCCCACACAGTGAGATTCAGGGAGATGTGCTGGTCGAAGGGGAGAAGATTATCGGGATTGTGCAGTCTGCCGAAGTTGGCCCGGATGATACCGTGATCGACGCGGCGGGGATGCTGGTCTTCCCTGGCATTGTGGATGCGCACACCCATATCAAGCTGGATACCGGTATCTACCAGACAGCGGACAACTGGGAGATCGGGACGCGGGCGGCGGCGTTTGGCGGTGTCACGACGGTGATCGACTTCGCCAACCAGATCATCGGCCAACCGTATGCGGAAGCGCTCAAGGCGCGGCAGCAAGAAGCCGCCGACGCGGTGATCGACTATGCGTTTCACATGGTTATGCTTGATCCGGATCGCGATCCGGATCGCCTCAAGGCGGAGCTTCAAGAACTGCTGGATATGGGGGTGACCAGTCTCAAGCTGTTCACGACCTACCGGCCTAACTATTATGTCGATGATGCGACGATGGTGCATATCTTCCGGGCGATGCCCGAAGGTATGATCGCGATGGTGCACTGTGAAAACGACAGCCTAGTCACCGATGCGACTCAACGCCTGATCGAAGCGGGTACGACCGGGTGGGCGTATCATGGGAAGGGCCGCCCACCGCTGGCCGAAATTGAAGCGGTCAGGCGGGTTTCACACCTGGGAATATCGACCGGGGCGCGGGTGTATATTGTGCACTGTTCGACGACCCAATCGGTGAGCGGGGTGATGGAGGCGAATCAGGTTCGCAAAGACCGGCGGTCACGGGATCAGGATCGGGTGTTCTGTGAAACCTGCCCGCAATACCTGCTGCTCGATTCGTCTCGGTACGAAGGGGAAAAGCCGGAGCACTACATTTTGCAGCCGCCCCTGCGACACTTTGCCAATAATAAAGCGCTCCGAGCGGATGTGGTGGCGGGGCGAGTTGATGTGCTGTCAACCGATACGTGCGATTACTCGCTGGAACAGAAGGTCGCAACGCCTGACTTTACGCAAACTCCGGGCGGGCTGCCTGGGGTCGAGACTCTGCTGCCAGCGATGTACACCACTTTTCGCGAGTCGATGCCGCTGCCCCAATTGATCAGGTTGATGACGGAGAATCCGGCCCGGTTGTTTGGGCTGTATCCGCGTAAAGGGGCGATCCTCCCTGGCAGTGATGCTGACCTAGTGATCTATGACCCGGAGTCGCAGGTCGAGGTCAAAGTGGAGGATCTGCATTACCTGGCCGGTTATAACCCGTTTGAGGGGATGACGATGCAGGGCAAGGTGCGGACGGTGTTGAGTCGGGGGAAGGTGATAGTGGATAAGGGCGAGTTCTTCGGGGAAGCCGGGCGAGGTGCGTGGCTTCCGGGAGGGGCATCGCTGCCACCGGAGTAAATTCTGTCGAGTGTGTTTTGTCGGGCAGGCCATGCGCCTGCCCGATTGCTAATTGCGAGCTTATGTGGATTAAGAGAATAATTCGACAATTGCCGTATGGCCCTCACCCCCAGCCCCTCTCCCTCATGGAGAGGGGAGTCAGGTTTGAGGTTAATTGTCGGTTTAAACTCCAAAGGCACATTATCTCGCCCTGGGACATGTGATGTGCATGCACAGACCGAAGGTCTGTGTCCCTATGGAAATTCACAGTGAGAATGGATGGTGAAAGATGGAACGACAAAAACTGATTGAGATTGCACGAGGTGGTAAGGTCGCGGCGGTGCTGCTCAAGAATGCGAACCTGGTGAATGTGTTTACGGGGGAGGTTTACCTGACCGATATTGCCATCCGCCGTTCCCGGATTGTGGGGATCGGGGAGGGGTATGAGTCTGAGCAGATTATTGATCTGGATGGGAAATACGTTGCGCCCGGTTATATTGATGCCCATGTCCATATCGAGAGTTCGCTGTGCACCCCGCATGAATTCGCCAATGCGGTGATCCCGCACGGGGTGACATCGGTGGTAACCGATCCACACGAGATCGCCAATGTGCTGGGGTTGGAGGGGATCGGCTTCATGCTCGATCAGGCCAAGTACGGGCATCTGAGCATGTATGTGATGGCCTCCTCCTGTGTCCCGGCGACTCATATGGAAACGGCAGGGGCGCGGCTTGAAGCTCACGACATTGAGCACCTGTGCAGTAATCCCTGGGTGTTGGGCCTAGCCGAAGTCATGAATTATCCCGGCGTGGTCTATGGCGATATGGGGATGCTGGAAAAATTAGAAGCCTTTCAGGGAACAGTCATCGATGGGCACTGCCCCGGTTTGAGCGGGAAAAACCTCAATGCTTATGTCGCTGCCGGTATACGATCTGATCACGAATGCACGAGTGTCGAAGAAGCGCGGGAAAAGCTCCGTTTGGGGATGACGATTTTTATCCGGGAAGCGACCAATGCCCATAACCTTGAGGTGCTGCTGCCGCTGATTACACCGGAGAACAGCCAGAATATTTGCTTCTGCACCGACGACCGCCAGCCCGCCGATCTGATCGATCAGGGGTCGATTGATTATATGGTGCGGGTTGCGATTGAGAACGGGATCGACCCGGTGCGGGCGATTCAGATGGGGACTATTAACTCCGCCCGGTATTTTGGCCTGCGGGATCGGGGTGTGATTGCACCAGGGCGACGGGCTGACCTGATTATTTTCTCCGATCTGAATAACCCAGTTCCTGAACAGGTTTACCGGGGTGGCTACCTGGTGGCCGAAAATGGCAGGATGCTGTCGGACAATACACCGGCCCGGTCGATAGAGCTCAGAAGCTCGATGAATATTTTGTGGGATCTGGTTGATTTCACGATTGAGGCACAAGGCGCACAGGCCCGGGTGATCGGCAGTATTCCCGATCAACTGGTAACAAAACACCAGATCGAAGAGATTAAACAGGTCGATGGGCAAGCAGTCTCGGATGTTGAACGAGACATTCTGAAGATGGCGGTCATTGAGCGTCACCGAGCGACCGGTAATATTGGCAAGGGGTTCATCCAGGGAATTGGCCTCAAGCGTGGGGCTATCGCCGGGACGGTTGCGCATGATCATCATAACCTGGTGGTGATCGGGGTGGACGACGAAAGTATGATGACGGCGGCCAGAGCCGTTGCGCGGATGGGCGGCGGCCAGGTGGCGGCAGAAGGTGAGAATATCCTGGCCGAGCTGCCGCTGCCTATCGCCGGGTTAATGTCGGATCGTCCGGTCGATGAGGTGCGGGAAACGATGGATAAGCTGCTCCACACGGCTCAAGAGATGGGGTCAACGCTGCACGATCCGTTTATGGCGATGAGCTTCATGGCGTTGGAGGTGATTCCCAGCCTGAAATTGACGGACGTGGGGCTGGTTGATGTCGATAAGTTCGAGGTGGTTGACCTGTTTGTGTAGGCCGCCGAGCGTTGAAACGCCCGGCTCAAGATGATATGTCGAATGAATTCGACCCGGAAAATCGTTCTTTTTGGGGCACAGCATGCTGTGCCCCTACGACCTTGTTTCAGACTCGCTGCATCATAAAGACAATGGAACATCGGTTGCGGTTCCGGTTCAAAATCTTCACTGAAACCTCCAACCTACATATACATATCCCTAAGCGGGTTGTTTGCTCTTGGACATCCGGGCGATGAACTCTTCCAGGGCTAATCGAGGTTCGATTTGGCCATTCTTGATCTGGGTGTCTAACTCGAATAAACGGCGGTAAACCCGCTCCAATTGATCCAGGCGGTAGTGATTGGCCTGCCCGGCCATTTTTTTGGCAACAAAACTACTCATATTGAGGGCCTGGGATGCGCTGCCCACCGTCCCGCCGGAGTCCAGGTGCTCGCGCATCTGGATCAACAGGCGGTACTGGCGGATGATCATCCCGAAGATCATCAGCGGCTCCTTGTCCTCGTCGATCAGCCGGTCGAGTATCTTGAGGGCTACCCCGCCCTTGCGCTGGCCGATAGCATCGACCATGTTCCAAATGCTGACCTCCGGCGGGTATGGGGTCAGGAGGTCAACGTCTTCGGTGGTGATCGGACGCTCCCGGTTGGTATAAGTAGAGAGCTTGATCAGTTCCGTGTCGGCGAGGAGCAAGTCTTCTCCGATGCGATTGGCGAGGAGTTCTGCCGCGTTCCGGTCAATGTCAAATCCATGATGGGCGGCCCGGTTGCTGATCCACCGGGCGAACTCTTTCTTGTTTGGAGGAGCGAAACTTTTAACCTGGCCGCGGGGGTTGTTCTCCACCACGTTGACCAGTTTCTTCAGAATTTGCTTGCGGGCCGTTTTACGCCTGCCCTCTGCCTGGGAATCCTGCGAGTGGCTTTGCAAACCGGTTTCGATAAAGACCAGCCGGGTCCATTCCGGCAACCCGGCGAATACCTGATCAAGTCCATCGACTAACTCTTTGCGGTTAGAGGATTCGGTCAGGTTGGTGACCAACACCAGTCGCTTATCGGCGATAAAAGGGAATGCGCCTGCGGCTGCCTGAATGTCAGCGAGGGTGAGGGTTTTCCCTTCCAGGCGGGTGGTGTTGAGGTCGGCGGTGGATGGATCAACCACCTTTGCACAAAAAGCATCCAGGGCTTCTTTCAGGCGGGGTTCATCCTGACCATGATAAAGATAGACAACCGGTTCCGGGCTGGTGCTCATGATAACTGCTCCAATGCGGGCGGCAGGTCGGGTAGTTCGTCGATGATGACATCGGGAACGACAGTGCCGAGTGACTGGTCAAGATAAGGGGATCGGATCAGAATGCCGCGCCAACCGGCCTGCTGCGCGCCGTGTACATCTACGTCGGGCCGGTCGCCAACATAGATCGCCTCACCGGGGGCTACATTCAACTGCTTGATAGCCATGTCGAAAACTGACGGGTGGGGTTTGACGCGGGGAACATCACATGAATAGATGCGCAGGGGGAGATGTTCCAGGATGTGATGCTCGGACAGGTGGCGGTCGTGAAGGTCAGCGGCCCAGAAAGTATTGGAGATCAAACCCAGTTGGTAACCTTGATCCTGTAAAGTGCTCAGGGTGTCCTTCAGGCCGGAGCGGGGAATCACGATATCGTCAATTGCTTGGTAGAATTCTTGTCGAAGCTGTGCCCAGTTACCATCTACCAGATCAATGCCTGCCTCGGCGAATGCGGCACGGATGGGGGCCTCGATAGTCCCACCACGTAACTCCTGAACTGCGGCCCGGTATGCCTCACCGATGTGGTTATCTACGATCTCGGAGAAGCGGGCAGGTTCGGGCAGTGAGTGGCCCTCATCTACCAGGTGATTGTAGATCCGGTGGATGCCTGCCAATGTCACAGTGCGGTAAGGGCGCTTCGGGTCGTCGTTGTTCTGGTCATGATAATGGAGCAGCGTGCCCCCCAGATCAAAAATGACGGCTTTGAGTTTCATGTGTTTTTTCCTGTTGCGTGTTTCATGTTGCCCCCCCATCGGGCAAATACGTATGCGCGTTTACCCGATTCGCCCCTCTTGCAAGGCTGACCATACGACAGTTTTGCAAAAAAGGTTTTGAAGTGAGCCGTTTTAGACCTCACCCCCTAACCCCCTCTCCAATTTGGAGAGGGGGGATAAGACGGGTTTGTTAGGTAGAGAGCGCGATTCCTGATTAAAAACAAACGTTACTCCAAAAAGTGTTGTGCTCTCAGCCTTGCGAGGGGGGCAGATGTCATGGCGATGGAGTACAGCGTAAATTCAATCGATACTAATTCTCAGATCGCCAGCCGGGATACCAGTTATCGAGTACGGTAAGCAGGTCGTTCAGGTTGTTGATAGTGGCATCGGGCTTCACGGTGCCGTTTTCGTTGACCTCATAGCGCTTGATCCAGACTCCGCGCATCCGGGCGGCGTGCGCTCCGGCAATGTCCGCATCCAGGTTATCGCCCACCATGACGGCTTCGTCCGGCTCAATGGTCAGCCGCTCCAATGCGATCTGAAAGGGCAGCGGGTGGGGCTTGAGTTTGCCCGCGTCGGCTGCTGTCAGACGGACATCAAGGTAATCGAGCAGACCCAGAGATGCCAGTTCCGCGTCGCGCATCCACATTGGGAGGGCGGCATTAGTCACAAGGGCGGTTTTCAAACCAGCCTGGCGGATTGCCTTTAAGACATCCAGGGTTTCCGGGTAGTTCTTCACACCGGGGAATAAGGTCCAGGCAAAGAGCCGCTGAAGCTGAAGAAGGCTGTCTTGATTGATCGCGATCTCTAACTGCTCCAGAGTGGCTTTTAACATATTGATGTGGCGAGGCGCATTCCACTCCGGGGGTTTAGCGGTGGTGGCCCAATGATGGTGTACCTGGGATTCATAGACTTCGACGAACCATTGAAGGCTGGGCAGGTTGTGCCCGGTCGCCCGCAGGTAATTATAGATGGGGCGGAGGCAGGTGACGCCGTGCTCATGCCAATCGACCACCGCCTGATCCCAATCAATCAGTGTTGCGTCCAAGTCAAATAAAATTGCCTGTAACACATCTCCCCCCATAAAGTAGGAAAAGACAATAGTCCCTTGTCTTTTCGCCCCAACTTAATTGGCCCGCCAGCCGGGATACCAGCCGTCCAATACCTCCATTAGATCGCCCAGGTCGTCGATGATGGCATCCGGGCGAATCTGGTCATGATAGATTGCCCGACTGTGGCGCTTCCATACGGTGCGCATCCCGACGTTCTGTGCCCCGGCAATGTCATGTTTGATGCTGTCGCCGACAAAAACGGCCTCTTCCGGTCGAACCCCCAACTGTTCCAGGATGGTGCAGAAAGGTTCGGGGTGCGGTTTGAGTTTGCCGATATCACCGGCTGTCATGCGTACATCAAGGTAATCTAACAGGCCGAGAGCCTTTAGTTCGATATCGCGCATCCAGACCGGTTTAGATGTGTTGGTCAGGATCCCGGTGCGAAGCCTGGCTGCCTGTAGTTCACGCAGAATGGCATCTGCGCCGGGAAGGGCGGTGACACCCGGCACCAGATCCCAGTCTAGTAAACCTTGAGCCTGATCGAGGCTGGCCTGTTCGATCTGGATACCGTAGTTATCCAGGGTAACCTGTAACATCCGGCGATGGGTGGGTGCAATCCAATCCGGTGGGCCGGTTTGATCCCATAGGAGGCGAGATATCTTGTTATAGGTTTGGGCAAATTCGGCGATGTCAGGCAGGGTATGGCCTTCTTCCTGTAGATAGGCATAAAGGGGGGCCAGATGTTCTGGCCCCAACCTGATCCACGACCGGCCTATTGCACTCCAATCGATAAGTGTATCGTCCATGTCAAAAATAATGGCACGTAGCATGCGTAATGTAGCGTCCTTGATCAACAACTAAAACTCATCGCTTCACAACCTCGAATCGCGAGATTGGGCATGAGCAAAAATCAAATTTACAAATAGCGTAGACATAATAAAACGGCCAATGCGCTTGGCCCATCGGCCATTTCACCGCTGGTGATCATAGCGCGAACCGTTTCTATTGAAAAGACGTGGCGTTCCATGACCTCGGTGGGTTCGTGGTTGGGCTGGCCCAGCCTGACCCCTTTTGCCAGGAAGATGTGCGCCTTCTCATTGCCGATTCCGGGCATGGTGTAGAAGGCCGTAACCGGTTCGATGCTGTCGGCGACTCCACCGATCTCTTCAGCCAGCTCGCGGCGGGCCATATCAAGCGGGGAAATGCCGGGTTGTAAGCCGCCAGCCGGGACTTCCCACAGCCAATCGCGGATGGTATAGCGATAGTTGCGGATCAAGACCAGGCGACCATCAGGCAGCACCGGTACGATCCAGACTCCGCCCAGCCGCTCAACAACGTTGTATTGTCCTTCGCTGCCGTCGGGCAGGCGAATCCGATCCTGACGAACGCAATACCACTGGCTCTGCCAGATGATATGCGAGTCAAGGGTTTCATAAGGTTCTTTGGGCATCAGGGTAGAGGGATTCTTTCCAGTCCCCGGCAAGTACCAATTCCTCATCAATGCAAACGGCATGGGCACCGATATCGGCTGCCATGTGGATGGCGTCGGGTGAAGTCATTTCCCCCAGGCTGACAACGGTAGCCGGTGGCGGGATTTTATCACGGAGGTAGCCGGAGATACCAAGATCGATCTGACCGGTTTCGATCTGATGGTTATTGATACCAATCAGACGCGGATAGAGAGGGAGGGTGCGTTCTATGTCCTCATCGGTTTGGACTTCGATCAGGGCGGTCATCGTCAAGCGCTGGGTGAGGCTGAGGGCTTCGCGGAGCAGGTCATCATCGAGCAGCCCCGGCATCAGGGTTATCCCGTCCGCTCCGGCAGCACGCGCCTCGTGTATCTGGTAGGTATCGATGATCATGTCGCGCTGGATCACCGGCAGATGGATATGGTTACAAACTGCCTGAAGGGATTTCGGGTCGTTGGTTTCGACCAGCAGAGCAGCAACCGGGGCAGCGACCCCGGTCTTCTTCTGGAGACGCATCGCCCGTGCAACCGGCGTATCAAAAGGTATGCCCTGGTCATTGACCAGGCGGGCGGTCTGTAGCCGTGCAATAATCGCCAAATCGGCTCCGGGTAAGTGCAAGTGGCTTAAGAGGTAACGTGGACGAGATTGTTCTGCAATCTCGGTACGCAGCACATTTAATGGTTTGGCTTGTTTCCGCCAGTTGATAGCCGTGCGCTGTTGGCGGATCATTTCCTCAATAGTAGTAGGACTTGACATCACAATCAAAGATTCAACTTCTGAACTGTTCCCTAATTTTAAGGATACCTGGAATCCGCGCTACCGGCTTAACTGTTTTGTTATGAAATTCTAACCTTCTCACAGCACAACTCATATCATATAGTGCCTGGAGCACCCAGCACCCAGTACATTAGTCCCATCAGCAGCGGTAATAAGCCTCTTCGACTTCGTCACGCAGGCGCAGATAACTCTCGTAGCGTTCGGGCCAGATATCCCCCTGTTCGGCGGCGGCGCGGACGGCGCAGCCCGGTTCATTCTCATGGCGGCAGTCGCTAAAACGGCAGTCGTTGATATAAGGCAGGATGTCGGTGAAATAGCCGTCGATCTCAGAGGGTTCGATGTTAAAGAGTCCAATCGCCCGGATGCCGGGGGTATCGGCGACGTATCCGCCCTCGGCCAGGGGGAACAACTCAGAGGCTACGGTGGTGTGCCGCCCCTTGTCGGTGGCTTCGCTGATGGTTTTTACCGCCAGGCCAAGCCCCGGTTGGATGGCGTTGAGCAGGCTGCTTTTGCCCACACCCGATGGGCCGGTCAGGGCGGATATCTTCCCGGAGAGGGCTTTGTGCAGCTTTTTGATGCCTTTACCGTTGGCGGCGCTGGTGTAAAAAACAGGATAGCCCAGCGCCTTGTAAAGTTCGAAATAGTCCCTGGCCTCCCGGCGTTTGACCAGATCGAGCTTGTTAGCGCAGATCATGGCGGGGATGTGGGCGCGTTCGGCAATGATGAGGAAGCGATCCAGCATCTTCAGGCGAGGGGCCGGTTGGGCGCAGGCAAAGACAAAGACGACCTGATCGGGATTGGCGATGATGACCTGCCCCCGGTCGGGGAGCTTATCGGCGCGGCGGCCTTCGGCAGGGGGCTTCTGCCGGATAAAAGCCCGTTCGCGCTCGGCGACTTCCTCGATCATGCCGGAGCCGTCCGGTTGGAGGGAGATACTGACGCTGTCACCAATAGCGACAGGGTCGGTATCCAGCCGCTCCTGGAGCAAGCGCCCTCTCACCTGTGAGGTGATCAAGCCCTGCTCGGTTTCTACCGTAAAGAATCCACTTTGAGATTTGACTACCAGCCCGTGAAGCTGTGCTGTGTCGCTCAAGCCATTGCACTCCTCAAACAAATCATAGGGATACAGTGGGCAAGGCACGCCTTGCCCCTACGTGATGGG
>JBNKDD010000055.1:0-24146 GCA_050288085.1 Anaerolineae bacterium
AGTCTCGAGCTGCTCGAGCAGACCGCCGCGGGATATCCGACCTGGGCGGCGCCGCGGTACCTGCAAGCCGAGGCGCTCGCCCTCGGCGCGGAGTGGGAGCGGCGCCAGGGGGGTGCTCCGGAACCCCTGCTGGCGCGGGCCGCCGCCGAGCGCCTGATCGGCGGGGAGCGATTTGAGGATTTTGCCTGGGTGACCCTCGAAGCTCCGGCAGACCCGATCACCGTATTGGCCGCGCTGGCCCGCAGCCTGGGTTATCAACACCTGGCGGCATCCGAGCCAAAAGCCCTTGAGGCCGGGCTGCGCATTAAACTCCATCAGCGGCCCACTTTATTTGTACTTGACAACGCGGATTTTCTGGAAGGGGCCTACGCCAGTCTGCTCGAACAGCTTCATGCTATGATCGCCTCTGGGCGGCTGTTAATAACAGCCCGCCAATGGCAGGACACAGCCGTACCGGTCAGCCGCCTGCCGGTTGAACCACTGTCCCGCCCGGAGTTCGTCGCACTGCTCCGCGAATGGGGGAAAACCCTGCGCGTTTCATCGACCCGTCAGCTCAATGATGAGGCGTTAGAGACCATCTACCGTACTGTTGATGGTAACCCGATGGCCGGGCGGCTGATCGTCAGCCAGCTAACTTTTTTCCCTTTAGACCGCATCCTAAACAATTTGGCGACTCTCAAGACTACCCAGGGCGAAACCCTGTTCAGTGAACTTTTCAGCCGTACCTGGGAGGCACTCAGCCAACCGGCGCGCCAACTGGCCTTTGCTTTTTCACTGCTGCCTGCTGCCGGAGCCGGTTGGGGCGACCTGCTAGGTATCGCTCAACTGCCCGCCCAAACCCTCGATCAATGCCTGAGGGAATTGATCGCCGGATCGATGATCGAGGCCAGAGGTGAAGGCTTCCGATATACCATGCATGCCTTAGCCCGACGTTTTGTAGAGGCGCAAGCACAGCAATCAGCCAACGCCGGGCAGCTTCTAGAGAACGTCGTTGACCAATGGCTGATCCAGGAACCGCCCCACAGCCGCCCGGTTGAGCAAGTGTTGACCTTGATCGGTCACCGGCCAGCACGATCCGGCGACCTTGTATCACACTTTGCCCCGGCAGTCAGGCGGTCGGGGCAGTGGGCGCAGTGGCGGATCGTTTTGTTATCGGTCGTCGAACAATTGAAAGAAGTAGGTGATACCGGTCACCTGGCACGGGTTCAGATGGAATTAGGGGTAGCCTATCGCTGGCTGGGCGAGACGGATTCCGCCATCGACTGCCTCAACGAATCCATCCAGCTGTTTGGTGAGCAGGGTGATTTTGCCGGTCAGGCCGAAGCGCTGCTTGAAATCGGGCAGCTTTTTGTAACGCTCGGACAAACAGCCTCAGCCTATGGAGCCTATCAACGGGCCGCTGCTACTGCTCGGCGTTATGAAGTTGAATCCGCTCGCCGTCGGGCGGTCATCGGATTGGTAAATCTGGCCCTGCAAAACCAGAAGTTCAAAGAAGCAGAGGAACTGCTCTACCAGATCGACGCGCATATTGATGGGGAAATCCTGGCTGCCAGGGGGAAGTTGGCGCTGTTTAAGGGCAACCCCGGTCAGTCTATCGAACTACAACAGCAGGCATTCGACTGGTTTCAGGATGTGGGGGATTATCCTAATCAGGCCCGCACCCTGCTGCGCCTGGGAATGGCCTATCACCAGGCGGACCAATTCGAAGAGTCGCAGCATTGTTTACAGGAGGGATTGGCACTGATGCGCTCCTTAGCAGATGCCTTTGGCGAGGCCCGCATTCTGACCAACCTGGGGACGATCTACGCGGTTCGCCGGCATCAGGCCGAGGCCCTGGAAACCTGGCAGGAAGCCTTTAGCTTGCAGCAGGTACTTGATGACCAAATCGGGTTAGCTTATACCGGCTATAATCTCGCCGACTTTCTCTGGAAATGGGATGAGGTCGATACGGCCCGGAACACGATGGATCAGGCTTTTTCACTGGCCGTTTCATATAACCTTGTCGAACTGGTCAGAGATATCAAGAACCATCCACTGATGTCCTAACCAACTACCAACCCTCATCACCTTTTCTTCCCATTCTCTCAATAGACGTATAATGGTATAATGAATGAGGGTGTACCAATTATCAGAGGTTATTTTAGCTTCGTCTTTATAAAGGAAGCAATCTTATGTTGAAACTCAAACATAATCGGACTTATACATCAATTATTGGGATCTTGTTTTTTATCCTGGTTGGTGGACTGCTGTTTGTCGCTACCCCAGCCTATGCAGCTCCACTTGCCCAGACTCCCGATATCAATGTGACGTTGACGGCCAACCCGGCAACTGTCAGTGAAAACGAAGTCGGGACTGACATTTCATATACGCTGAGTATCCAGAATCAACATTCTGCAACGATCGAAATCATCGATATATACGACGATGTTTTGGGCGGGCCTACCAGCGTTTTAAATGCAGGTAGCTGCCCAGGAGCAAATGCCTTGATCGGCTTTGGGCAAACGCTCACATGTACCTACACCCGAAATATGGTTCTGACACCGGGAACCCTCACCAACACGGTGACTGTTGATGTGTCAACTGGCGGCAGCCCTGCCACCAATACAGAAACAGATGATGTCGATGTCAACGTTCTGGATACCCAGCCCAACTTCACCGTCACCAAGACGCCTGACCGGACCCTGGTGGGCATTGATTCCATAACAGTCGATCAGGTGACCTTTACGGTAGATATCCAGAACAATAATACGAACGAATCTGTCCTGATCACTGCCCTTAATGACAGTGTATACGGCGACATACTGGCACTTCCTGCCCCTGGTTCTACCACCTGTGGGTTGCCTCTATTGGCTCCCAATGGGCAGGCAGGTGATACGTATACCTGTACCTATACCATTCCGGCGCAAACTGGTAGCCCCACCTTTATCAGCCCGCCCTATATGGACCCGGCTTATACAACCGGTGTAAGAACGGTTACCAGTTCATTGACAGCTACCGGCGAGGACAATGATGTTCCTACTTCGAGGGACTTCTCAAGCAGCAATGTAGCGGTGAGGTTCACCGCCGACGAAGCTGAACTGGCAGTAGTGGTGAACGATGAAAGAAGTGCACGGGGCGAGTCTGTAACCTTCACGGTTACTGTTACTAACAACGGCCCGGAGGATGCCACAAATGCCCGGGTCGAGATCACCAATATCGACGATGATCTAAATTATGAATCTGCGAGTGCCACCACCGGCAGTTATAACAGTTCAACTGGTATCTGGAGTGGGATCAGCATCACCTCAGGCAATACGGCTGAGCTTCAACTCTCCTTCTATTCCTCAGTTCCCTTTGACCCGTCAGCGCCCAGTGGGCCACAACCGGCAGACACTACTTCAATTTCACCGGCTTTTGATGCCACTGTCTTCCCCGGCGATCAATATGATGACAATCTGGCGAATAATACGGATAATGCCAGCCTTAATCTTGTGAACGGTGTGGCTATCGCAAAAACCCACATTTGGGCGGATAACGATGGCAGCGGCAGGTTGTCTATTGGCGATAGCATTACCTGGATCATCTGTGCCGAAAACATGGATGCTGGCGACGCGGCACCTGCTTCAGGTGTTCCCACTGACGGCATCCTCATCTTTGATGATCTTGGCCCTGGTCAATCTGTTTTGCAGAGGCAGCGGGCAATTGCCTCTGCCTGCCCGGCATCACTTGCCGATCTGGCAGCTCTGACCTGGACCGACTTCCCGACTTTCCCGGTGAACGTTGGCATACTGAATCCCCAGGGCACACCCGGTGATGTAGGCGTTGTCAGAATTGAGACAGTGCTTAACGCTGACGGGTATGTCTTTTCAGGGTTGATGCCGTTCGAAAATGCACAGCCGGGCAATGGGACAACCAACGTAAATGATAACCATACTGACCCGTCCTCTAACTCACCCGTTTCTTCTGCTGTCACTATTCAGCTAGAACCGGAACCATTCCCCCTGGCTATGGTAATCTCAGTTTCTATCATCATACTCGCTATCGTGTACCTGACCATCTTTAACCTGCGTGACCTGCTCAGCAATGTCAAACCGCAGCCGGTGGCCTGGACACGGATCGTGGCGATGATGGTGGTTCTGTTGTTGGCCGTGTTTAATTTTGCGCCGCCAACCGGTGCGTTCGCTCAGGAAGGAACGCCCGAAACGCCGACCGATACGGTCGAGCCGACTGACGAGGCAACCGAAGAGGATACGACGACCCCGGAGCCTTCAGATACGCCGGAAGATGATGAGACTGAAACACCTGACGCTTCCGAAACATCTGATGTTACTGAAACTCCGGAATCCTCAGAGACCCCAGAAGAGACTGAAGCCACTGAAACCCCGGAAGCCTCAGAAACTCCAGAGGAGACTGAAGCCTCTGAGACGCCAGAGGAGACTGAAACCCCGGAAGCCTCCGAGACAGAAGTAACTCCGGAAGCAACCGAAGAAGAGACAGCCGTCCCGACGCTGGACGACCAGTTAAATACACCTACCCCGACCACCGAGGCCACCGCGACGCCCACCGGAAAGGAAGCTGTCGGTGGTGTGATCTGGGTGGATATGGACGAAGATGGAGCAATCAGCGGCGGGGATGCGCCAGCCGTCAACGTACAGGTTTCGCTCTATCTGGATAATGGCGACCTGTCCTTTGACCCAGCAAACGATCTATCAATCGGAACCAAAGCAACCGACGCTGAGGGCGCTTATCGCTTCAACCGGCTTGAAGCAGGCGAATACTGGGTTGTGGTTGATCCCACCACCCTGCCTGAAGAGGCCCTGCCTGACCAGCAGCTCGCACCGCAAGTTGTCACTGCCCCCGGTGTGGTGAATTTCCTGCTGGTAGCCCAGACCCAGATGAACACCGACTTCGCACAAGGATCGGGGCGGCTCACCGGTATGGCCTTTAACGACAACAATGGTAACCGCCTATGGGATGGCGATGGTGAGTCAGGCCTCCGGTATGTTGATGTGGCGCTTTACTTCGATACTGGGGACAACGTTTTTGACCCAGCATCGGATCAAGAAGTCGCCCGCGTCACTACTGATTGGGATGGCACCTATACCTTCGACCAGTTAGGTGAAGGCCGGTATTGGGTCTGGTTGGATGAATCTACCTTACCAGAACACTATATGGATACGGTCAAATTTGGTAATCACGGTATCCAGAATCCCCAGGAAGTCGTACTGAGCGATCTACCTCAGGGTATCTTTGCCAATGCCCGTGTCGATGTTGAAGGCCCCTGGTTTGCCTTTACGCTTGACACCGATGGCGATGGTTCTCCTGACGGTGTAGAAGGCGGCGGCGACCGCGATAGTGACGGTATCCCGAACTATCTTGATACCTACGACCCCAGCGGCACGGTGTACAGCTTTGACCTGGCCTACGGTACCGGTAACGCGGTTAGCGACGTACTGATTTTCCTCTTTGTGGATGAGGGGAACGGTGTATATGATGGCGATGAGCCTCTGGCTGATGTTATCCAGTCTAACCCTCAAGTCACCGGTGCTGATGGCGCTTACCGGTTCGATATCCTGGTGGGAACTGCAAACGGTATTCCCACTACCGGTTCAGCCACTTTCCTGCTGGTAATTGATGAGGACGTGCTGCCTGAGGGATACTCCTTTGGACGGACCCCGGATACCGGCGGCACCATAGTACCACCCTGGCTCGAATCACCCACGCTGAACGTGCCCGCCACCACCGGAACCTATCAGGTTTCGGCTAATGCTTATCCACCGAATACGGCTGGTGAACCCTATCACATCGCCTTCGTAATTGAGGATGGCGATGATGAAGTGGTTAACAACCACATTCCGCTCACCGTTGATACACTAGAGGAAGGCTGGCTCAATGGGACCTGCGCTATGCGCACCACCAATGTCTTCGCATCCTACTATCAGGTTTGTGATCAGGAGCCTGCGCAGCCTACCCTCGCTGGTACTCTGGACGCAACGTTTGAGCCCAACCGGAGCGCAACCGTTGGCGTGACGACATCTCAAACGTATTGCCACGTCCTGACCAACACCGGGGATGATGATGAGCGGTTTACCATCCGCTTCCCAGGTGGCAGCCAGGGTTGGGGTCAAAGCCTGACGGTCAGCACCGGTGACTGTGCCAGCCTGGGCGGTACGCCGATCCAGAATGTCACTCGGGGTGGAAGTTACACGACAAACCCAATCAGCCCAGGCACGATTAATGCGTTGTACCTGGAACATCGTATTACCCCGCCTACTGGAACCGCGAATAATACCATAGATGTCACGACCATCACGGCTGAGAGTGTCACCGACTCACGCCTGAATCGCACCGTCACCGATATTACCACGTCGCTGGCAGGCTCTATTGAGGGTGTGATCTTTGATGATGATAACCTGAGTGGCATCCAGGATATCGGGGAAGCCGATATTCCAGGGGTGGGTGTATACCTGTTTAATGGCCTGACCTCGGTTGCCAATACGACTACAAATTCTAACGGGGAATACTCCTTTGAGGGCATACCACCGGGCATCCTTTACTATGTAGTCCTTGACGAAGATACATTGAATGATCCGGATTACGTCAGCCCGACCACAAATCAGGCTGGCCCACTGCTGGTGACTTCCGGAACAACGACCACACAGGACTTTGCCATCAACGTATCTAGCACGACAACTACCACCGATCCATCCCTGTACATGAGCGTTAGCCCGACCAGCACCACGGCGGGTAGTGCCGTAACCTATACCCTTACTCTGACCAAGAACTCTACCACGCCCCCACTGACTAACGTGGTGGTCACTGTCGTGATGAACAGTTTATTGACGATCGGGACGCCTACCTCCTCACAGGGTTCGGCCTCGGTCGCTCAGGGCTCACATGGGGTTTACCTGAAGGATATTGCAGCTCAAACTACCCACACAGTGACCTTTACTCTGGGCACTGTAAATCCATCCACGACGATCACCATGACCATCCCCGCGACGGTCAGTAGTTCGGCGACGGCACAAACGATCTACCACACCGCCTATGTAAACTACTATCGGAATAGTGTGCCGCAAACCCAGATCGCATCCAACCAGGTTGGGTTAACCATCACCACAACCTCAGCGCAGGCGACTGCTACGGCGGATCAGGCCAACGCGAACGCGACATCGACTGCGGCGGCGGAGGAGAGTGATTCAAGCAGCTCAGGGTCAAGCTCTGAATCATCAAGTGCGGATACGCTGCCGCTGACCGGGTATGTCGCCCACTCGGCGGCTAATAATGCTCCGATGGCTGTGTTGACAAATATCCTGTCCGGCATTGTGACCACTCTGCTGGTCATTGCCGGGTTGGCGATTGGCACCTGGGGCTTGTTGCTGTACTTTGAACGGCTGCCCCAATCCTTCGTTGACCGGTTCGACTGGTTACAAAGTGACCGCAACTGGTATGCAGGCAGTATCGCCTTCACCATCGTGATAACGCTCTTCATTGTCTTGCAGGTCATCGCTCCACCGATGAACGTGCAGGTAGCAGAAGTGCCAGGTGAAGCTGCCGATAGCCAGGCCCCGGTTGATGTGGTTGACGTATCTACCGCGGCTAATCGCGGGGAGCAGCCAGCCGCTGCTCCGAACGCCACCCGCCACATCAAGCCACCCGATCCGGCCCGGCGACTGCTCATCCCCAAGCTGGAAATCGATACGGAAGTAGTCGATGCCCAGGCCATCGGTAATACCTGGGATGTGAGTACCTTCAAAGACGAAGCGGCTCACCTGGAAGGTACGGCTCACCTCGGCACGCTCGGCAATGCCGTTATCGCCGGGCATGTGAGGACGGAAGAAGGACTTGGCCTCTTCCGTAATATGAAACAGCTTGACGTTGGTGACCAGATCATCGCTCAGGGTGATAACGTAGAGTACGTCTATGAGATACTCTGGGTAGAGACGGTTGATCCTTCGGAGATGGGTGTTGTTGCACCAAGTGACGAGGCCATCCTGACGCTGATTACCTGCACCGACTGGGACAGCGCATCCTGGACTTATCTCTCACGGGTTATCGTCCGGGCCAAGCTGGTCGAAGCACGGCCTATCGAGTAAATAAACCGGATATCCGGTTGGGGGGCATGAATTTGCCCCTCTTTTCTTTTCAAGTGCTGAATAGGAGCATTGTCAGGTGCCTTGCTCCATTCTGGTTCATTAGGGTAAACTCCTCCAACTATGAAAACAATAGTTGTTATACCAACCTATAACGAAGCCGATAATATCGGCCCAATCAGTCAAGAAATTTGGGGACTTGGAATCCCGGATTTGTCCATTCTGGTAGTGGATGATAATTCCCCGGATGGCACTGCGGAACTTGTCTGCCAGTTAGCCGATGAACATCCCGGTAAAATAAGCGTATTGAAACGCCCCGGCAAAATGGGGTTGGGTACAGCTTACAAAGATGGTTTTGAACTGGCTTTGGACAAGGATGCAGACTTCATCGTCCAGATGGATGCTGATTTTTCGCATTCACCATCTTACATTCCTGAGATGCTTGAACTTCTAAACGACTACGATGTTGTTGTCGGATCGCGTTATGTTCCCGGCGGCAAACTTGATGAACGCTGGAGCTTTGGGCGTTATTTGTTAAGTTGGTGGGCCAACGCGGTCTATACGCGGATCATTCTGGGAACCAAGACCAGGGATACCACTGCCGGATTCAAAGCCTGGCGGCGCGGCACATTGATCGGCATCGACATGAAAAACCGCATCCATTCGAATGGATACGATTTCCAGGTCGAGATGGCCTTTGTAACGGAAAAACTGGGTTATAAGGTCAAGGAAATTCCGATCTATTTTGAGGACCGGCGCATCGGCCAGAGCAAAATGTCCGTGCCGGTTAAGATCGAATCGGCGCTGCGGGTTTGGGATGTGCGGATGCGGCATCGCAAACTCGATCCTACGATGCGTGCACCGTACCAGATCATCCCACCAAAGGACTAAAAACAATCAACCCTGTAAATAGTAGTTTACAGGGTTGATGTTTGTGTTGGATCAATGGACTCAGGCAGTAGCCTGTCCGGCTTTTTCCTGGTCGGCCAGATACTCCTGATAAGCCTTCCAACCGGGGCACCAGGTCGTGTGCCAACGCCAGAAACGCCCGGCCAGTGACTTGGGCTTTGCCTCTGCTTTTGCCCGGAGTGCGCAGTCTTCACATCCGAAAGTCTTTTCTTCGCTCATGTTTTTTCTCCATAAATCTCTTGCAGCCAATTATCATCATAAAAGGTGGGTGTGGTTAGTATTATTGATACCTTTTAGTTTGTGATGCTAATCACATATACGGATCACGGAGGCTGAAGTTTCATTTTCCGAAAGAATCTGTAGTCTCCCTCTCTAGTCTGACATATAATCCACTGGTCATGCAAAAAAAATCCATTCCTCTATTGATCGTCATCGCTTTGTTCGCTGTGCTGGGCACGGCATATAGTGTCGCGTTTCCCATCTTCGAGAGCTGGGATGAGAATCATCACTATGATTATGTGCGCTACCTCGTTGAAGAAAAGCGCATCCCTGTCCAGGATTTGGATGGGCCGGAGACTCACTTTTTCCAACCCCCGGCTTATTACCTTGTCACCGCCGCCCTGACCGCCTACCTGCCCGCCGACTCCTACCGCCCCGAAGAGAACTCGGCATTTGCTCAGGAGTATTGGTACGAGCATAACAAGAGTCACTTTATCCACCCGCGGTCTATTGAGGGTTGGCCCTGGCACGGTACGGCACTCAACACGCATATTATGCGTTTCTTGAGTGTGATCTGGGGAATCGTGATCCTGATCCTGGCCGACCGCCTGATCAAGCGCATTGTCCCGGATGAAACACAGGGCCGCTGGTTGTGGATTGGGGCCATTACGCTGACGGCCTTGCAGCCGAGTTTCCTCTATCTGATGGCAAGCATCAACAGCATGGTTCTGGCGGCGGTTATCAGTACCGCCCTGACCCTGCTCCTGGTCAATGTGGCCCTGAAGGGACTCGATTGGCGGCTCGCCATCATGCTGGGAATTGGCTTTGGCCTGGCCCTCTTAACCCGCTGGACACTGGCTCCGCTGGCCGGAGTTTTTGTCGGGGCGGTGGTTGTCAGCGCAGAGACCTGGAAACACCCCTGGCAAACCCTGCTGCGGGCCGGTGTGATGGTCTTGATCGCGTTGGCGATTGGTGGCTGGTGGTATGTCCGTAACACGCTGCTGTACGGCGATCCGCTGGGCCTGACGATCTTGTACGAGGTTTGGGGTGAGGGTCGCCCGGGCGGGGCTCCATCGTTCGTGTCGGGTATTCCCCTGTTGTTCCTTTCTTATTGGGGATCGTTTGGTCCCTGGGGATCGATCCGCCTACCGGACTGGATGTACATATTTTTCACCGTTTATACGGGGATCGGTATTGCCGGTCTGGCCTGGCGCTGGTTCACGGGAAAATTCAGCCCGGATGATAAACGAGCGGTCTTTGTCCTGGGGAGCGTGATCGTTGGCTTTTACGTCACCGCATTGATCTCTGGCAGCCAGTCACGCTTTGGCGTTCAGCAGCGCTGGTTAATGGCCGCCCACGTCTCGATCATGCTGCTGTTGGCTGTGGGTTGGTGGCACATCTTCCAGGAATTTCGCTGGCCCAATTGGACGAACACCGCCTGGATGATCCCTCCATTTTTGTTGGTGACGATCAGCCTGTTTGGATTTATCTTACCGGCTTACTCCCCACCGAAAACGGTCAGCGATCCGGCTGAACTGGAGTATGACACCTCCCTCGATGTGCAGGTCGGCGATTTCGCCCGGTTAATCGGGGCTAGCGTCACGCCTCGCACCGATCCCGGCGAACGCATCTGGGCGCGGATATGTTGGGAGGCGCAAAAAACGCCCCCGGAGAGCTATTGGCTATTTGCCCACGTCGTTGGGGTTGACTCCCAACGCCTGACCGAAATCGACTCCTTACCTGGTCTGGGCAACTATCCAACCGTCGATTGGCAGGCGG
This sequence comes from Anaerolineae bacterium, assembly GCA_050288085.1. GTDB lineage: Bacteria > Chloroflexota > Anaerolineae > Aggregatilineales > UBA3940 > JBNKDD01. The sequence goes on from JBNKDD010000055.1 coordinate 10,980, forward strand.
GCCAATCCCACTGCACCGATTGGCCGCTGCGGATTCCGGAGGATGCGCTGCCGGGACGTTATACTGTTCAGACCGGTCTATACGAACGGGAGAGCCAGGATCGCCTCTATGCGGATGCAAACGGACAATTCTTCGATCCGCCAATCGTCGGCACGGTGATCGTTGAGGCCCAACCCGGCCCAATCCCGGAGCAGGCTACACCGGTAGACGTTGATTTCTCCGGCGTGATCCGGCTGCGGGGTATTCAGGTCGAAACGGCTCAGCAAGGCTATACCATCAGGCTTTTCTGGGAAGCATTGGCTGACCTGGATACGCCTTATACCGTCTACATTCACCTGACCCCGCCCGGTGACAATGAAACCCTGCTCGCCCAGTCGGATGGAGTTCCTCGACAGGGATTGTATCCCACCGATCTATGGCCGGTCGGGGGCCTGATCCCGGATACACACACCCTGGTCGTGCCGGACGATCTCCCCCCAGGTGAATACGACCTTCGGATCGGTCTTTATGACCCGGCAGCCGGTACGCGCCTACAGGGGCCGGAATTCGATTTTTCTTATGTGTTTTCGCTTGAGGTTGGGGAATAGGGGTTATTCACCGTTGGCAGCGACAAGTGCTGCCCCGGTGACGCGAATCAGGTCATCAACATCGAGTCGCAGATTCAGCCCACGCTGCCCGGCGCTGACCACGATCTTATCCAGTAGAATGGCTTCTTCATCGAGGTAGATGGAGAAGCCTTTGTTCAACAAGGCCAGTGCCGAAATCCCACCCACTTTGAGGCCGGTCAATCGTTCGGCATCGACATGGCGGGCCATTTGCAGCTTCTTAACACCGACTTCCTGGGCCAACTTTTTCAGGTCGAGGCTGCGGTCGGCGGCAACCATCACCAGCAGTGGCTTTGATCGCGGCTCATTGTCCTGGACAACCAGCGTTTTGTAAACATGATCAGCCGGGATGCCAGCATGCTCGGCTACCCCCCTGGCATCATGGATCGATTCGGGGAACTCCACCACCTGATAAGCCACATTCTGACCTTCCAGGACGCGCATTGCCAGGGTTTTTTGTTCTTTTTGTTTACGACTCATGAACCAATCTCAACCTGATCAGCGGAGATTGCACACCGTGCGCCAAGCCCGACAATCTGCGCACCCGGATCAAAGGCTGCCCGGCTCGTGCTGCGGGTATTTTCCAGGCTGACGCCCCATGCCCCACCCCGGACAATTCGCAGCGACCCATTATCGGGGCCGGTTGGATTTTCCGCCGGGGACTGATCATAGTCACTATACCAGTCGGCTACCCATTCCGCGACGTTACCGGCCATATCCATTGCCCCGACCGGGCTGGCCCCTGCCGGGAAGCTCCCTACCTCGGCCATCTGGGGCCAACCGTCATTGTGATCCGGGTAGGTCTGATCGCGGTTATCTACCAACAGGCAGCCCGCGTCACAATAATTTACCAGGGCCGGATCGGGATCGCTGCCCCAGGGATATTGTGTCACCGTATCATCTTCTGGATTCCAGCGGGCAGCCATCTCCCACTCCGCTTCGGAAGGCAGTCGCGCTCTTCGCCATGCACAATAATCGTTGGCTTGCTGCCAGTTGATAAACACGACCGGATAATTTACGAATGCATCCTGATCATAATATGGCGTGCCATCGTAAGCCTTATCAGAACCGGGTGGAGAACATCCACCGGCTTTCACGCAGGCATCCCACTCAGCATTGGTGATCTCATGCTTATCGATATAGTAGGGCGAAAGCGTCACCGTATGGACCGGATTGGCCCGCCGGACGGAATCATCCCCCATCGTAAAGGTGCCGCCGGGGACATACACCATCAGCACGTTTTTCTGAAGAATAGCATCAGCATCTCCCGTACTCGATGATGACGAAGACAGGGGTGTGACACCAATTGGCGGATCTTCTTCCGGTTCGGTAGTTGGTTCGTCTATTCCCCCCGTTGGGGGAGTGGGTGTTATAGTCGGGATAGGCGTTGTCGTGATCAGTCCCTCCCCGGAGAGAGAACTCCGATTCAGGAGATAGGTAATCCACGCAGAAATTTCAACTGGCAGTAAATCGGCAGTATATGCCCAGGTTAACAGGCCACCTGCCACGAGTAAACAAATCACCGAAACGCCAGCCAGGGCAATCGCTGCACCACGCAGCCGACAGCCTCGCTGCTCTGGCTGCTCAGGTTTGGGCTTTCCGGGAACTTGATCACGCGACCGGATCAGCGTATCGGTGATCAAGGCTGGGCGGGTAGGAGGCAGCATGGATCGGGTTCCCCGTCCAAATCCTTTCTTAGGAAAATACACACGTACGAACGGAGAATCATTCTGACCGGTATATTTTTCACTGGGCCGGGTATCCCCGGACATATCATCGCTCATAACAATCTATTTCCATTGTCTAGCAAGAATGAATCTCGCGCAACTAAGCGGAACAAAACGCCTCTTGTGAACGTTTTTATCTCAGAACATGGCTTACAAAGTAGAAAGGGATATGCGAAGTATGTTCATAAAGAAATCGGTTTTACTGTTGTTAATTCTCGTTAGCGGACTTATGGCGGCATGTACCGGCGGAGATGAACCAGGAGAACTCATGCCTACCGCCCAGCTGCCCGCTGCCGACAGCGGTGCTGCATCTGGCAGCCAGATGGTAGGCGCTGAGATGATCGGCGATTGGAACCTCGTCAGCTTGAATAATCATAGCCTGGTAGAAGGCTCAACCATCACCGCCAGCTTTGACGGTATGCAAATCACGGGTTCAGCCTGCAACAGCTATTTTGGAGATTACACCATTGGGGTGAACGAACTCAGCTTTAGCAATATCGGTTCAACCGAAATGTTTTGCGAAGGCACCATGGATCAGGAGCAGGAGTATTTCGAAGCCCTGGCCGGTGTTAACGGTTGGAGCCTGGAAGGAGCGACTCTGGAACTTTCCGGTGAAACCGCCTCTCTTATCTTCGAGCGTAATGTGCCGCCCTCCGATCTGAGTCTGGAGGGAACCAACTGGGCGCTGGAAGCATTCATCATCGGTGGCGATGCGGTTTCTTCCCTGATTGCGGATACGTCTATCAGTGCCACCATCGCTAATGGAGAGATCTCCGGGAATGCAACCTGTAACAGCTACTCTGGTACGGTGAGCATCGATGGCGCAGGTATCACCATCGGCGAGATTGTCATGACGGAGATGGCCTGTGAGGTTGGTATGGATCAGGAAAGCCATTACCTCCAGACACTGGGGGAGGTCAGCACCTGGCAAATCGACGGGACAACCCTCACCCTCAGCGCTGATAACGGCAGCGGCCTGATCTTTCATGCTCAACAATAGTCGGCAAACAATTCTTGTTTGCGATTAATTGAAAAAGGTGACATCGCCCGGCCAGGAGTCGGGCGATGTTGATCTACTTGAGAAGATTGACCGGTCTTCCCGGCGACTGTCTTCAGTGGAAACAGATAACGGGTTTCTTTTGCCCTAGAACTTATCTGTTTTTACCTGTTTTTTGTGTGCTCTAGAGTAGAGCCTCTGCATCCTTCTTCTGGGCTACGGATGTGCCTTCAAGGCTGGCCGTTGCTGCCCCACAGGCGACTCCCCAGCGGATAACCTGCTGGAAGTCATATCCCTGGTTTAATGCCCAAACGATGCCACCGACCATAGAGTCGCCTGCCCCAATCGGGTTACGCTCAACAATCGGTGGAGCCTTAACCGAAAAACTGCCGTCTTCCCCATGATATAAGGCTCCATTTTTTCCCAATGAAATAACAATATGGTGAGGGCCAATTTCCTGGATGGCCTCAGCGAGTTCAAGAGGGGTGGCTCCGGCTCGTCCTGTGAGATTTTCGGCTTCGATGAGGTTGGGTTTGCAGACAAACGGAGCGGCCTCACACCCTCGCTTGAGAGCTTCTCCGCTTGTATCCAGGATAGCCTGCCCGCCATGAGATTGGATGATGGTGATCATGTCATAGTAGATAGTGGCGGGGCACCCTGGAGGCAGGCTGCCAGCCAGAACCCACCAATCGCCGGGCCTGACCAACGATTCCACTTTATCAAGCAAACGTCTGACATCATTATCAGTCACTGCCGGGCCCGGTTCATTCGCCTTGATGTAATGGGATTCTGATTCGGATCGAATGCTGATATTGGTGCGGGTTTCCCCTTCAACCCAGACAAAGTCAGTCTGAATCCCCAGTGCCTGGATTCCTTTCTCCATGATCTGCCCAACGGCACCACCGACAAATCCCAAGGCGACACTGGGCGTATTGAACCCAACCAGCAGCCGTGATACGTTAAAGCCTTTTCCGCCGAAATCAACCTGCCAGCCGGTTGCCCGCAGAACGGCGTCAAACACAATTTCAGGCACCAATAATTCGCGGTCAATGGCGGGATTGAGTGTGACTGTATAAATCATAATAGGTGGTTAGGTTTCTCCTGGTTTCCAATGAAAGCCTTTTCAGCTTCCTCAGTCCATATGTTTCTTTTGCCGAGTTTACCTCCGATTTCGGGGGATCAATATTATTGGCTCAGGCACGGGGATGTAAAGTTTCGCTGGCAGTTCTTCTTCTCCACCGACTTGCCCATTCAGGCAATTGTGGGGTAAAAATATGAAACTAAATTCCATACTTTTAACATCTTGCCCAAACAAGCCTCAAATAACGTACACCCTTAGGTATTAATAAACAGTGAATTAAATGTACGGCCTTTACCAGGGCTGTGTTTGGATATGTGCTTAATCCTGAGTTTATAGGGGGTTACCTGTGATGATCAGCGGGCAGCTCGCAACACCAATGAATAGAACGGACATGTTGTCGACTAGAACTGATGACAAACTGCAATCACTGATTCCTATCCAGATCGGTGATCAATCCAGACTGCCTTTCTTTTGGATGCATAGCTCAGACTTCACTTTTTTAAGGCCCTATTTTGAGCCTGAACAACCATTCTATTGCATAATGCCTTCGGGTATGAATCCTGGAGAGGATATCCTTTGCACTCAAGATGAAATCGTAGATTATCACATCGGGGTTATTCAGGCGCTTCAGCCAAGAGGCCCATATCTATTGGGTGGATATTGCAACGGTGGCAAAAATGCTGTAGCCATTGCCTTGCGATTGACCGAACTGGGGCACGATGTTCGCCTGTTAGCGCTGGTTGATGTGCCAGTCCTTGATGAAGAGCAAAAAATGTATTTTGAGCGGCCCTGGCACATACGTATGTTGGGGCTTGCTCTAGAAGGCCGCTTGTGGATTGTCCTCAAAGAGATCATACGGAAACAAATTGAGAAGTTCACTGATCGGACTCCCCACACACCAGAAATCCAAAGGCTCAAGGATATTGTCACTGCGCATGATCAAGTCTTTGATCGTTATGTGATGCCGCGTGCCTTCCCCGGTCGGATCACGCTGTTCGTCAGTGAGGATGCCCACAGCCGGAAGAAGTTCAAGACTGAAAAACGCTGGGGGCAACTCGCCACGGACGGTATGCAATACAATGTGATCCCTGGAAATCACATAACGATGATCCGCCAGCCTAATATTCAGTGTCTAGGTGAACGGTTGATGCAGGCGATCACATATGCACAAAATCGTCGGTCATGAGGAACAGTTCCCCACCTCTCCCGTTCAACGAGGAAGGTGGGGAAAAAACCGTATACCGGTTTACCGGTAATGTACGGCCTGTAGTTCGAACAGCTCTGCATATTTGCCGCGTTTCAACATCAAGTCGTCATGTTTGCCCTGTTCCACAATTGAACCATTTTCCATAACGTAGATGCGATCAGCCATCCTCACGGTCGATAACCGGTGGCTGACAATGATGGCTGTCTTACCGGCAATTAACTCCCGGAAACGATCAAATACATGGCTTTCTGAGCGCGGGTCCATAGCGCTTGTTGGCTCATCCAGGATGAGGATCGGGGCATCTCGCCAGTAAGCACGGGATAGTCCGAACTTCTGCCATTCACCGATGCTGAGTTCTTCGCCGTTGTCAAACCATTTGCCCAGCATCGTATCAAAACCGTTTGGCAGCTTATTGACCACCGGGAGAATGCCGGACATACGAGCGACTTCTTCAATGCGTTGGGGGTCTGGCTCCGCGTCTACATCTCCCAACCAGATATTCTCGGTTGCGCTGAGGTTGTAGTTAACATAGTCTTGAAACAACACACCGAATTGTTTACGCAATTCCGTAGTTGTATAGTCGCGTAAATCCACACCGTTGTAGGTTATTTTTCCTGCTGTTGGATCATAGAGACGGCATAGCAGCTTCGTCAATGTGGTTTTACCTGACCCATTCTCCCCCACTAATGCAACCACTTCACCCACATCTATCGAAATGTTGATATCCTCCAATACCGGGCGTGTAAGTGCCGGATATTGAAATGACACGTCTTCGAAGACGAAGCCCTTCTGAGGTTTCGTGCTCACAGGTTTGGGGTTTTGTGGCTCCTTGACGACCCGCTTGATATCCAGGAACTCGTATAGATTGGCTAGGAAGAGATTATCTTCATACAAATCGGCTACGGCATATAACAGGCTGTACAGTGAATCCTGCCCCATTCGGAAACCTTCCAAATAGAGCACGAAACTGCCGATGGAGATGCTGCCTCGCAGAACCAGATAGGCCATGAAAGCATAAGCTATGTTCTCAATGGTGATGGTCAGTACGCCTGTGATAAGCTCCGCTGTGCTTCGCCGTTTGATTATCTCAAGACGTTCTTTCCTCAGTTGTCCACGCAGCTTTGCAAAGCGCCCCAGGAATGTATGGCCCAGGTCAAACAGGCGCATTTCTTTTGCGTGTTGGCCGTTTGTCAGCATCATATCGTAGTAGGAGCTTTGCCTCTCGGTTTGGGTACGCTGTCTCTGCCAATGGTAGATTTTTTGAGAGTAGCGTAACCGGACCAACAAACCGGGAAATACTGAAAACAAAAGCACGATGGTTAACACCCAGTGCAGCGTGAATAACAACCCGGCAACGGCGAGTAGAGACACACTGTAATAGGCAATATCCAGTAACCCATTGACGATATTGAGAGGGCGAAATGATGCTTCCTGTTGGGCGCGATGCAGCGAGTCGTAGTACTGTGGATTTTCGTAATACTCCAGGTCAACTTCGATAGATTTCGCATGGAGTATGCTGTACATATAGTCTGTGACGGTTTGAGCGAGCGCCTCGCGGATATAATCAGCTGTCGAGCGCAATACCACAATAACTGCCATCAGCAAGGCCCCGGCGGCTACGATGCGCAGCGTCTGCGGCAGGCCTTCTAGTGGGACTTCCTGTCCCAGGCTTGTAGATACCTCATCAATCAGAAGTTTTATGATGAACAGGAACGCGAGTGGCAGGGCGCTGCGCGTCACCACCAGTATAGCGTTGGCGACTACCAGGCGGCTATCACTTTTCCACACAAAACGAAGAGCGCGCCCAAGTCGTAATGATCCCAGAATTCGGTTAAGTAAATTTTCCATCAGTGTCTAAGCAAATCCTATTCAATGTTATCAACAGGGTTATCCTGTTCCCAAACACATGCCAGTTCAATAATAGAGGCAGCCTCCGGTAAGATAGGCTGCCTGCTCCCCCCTGAAGCCTCTTCAATTTTGGCTGCAAACTCATCAATTCGTCATGAAACGAGCTTGGCTTCATCGCGCAATGGTTCGGCAAGTTGGGCTATTGTCGGGCGCTGGAACAATGTCGCCAGCGGTAAATTCACACCAAACTTTTCCTCAATAGAAGCTACTACCCTTACCGCCAGTAACGAGTGCCCGCCCAGGTTAAAGAAATCATCGTGAATACCGACCTGCTCGACCTTTAACACTGAACTCCAGATATCGACAAGCATTTGCTCGACATCATCGGTTGGTGCAGCAAAGCCCTGGCTGACTAACATCTGTGATACTAAGGGCTTTGGTAATGCTCTCCGATTAATCTTGCCATTGGGAGTTAGTGGGAACTCGTCAACTGGCATGAGGAAAGACGGAACCATATATGAAGGCAGCTTGTCTTGCAGATATTGGCGTATCTCTATCAACGAATCGACATCTGGCGTGTCCGTGATAATATAGCCGACCAGTTGTTTATTGTTGGGGGTATCCTCGCGGACGATAACTACATTTTGCCGGACGGCTGGGTGCTGTCCCAACACCGTTTCAATGTCGCCCAGTTCAATGCGGAAGCCGCGTACTTTGACCTGAAAGTCCAGGCGTCCAAAGAACTGGATCGTGCCATCCACCCGGAACCGGGCCAGGTCACCGGTGGAATACATACGAGCACCCGGCGTCTTTCGAAACGGATCGGGGACAAATTTCTCTGCATTTAACTCCGGTCGATTCAGGTAGCCACGCGCCAATCCATCCCCACCGATATATAACTCACCGGGAACACCGATTGGAACCGGGCGTTTCTGACTATCCAGGATATATATGATGGTGTTGTCAATCGGGTGGCCTATGGGGATGAACCCATCAGCAGACTCGACATGATGGACGGTTGACCAGACAGTTGTCTCAGTTGGCCCATACATGTTCCAAAGGGATTGCACACACACCAGCAGCCTTTGCGCAAGATCAACCGGCATCGCCTCACCACCACACAAGACCTTTAAGTCGGCCTTACCCTGCCAGCCAGCATCAAATAGGAGCTGCCAGGTTGCAGGAGTAGCCTGCATGACGGTGGCGTTTTCCTGTTCTATCAGCGCACGGAGTTTGTTACCATCCAGTGTTTCCTCGCGGGTGGCAATAACTACACGTGCGCCAACTGTGAGCGGCAAATACAGTTCCAGGACGGCGATATCAAACGAGAGGGTTGTCACCGCGATAAGTACATCATCAGCAGTAAGTCCCGGTTCTCTGCGCATTGAATTGATGAAATTGACCGTCGACCGGTGTTCGATCTGAACGCCCTTTGGTCGCCCGGTAGAACCAGATGTGAATATGGTGTACAACAGGTTAGAGCTGCTTACGTTGACAGCAAGCGATGTTGTGGGATTCGCTGCTATCGTATTTTCATCACGATCCATTAACACTTCATGCACGCCATCTCTCGCAAGATCGCCCACGATATCGGAACGGCTTACCATAACGGCCAGGCCAGAGTCCTCGATAATCATCTCTAATCGATCTTGTGGGAATCCAGGATCAAGCGGCACATATGATGCGCCTGCTTTCATCACCCCCAGCAGTGTTATGAGCATTTCAAGCGACCGGGGCAGATGGATACCAACCATGCTCTCAGGCCCAACGCCAAGCTCTTGTAGATAGTGTGCGAACTGGTTAGCCTTTTCATTGAGCGCTGTATATGTCAGGTTTGTCCCTGCATACGTCGCAGCGATTCGATCTGGGGTACGCTCGATTTGTGCCTCAATCAGCTTATGGAGTGGGGTATCCGCCGGGAATTCCACCTGTGTATCATTCCAAAGCTGCAACTGCTTTTCATCATCTTCAGTGTAAGGTGAGAAGCTGCTTATGGGCTGATGCACATCGAAGATGATGGCTTCTAGCAGGAGCATGTACTGCGTACCCATTCGTCTAACGGTTTCATCAACGAACAAGTCTGCATTATAGCTGAATTGTGCAGCCTCCATCCCTGCTGTGTCAAGCATCGTCAGGCTCAGGTCAAACTGTGCCACCCCCAGATTGGTATCAACTCGATGCCAGGTTGTTTTGCCAAGCTCCAGCTTCTGCATCGGTGCGTTTGCCAGGGAGAACATCACCTGAGCCAGTGGTGAGTGGCTGGGGGTGCGTTCCGGCTGCAAAATCCCTACGACCTGGTCAAAGGGTAAATCCTGATTTTCATAGGCTTCGAGAGCAGTTTGTCGTGTCTGGTGGATGAGATTAGCAAAGGTCATCTCGTGATTTAAAGTGCCCCGCATCACCAGTGTATTGACAAACGAGCCAACCAGACTCTCGGATGATAGTGTTTTGCGGTTTGCTATCGGCGAGGCAACCAGAATATCATCCTGCCGCGTATACATGTACAGCAGGATATAAAACGCCGACAGGTAAATCATGTAAGGCGTAACATCCAATTCTGCGGCCAACCGCCTGATCGCACCGGAAATCTTGTCAATCGGCAGCACATCGGCTGCCTTGCCATTAAAGGTCTGGACTGGTGGGCGTGGATAATCTGTTGGTAGTTCCAGTATTGCCCGCGCGCCATCCAGTTGTTGTTTCCAATAGGCCGCCTGTGCCTTCAGTGACTCTTCATTCAGTATGGTGCGCTGCCATGCTGCAAATGATCGCATCTGTAAGGGCAAATCTTCCAGAGCCGGGTCGGTGCCGGTTTCATATGCCTGATACAACTGGGCAAGCTCATGCCAGATTACTTTGAATGTCCAGGCATCTGACACGATATGATGTAATACCATCATCACCATATGGTTCTGTTCATCTAACCGATACAATCTGGTTCGAAAAACAGGGCCGTTTTCAATATCGAAGGGTTGGTGCATCTCTACGCCGATGCGCTGTATCGCTTCGGCCTCGCGTTCCTGTTCTGGAAAGTCGCCCAAATCTACCAGTTCGAAAGGCAACTCGATCTTGTCGAGAGTTACCTGCGTTGGCTTACCATCCCGCATAACATAAACCGATCTCAGCGGTTCGTGACGTTGTATGATAACCTCAAGACTTTTCTTCAGGGCCGCCACATTCAACTCACCCTCGACATGGAAAAATGCGGTCACGTTGTAGGCATCATTCAAAGGGTCCATCTGATACAAGAACCACATGCGTTCCTGTGAATACGTCAACGTGTGGCTTTCGTCGATATCCTCACTTGTTAAGCTGACTGCTTCCGGTGCAGCGTCCACCGCCTCAGCCAATAGCGCCGGGGTCGGACTCTCAAATATGGTTCGTAGGGGCACATCCTTTTCCAACGTTTCCCGGATGCGTGCGATCACTTGAGTTGCTGTAAGCGAATTGCCGCCTATATCGAAAAAGTTATCCAGAATGCCGACTGTTTGTTGGTCAAGAACTTCGCTCCAGATAGCGACGATCTGGGTTTGTGTCTCCGTCTCAGGCGCAACGTAATTTTCTAAAGCGCGTGCCTGCATTTCATCGAGGCCATCGCGGGCAATCTCTTCGAGTTGACCATTCATGAACGCCTGTTTCATCGCCTGGCGTTGTATTTTTCCACTGCTTGTCTTCATCGCTTTTCCGCGCTTGAGGAAGACAATGGTATGTATGGGGAGTTGATGCGCCTCAAGAACATTTCTACGGATCGCCGTGACGACTTCAGAAAGATCAGCCTGCCGGTACTCTCGCTTCAATTCATATGCAATGACAAGTTCCTCGGTGTCACCATCCGTCAGTGAAAAGACTGCGCCTGAACCCTGCCTTATTGCTTCGTGGCTCTTCTCTACGGTCAGTTCAATATCTTCTGGATAATGATTGTAGCCTCGTACAATAATCAAATCTTTGACGCGCCCGGTGATGAATAACTCGTTTTCACGTATGAAACCCAGGTCACCTGTGCGTAAGTAGCCACCTTCCCCATCAAGAACGGCCCCAAACGTTTGTTTGGTAAGTTCCGGTTTATTCCAATAACCTTTGGCTACGCTGCGACCCCGGACCCATATCTCGCCGACAATGCCATCTTCCACCTGCTTACAGGTGTCGGGATCAACAATCACCACTTCCTGTTCAAGCCAGGCATGGCCGCAGCCGACCAATGTTGTCGCATCAGCAGAATCAGGTGAAGCCGGTTCAATAGAATTTTCGCTTAACTTGCTGCGGCTCACCGTTGCCGTAACCATGTCGAAGGGTTGCGTACCCCCGGTCACGAACAGGGTAGCCTCGGCCAAACCATAAACGGGGATGCGTGCCTGTGGGTCGAAACCATATGGCGCAAAAGTCTCCGCAAACCGATCAAATGATGCGCTGCGAACAGGCTCTGCCCCGCTGTAAGCCGTCCGCCATGTGCTCAGGTCAAGCCCTTCTCGCATATCAGGTGTCGTTTTTTCAACGCACAGCCTATATGCAAAGTTCGGCCCCCCACTCGCATGTGCTTTGAATTTCGATATTGCCTCTAGCCAGCGTATCGGTCTTTTTAGGAACGCGAAGGGGGACATAATGATGGATTGACAGCCGTGTACCATCGGGGAGATAACATGACCGATCAGTCCCATATCGTGATAAAGGGGCAGCCAGCTTACTGTTACAATATCCTCTGTATCTCTTTCGAAGCTGCTGTAAAGCATGGCATAGTTGTGCAGCAGGTTGTCATGTGTCACTATGACGCCCTTCGGATTACCGGTGGAGCCGGATGTATACTGGAGAAATGCCAGGGTGCTGCTGTTTATCTCCGGTTGTTTCCAGGCCGCCGCCAGGTCACCGGGAAGGATCTCGGTGACTTGCCAGTGGACATCATGTATATCTTCGCCAATGTTAGGTAGATCAAGAATGTCTCGTGAAGATTCACTTGATAGGATGGCACAGGGATCAGCATCCTGGAGTATTGATAGCAAACGTGGAGCAGTGTGTACACTATGTGGCGGTGAGACCGGTACAGCGACAGCCCCAGCATATAGACAGCCCATAAACGCTGCTATAAACTCCAGGCAGGGCGGGTAAAGCAGTACGATCCGCTCACCAATGGCGTCGATATCCTGTAGGTAAGCGCCAATCTGCCGTGCCCGTGCATCCAACTGGGCAAAGGTCATGGTTTGCTCCAGTTTTTCGCCATCTGTTAGAAACCCAAATGCGGGTGAATCAGGATTTTCTAGTGCGTGTGATTGCAAAGCTTTGACTAATGTATCATAAGATTTTGGTTGATGGATTGAGGCTTTTGTCATGATTAGCCTACTCTTTGGACTAGTTAGCAATGATTTTTCAAGTCCCAATGTTACATGAAAATTAAATACCGAGCTATATTGGTTCGATGCAATAGAAAGCCAAAAAACAAGAAAGATTCTCCGCTGTGCGGCTGCCAGGTTGATAACTTGAGAGTGTCGCATAACTGATCAACAAACGTGAAAACTCCTGTGAGGTTGGTAAAATGGTGTTTGTCGAAACACAAACCAACCCACAGGAGTAGAAGCAATGCTAACATCGGAATTAGCCGAGCGCCAACGCGGAGAGATCGTCGGTCGGGAGAACAAGGGCCCAGACCCGTTTGTTTTCTCAACCGACATGATAAGAGATTTGCAGTTGATGGTCTTTGCCCGGCAGATCTTGGA
>JBNKDD010000056.1:0-23900 GCA_050288085.1 Anaerolineae bacterium
AATGTCAGAGCCAGATTTGACAAGATAAATGCCTGTGATATAATCCGAACAGTGTTCGGAAATAAAATAGTGTTAGGTGTACATGAGCGAAACAAAAACGCCCCGTGAACGGCGGCATGAACGAACTAAGGAAGCGATCCTGACTGCCGCCCGTGAACTGGTCGCAGAGCATGGAGCCGATGACCTGTCACTGCGGGCTATCGCCCGGCGCATCGACTACAGCCCGGCGGGCCTATATGAATATTTCGGCAGCAAGGAAGAGATCATTGATACGCTGTGTGAACGCGGCAATGATCAGCTTTATGCTTATCTCGACCGCGTCACAACCGATCTCCCGCTGGAAACGTATATGGTTCAACTGATGGAAGCCTATCTGGACTTTGCCCGGCAGAATCCAGAGCTGTATGCGGTGATGTTCCACCAGTTGACGATTGAGACTACTACCGTTCCAGAGGATTTTTACCCGGATGACAGCTTCGCTATTCTTGTCAGGGCTGTTAAGCGGGGCATCAGTGAGGGGCACTTTCAAACCGCCGACGATTACGGCGTGTTCGAGATATCGTACAGCCTGTGGGCAATGGTTCATGGCATGGCAATGCTTCAATTAAGATATCTTCGCAACCTTGAATTTGACTTTGTGAGTGCCGACCGGAAAGCCGTGCAGGTGTTTCTTAATGGACTGAGGAAGTAGTTCTCCTTTTTTTAGCTGTTACCGAACGGTGTTTGGAAAACTAATGGTGTAAGGAGCTGAAATAATATGGCAGTCGCTGAACAAGAATTGAATACAACTGAACGGCAAGAACAGGCTGCGCCGCTGCGGACTCTGCTGGGAATCCGCAACTTCCGGTTGTTGTGGATCGGGCAGGGGATTTCGCTGATGGGCGACCAGTTCCAGTTTATTGCGCTGCCCTGGTTGGTACTCAAGCTGACAGGCGATGGGTTTGCCATCGGAACCGTGATGGCGATAGCCGGGATTCCCCGCGCTTTGTTTATGCTGGTCGGTGGGGCATTGACCGATCGCTTTTCGCCGCGCCGCGTGATGCTGTTTTCAAACCTGATGCGGATGGCGTTGGTGCTGGGCCTTGCCCTGATGGTGCTGTCCGGCACGATCAGCCTGTGGATGGTCTACCTGTTCGCGCTGGGATTTGGCCTGGCAGATGCGTTCTTCTACCCGGCCCAGAGCAGCATCATCCCGCACATTGTTGAGAATGAACAGTTCCAACTCGCCAATTCGATCACGCAGGGCACGGCGCAGATCAGCCTGTTTGCCGGGCCGGTGTTGGCCGGTGGGCTGATCGCTGCCTTGAGCCAGAGTTCTGCGCCCGGTGGCAGCCTGGAGGGAGTCGGGCTGGCACTCATCTTCGATGCGCTGACCTTCCTGGTGTCGGTGGCTACCCTGTGGGCAATGCGTGTCGAGGGAGAAAATGCGCATGAAGGCGAGGTAGAAAATGTGCTCGGCGCGATTGGGGAAGGGCTGCGCTATGTCTGGGATGATACGGTGCTGCGTACTATTTTCTTCCTGATCGCTGCTGCCGATTTCCTGGTCGTTGGCCCGATTGATGTGGGCATCCCGCTGCTGGCCGATACCCGGTTGGCGGGGGGGGCGGCTGCATATGGGATCATCATGTCGGCTTTTGGTGCGGGGTCGCTGATCGGGATTGGCCTGGCTGGGGTGCTGCCTCGACCCTCGGCGCGAGTACTGGGTACGGTGCTGCTGGTGGTCTGGAGCTTTGTCGGATTTGCAATGGTTCCCCTGGGGCTGATATCCAATACGGCGATCATTGCCGGGTTGATGTTGGTGGCGGGTGCTGCTAACTTCTACGTGATGATTGTCTTCATGACCTGGCTGCAAGAACGTGTGCCGGAAATGATGCTCGGACGGGTGATGAGCCTGATGATGTTCTTCTCTGCCGGGCTGCTGCCGATTTCGATGGCTCTGAGCGGCGTCCTGCTTGATCTGAGCATCGGATGGGTGTTCGGTGTGGCGGGCCTGTTGATGGCGGCCATGGCGCTGTTATCGCTGCTGAATCCACCGGTCAGGTTGATGGAAACCCGGATCGGCGCAGACTAAGGGGTATGCAGTTGGGTGTATTTGATGGTTGAGGCAGAACCCCCCATCGCCGTTCGCACTAACGTGCTCACCGCGATTTGCCCCCCTTGCAAGGGGGGCGGATGATGCGAACACCGGTGGTGGAGCATCACGGGGGGTATCAGGCAAAAAGCACGAAAACACCTTGCGCGATGTACTAAATCGTCAGGCGATCCTACCTGCCTTTGAAGGCGAAAAGATAGCGAACCCGGTATTTGCAATTCATGTCTTCGATCAGGGCCAGGTTATTGAGGGTGATGTCCCAGTTGATGGGCTTCTCGTTGAGCTTGCGCACCAGGCCGGGAAGCTGGTGGAACACGATATCGCGTTGGGCCAGGGTGATGTGAGGAATCCAGCGCTGGGGATGATAGTATTCGGGCACACCCGCCCGCAGGTTGGCACAGGCCTTCCACAGCGTTTGATGGACCGAAGCGATGCTTTGCGCCTGTGCCACCGGAATATAGACTACCGGCTTGGGTGCATTGAAGATGCCCAGGCCGGTAGCTTTTACACTGAAGGGTTTAGCTTCTTGCGCATGCTTCCTCAAGACTTCGCTCACATCCTCCATCTCAAAGTGGGCTGCCGTATGATAAGAGATGTGCGGGAAGGGGATTGTATCGCGTACATAACGGACACCCGTCTCCTTTTCCAATGAAGCCCAGATTTCCTTGACCAGCGCTGTATGTTCTTCATCGAGCAATGAAACGATTGCATGCATGGATTGAGATTCTCCAACGGGTTCAAAAAGCGTCCGTACGACCGACCAACCTAAGTATACCCCGGTTTGAAGGATGAGATCAGGTCAGTTTAGCCCGTAATGATAGCCTGTGATCTGGG
Source organism: Anaerolineae bacterium (assembly GCA_050288085.1). Classification (GTDB taxonomy): domain Bacteria; phylum Chloroflexota; class Anaerolineae; order Aggregatilineales; family UBA3940; genus JBNKDD01. The sequence continues at coordinate 2,927 of JBNKDD010000056.1, forward strand.
CAACCATGTCTCTCTGGCAGGCTTCACAATAGAGAATACCCCCGGCCATTTGCTGTTGGGCAAAGCTCAGGGCCAGGGTGGGCGTATCCGTAAAGCGCATGGCGCAGGTTTCCGTGCAGTAAACATCGCTGCCCTGCCTGAGGGTGCTTTTATGGCGGCTTGGTCGGGGGGTGTTCAGCATGCGGCCAAAGAAGTGAAGCACCGCATGATGCAGCGCTAACTGTCGCAGATCGGGATTTTTAATACTGTCGAAAGGCTGAGAGGTGATCAACGATACCATCCCCCGGCGGCTGACCCCGATCACTTCCGGTGTAGGCGATTCGGATGACCGGTCATCGACCAGTGGTTTTTCAGTTAGCATCAGGTCAAAGTGGGGGGTGCTGCTTTGCCAGGGTTCCAGTTCGACGGTTTCGATGTAGCGTGAGGCCAACAGGCGGGTCTGGCTTTCATCCAGGCTGCGCTTGAGGAACCAATCGACATTGGCATAGGCGGAATCTTGTGGCGCGGCGGGGATCATCCACGCGCCAAATACACGCAGATCGGGTAGGGGGTCAAATTGGCCCGGTTTGCCGAAACGAGGCCGGAGCAGCCTGTAGACATCCTCAACGGCCCGTACCATCATCTGGGTGTCCTCGCTGGCGACACCCGGCGTCCAGGTGACAGACAAAAATGTGCGGCGCATGGTCCCTCTCGCTTTCCGGTTGACATACTCAGTTTATCCTGATGGGGCATTCACCACAAGCGAGGGAGAATGCTCGATTCCTCAACGGTTTAGAATCGGGCTACAATCAGGCAGTCCAATTTTTAGGGAGGGAGAAATAATTTTGGAGATCACAACTATCACCATTCCGTTTTTGTTCAATATGTCTGTGAACTGTTACCTGGTCAGGGCCGGGGATGGTTATATCCTGATCGACACGGGGACTCCTCAGAAGCGCAGCATTGTCGAGGAAGGGCTGGAGGCCGCAGACTGCCGCCCCGGTGACCTGAAGCTGATCGTATTGACGCACGGCGACTCTGATCATGCCGGGAACTGCGCCTACCTGTGCCAGAAATTCGGCGCGAAATCCGCCATGCACACCGGCGATCTTGGGATGGTCGAACAGGGGGATATGTTCTGGAATAGAAACCAGCCTAATTTCCTGATGAAGGCGATCTCAAGCCGGTTCTTCAGTCTCAAACCGGCTGACCAGTTTACCCCCGACATCACCCTTGATGAGGAGGATGACCTGACCGAATACGGTTTCGATATCAGGGTGGTTCACATTCCGGGGCATTCGATGGGATCAATCGGGCTGCTGACCGGTGAGAACGATCTGTTTTGCGGTGACCTGTTGGGCAATACCAGCGAGCCGGGTTACTGGGTCGTCATGGACGATCCGCCGACGGCGGAGGTCAGCGCCAGGAAGCTGAAAGGCATGGAGATCAACACCGTCTATCCTGGACACGGCAAGCCGTTCCAGATGGAGCAGTTCGAGCTGTCGTGAGGGGTTGTATAACGAGGGGTGAGGTAAATTGGAGATTAAAACGGTTACGGTTCGTTTTCTGGTTTACATGTTTGTCAACAGCTATATCCTCAATGATGGGGACGGGTTTATCCTGATCGACACAGGAACGGCCCGAAAACGCAACATGATCGAAAGAGGGCTTGAGGATGCAGGCTGCCGCCCCGGCGATCTCAAGTTGATCGCGGTGACTCATGGGGACCCCGATCATGCCGGGAATGCTGCCTATCTGCGCCAGAAATTCGGTGCAAAGATCGCCATGCATGCCGACGATGTCGGGAAGGTCAAACATGGCGATATGTTCCTGGGCAGGAATGATCCCGGTTTTTTCACCAGAACCGGCGCAAAGTGGTTTTACCATATCGGTGAACCTGACCGGTTTACGCCTGATATCACGATCGAAGATGGGGATGACCTGACCGCGTATGGGTTCAATGCCAGGGTGGTTCACATTCCGGGGCATTCGGGGGGATCAATTGGATTCCTGACCAATGAGGGCGATCTGTTTTGTGGCGATCTGCTTGCCAATGTGAAAGAGCCGGGCCGCTGGCAATTGATTGACGATCCAGAGGCACTGGATGCCAGCATCAAAAAGCTGAAAGGCTTGGAGATCAACACGGTCTATCCCGGGCACGGCAAGCCATTTTTGATGGAGCATCTCAAGCTGACGGATGGATAAACCAAAGAGACACGGCACACCGTGTCTCTACAACCGGACTGTTTTAATTGGTTCATCCATTAATTTTCGACTGATTTTTTCAACCTATCGAGCGCCAGCGTGAAGAATGCGTGACGCTCCTCTCGTGCTTCGGGGCCGGGAAGATGTTCCTGGTGAAAAGCGATGACGGTCTTTTCATCATGGGGGATGATACGAATCTGCATCGTTGAAGGGCTTGCCCAATCGACCGGGTGCCAGGTCATGCGGAGGTGTGAGTAAGGGTGAAAAACCCGTATCTCTCCGCTGGTTCCATCGCCCAGGTGATAGACCTCGCCTTCCGATAGTTCCAGGTTTGTGTCGCTGCCCAGCCAGATTTCGATACCTTTGGGGGAGGTGATCAGATCCCATGCCTGTGTGCAATCAATTGGCAGGGTGCGCCGCACCCCAATTTGCCAGCCAACATCTTTTGTTTTCCCAACCGGGGGAATAGTTTGCCCGACCATACGACTTCACTCACCCTATAAACCAAGCCAACGTTTATTTTATGACTGTATGATAGCACAAGCGTTCTTTGCGCGCAATTCTGCATGATAGCCATTAAAAGGAGAAAAACATGTCAGTTTCACGACTTGAGCATATCACGAAGATTGGGGTTGAGCAGATGGGCGATCTGGCCGACAGCCTCGAAGACCCCGCTGTGCTGCGACTTGAGAACCTTGACACCGATCTGCGCCCGCCAGCATCGGCGCTTGAATTCACCAGGCAGGCGGTTGATGATGACGCGGCCAACAGCTACCTGCCGTTCTTCGGCCTTGACCCGATGCGTCAGGCAGCGGCCCGGTTGGTGGGGCAGCAGGCCGGGCAGGAATATGATTGGAAAACCGAGTGTGTGATCAGCGCCGGGGGATTATCCGGCATCTTGAATCTGCTGCTGGCTATCCTGGAACCCGGCGACGAAGTCCTGATGACCGACCCGATCTACGTCGGGTTGATCAACCGTATCCGGCTGGCGGGCGGTGTGCCGCGCTTTGTGCCGCTGATTCCAGCGGCTGAGGGCTGGCGGGTGGATGTCGATGCCCTGGCGAAGATCGACACCAAAAAGATCAAAGCCGCCCTGTTGATGAGTCCGGCCATGCCGACCGGGGCGGTCTTCACACAGGAGGAATGGCAGGCGTTGATCGAATTTTGCCAGCGGGCCGACTGCTGGCTGATCAACAACTCGGCGATGGAGCGCCTGCTGTTCGATGGCCGGTCGGTGATCCACCCGGCGTCGTTCCCCGGCATGCGGGACAAAGTGATCACGGTTGGCTCAGCCTCGAAAGAATACCGGATGATCGGCTGGCGGGTCGGTTGGGTGGTTGGTCCCGCCCCGGTGATTGCCGATGTCGCCCGCGTCAGTATCAGCAACGTGGTCTGTCAGACCGGCATTGCGATGGGAGCGGTCGCCACCGCCATCAACGATCCGAACGATGGGATACGATCCAGTGTTGCCGAATGGCAGCAGCGCCGTGACGTTCTGCTGGAAGAGTTGACCGATTTTGCCCTCATCCCGCCGCACGGGGGATGGTCATTTCTGGTGGATGTTTCCCCGCTGGGGTTGGATGGCCCGGCGGCTTCTAAGCGCCTGTTGGAACTGGGCAAGGTCGCTGCGACTCCGATGGTCAATTGGGGCAGTGAGAACAGCAGTCGGTATGTACGGATCGTCTATTCGAACGAGCCGGTTGATCGGCTGCGCGGGGCTGGGAAGCGTTTCCGGGATGCGCTGACCTGAACTTAGCAAGTCACAGCGGGGGCGCTGGGGATGGAAGCGCCCCTGCTTCATGCGGGAGAACTATATGAAAAGAATAGTCGCTTGTATGTTGTCATGCCTGATGATCATCATGCTTTCAGGCTGTACGGGTCAGGCCGACACGCCCCCAGAAAATATAGAGCTTTTTGAGTCGCCGCAGCCGTATCCTGACTATCTAACTCATGTGATACCCGAACCTGGTACAACGGTCTCTTTGTCTTCAAGTGATGGATGGGGCCGCGAATCTTTCCTTGATGGAGAAGATGTTCAACCTAAAAGAAAGATTTGTTTTACTATTAAAATGGCTCCCCTATTAAGGTCTGGTGATGATTTCACTTACTTTGAGAATCTTAAGCTGTTGTTGGATGGTGATGAGGTTAAGCAAAACCCCACGCACATTACAAATTTGGTGGCGGTAGTTGGCAATGCTGGCGGCCTAGGATCAGAATTAGATTTGATTTGCTATGACCTAAGGGGGGAGATGACGCCTGGAATCCGGCGTCTTGATCTGGTTGTCTGGACAAGTACCGGCGAAGAGTTTACTTATAGCTGGGCTATTGAAGTGGTCAGGTAAGCAATGCAAGCGATCACACCGGTTTCTCTTGCCGGTTGATGATTTTTAGCACCGTACCACTCACTATCAAGGCAAGAGCAATCACCCACCAATAGGTGCATAACCAATACACCCAGCTATATTTCCCCAGATTAACCCTCAGAATGGCGGGCTTATCGATTGTAAACTTTGTTTTACCCTCCGCATCGATTACAAATAAAGTCCAACGCTTGACGTATCGATAATCAAAATCAAAACCTTTTGACGAATGACAGGCGGCGGTTGATTGTGTATACAGAATTTCTTCCGGGATGGATTCTGTTTGCCTGGTATCGACCTCATAGGCATAACAATCCTTTGAAAGGCCAGCATAGCAGTAGTGGATGAATGATCCATCTTCTGACCAGAGAAGGTTTACGATATCAGGCCCGATTGACCAGTCGGTGATTGGCCTCAGGTCTTCACCTTCTTCGTTGACGAGATAAATACGGTCGTCTCTGGCATCATGTGAGGTTACGAAAGTTAACAGCTTCCCATCTGGTGACCAGACGGCCATGCCGAAGTAGTATTCCTCGAATGATGCCTCAAGAGCCGTAATGGGGATAAACATCATGATGGGGGTTAGCAAGCAAGCAAACGCTCCGGCGATCAAGAGTGCCTTTGCCAGAATGACTCTATTCATCTTCATGCTGATAGTATATGATGGGAGAGTCTGAGTACACTTGCTGCTTTACCCCCGATTTTCCCCCGCCTGCACATCGGTGCGTGGCATGGCAGCAAAATGCAGGTTATCGCCCGTGTTAGGATGCAGTATAGACCTGTGTGGCCGGTCGGCGAGAGCCACCGGTTTACGCAGAGCCGTGTCATTCAGTATCCTTGGCTCAACTTGTTGCAAGCTGGGCGAGAACGCTTCGAGCACCTGGCCTACCGGTTAGGCAGACAAAAAGCGGCCACCGCCATTGCCCGCAAACTGCTGGCGGTTGTCTAGCATGTATTGACCAAAAAGGCCGCCGACCGGAATGCCGACCACAACACCGTCGCGAAAAGTAGGATGTTGTGGGGGCACCGCAACCGGCTGGCGACCTCCCTGGGCATGAAGCCTGCCGAATTCACCTGGCAGAATCTTGTCACTTCTCAATCCCCCAGGGATCTTCCACCTCCTGTTCGGGAGCCAACTCCCATTCGTCACCCAGGCTCGGCGGCATTTCAGAGGGAAGTGATCTCATCAACCAACTGCTATCTAGATCGTGTGGAGAGATCGGTGAGAACAGAAAAACTTCGAAAGTATCTCCAAAAATCATATCAACTACTGCTAACAGACCTTCTTCCGCCCAGATCAGGCTGCGATCCAGGTATTGAGTTGTCCATGTCACACGGTCTGGCGGACCATATTCGGCTACCCATTCATCAACATTTGAAGGCCAGTCAAGATCATCAGTGTTCAAGACGCTAAGTACCATGGCATCAGTAAAGCAGGCTTCAACTACTACCCAATCCTCAGGATTACCAGGAGTGCGCTCTGAGTTGAGAAGATGTAAGTTTCCCGCATAAGTATTCCAACCTACAGTTGCAGATGGGAGTTCTCTCAAAAGGTCAGTATAGGTTGATATGCCAATTGTCAGGCTTCTCCAGGATGGTCCAGGAATTACTGGAGAATCAATCAGGGCACAATTTGGGCTTTCCGGCATAAGGGAAGGTGGGCCGGTCGGTGTACTGCCCCAATTTGGAATATCAGGAGTTGCATGATTCATTTCATCGTTGGATGCTATAGAAGAACATGCATTAAGAAAAATACCTGATATACACATGATGGTGATCAGCAAAAAGTGAAGCATTGTAATCTTTCTCTTGACTTTCATGGCAGTAATCCAAGCGCTTGATCATGGAAAATCTGGTCTAGAGGTAATCCATTAGAAGGTGAAGTAATATCCTGTAGAGAAACAGGATCGTTTCGATCGGGTGGGTCGCCATATCCCACCTGTTTCCAGATGTATACCGCGAATGTCTCTGCGACGTACTCTCCAATTTCTCCTTCTCGAGCTCGAAGAGTTGGTGATCCGTTGGTATCCCAACGTTGTTGGTAGAACTCTTGTAACACTGTTCTGGGTTGTTTCTCGAGAAAATGATCCAGGCGATGTCCATACTCATGTATAAGAGTCATTTGTTTTCCCTCTCCACTTTTCTTGGTCCATGCATTACCAATAAGAAGTGCATATGAAACATCTTGAAATGATGTTTTATCCCCACAAAAGCCCCCTGGGCAATGCTGTGCAGCATAACTGTCATAGGAGTTAATAACATCAACTCGGGCTAAGACCCCACCACGGGTTAATGCAACAGTAGCAAGATGACCAAGCACCTCGTCTATTTTGCGGAGGGCAGTTCTGATACTCCCAATTTCATTATAGTGCCATGTTTTAACCTGTGGTGTGACACCTGCATAGGGCCCCTTTCCACTAATTGGCCCTAATGTGTCGAACAAGCAGGTAGAATTATCGTAAAGGATTATTGGACATTCAGAACTATAAGTTCTCCGAAGCAGCCAATATACGTATAGTCCGTAATCTCTCTCTATTTCAGAAACCATTGCCAAGCAATACTCAGTTGATCTGAAATCATTGTCAGCACCACACAATCCACTCGGATCGGTGAACATGACCAGATTTGATCTACCATATTGATATGGATTTTGCTCTTGCCTGGATGGGTCAAGCTAGAAGAAGCGGCCCAACTTCGGGTTATAGTAGCGTGCCCGGAGGTAAAAAAGTCCTATTGAGTCTGTATACTCATTGGTGTAACTCGTAACTCAAAAAGGCGCACCATAAGCGGCGCGCCTTTTGTCTATCATGAATTGAAACGTCAGGCCATCTCGTTGCTGCGGCGGCGGGGACGGGTCATGGTGCGCAGCCAGGCGATGTGTTTTTGATTTTCCAGCAGGTGCAGCCCTTGCTTGGTGTGGTGATAGGCATACTGCCTGAACATCGGGATGATGAACACCGAGCGCAGCCGCATCCATTTACGTTTGTCGAGTGCATTCTGAAGCACAATCGGGATGTTCAACCGCAGCTTGGGGATCAGGGCCATCACCGCGACTTTCGGGATAGCGATCCGAACCTTGCGCTCACGGAAGAACAGGTCAAACAGGAAGGGCAGTTCGTGCCGGATGTTGCGGAGCAGCATCCGGAAGGCGCGGCGCGGTGCATAGAAACGCAGCATGGCCTGGAAGGAAGCCATCTGCAGCTCGTAGGGGGACATGTTCTTCGGCTCGATCACCACGCGGTGACCGTCATACAGTCCCCAATCATGGGAGATGATCCGGTCTTCGGCCTGCATCTGATCGTAGAATTCCGTGCCGGGGAAGGGGATAATCGTCATGAACTGCACGGTGTCAATCTCGTTATCGATGGCGAAATCAACTGTGGTGCGGATCGTTTCGAGCGTATCGGAATCGCAGCCGAGAACAAACATGCCGTGAATCGGGATGTTGTAGGCGTGGAAAGCCTTGATCGAATCCTGGATATCCTCGACCGTTTGTGACTTGTTGTATTCTTCGAGTGCCGCCGGGTTGACCGACTCAAAGCCGCAGTAGACCCAACCGCAGTTGGTGTCCCGCATCAATTCGAGCAGTTCGGTATCCCATTCACCCGTCTTCTTGTTTTTGTAGACTGCTTCGGCCCGCATCTGCGCCGACCAGGGAATGTTCAGGCCGCGTTCTAACATGCCGCGCAATAATGCTTTGGTGCGGCGCTTATCGACTACAAAGTTATCGTCGTAGAAGAAAACATCCTTATCCTTCGGGATGGTCTCCAACTCGTCCAGCACATCTTCGACCGAGCGGGAGCGCACCTTGCGCCCGAACATCTTGATTACCGAGCAGAAATTACAGTTAAAGGGGCAGCCCCACTGTGTCATGATCGGGACCGTGAACATATCTTCATGGCCTTCGATCAGGGTGGTGTCCGGCCAGGGTAGGGCCGCGAATTCTTCATTAGGGCAGTTGGGGCGATCAATGTTGTGGACGTGACCGTCCGGCCCGTGATACGATAGGCCAGCGATCTCGGATAGGTCGCCGCCGTTCTCTAAAACTTCGATCAACTGTACAATGGTGGCGTGGCCTTCGCCGCGCACCACGTAATCAGCGTGTTCGAGGGCTTCGTCTTGCATGAATGTGACATGCGAACCGCCAAATACCACCGTCTTGCCCTGCGACCGCAGTTTGTCGGCCATCTTATAGGCGGGCGGTGTGGTGCCGCTGGTGGTTGAGAAACCGATCAGATCGGCTTTCGCCAGATCATCCCAGTCTATCGGAGCTAATGTCTCAACGTAGATTTTGACATCATGGCCCCGGTCTGCAAGCATCCTGCCGATCAGAGGGAGGCCCAATCGGGGGAGCTTGGAATGGTCGTAAACATTGAAGCTGGTTGCTTTTGTTTCAATTAATCTGATGCGCATAATCTACACCTTCCAATGGATATTTTTTGATGTGATGACCCCAACATTATACTGGTCTTACCAGTGTTGTTGTAAATTTTAACACTGGTAAGACCAGTCTGTCAATGAATTTAGTACCGAATTCTCATTTTTGGGGTGAGGCGAGCAGTTTAGCGGTCAGCCTCAGGTCCGGTCAGGGGACGATCTGAGGTGTTTTCGCCCTTGCGCAGCATCAGATATAAGCCGCCCGCGATCAGAACTACCGGGATCACGTAGAGTAACTGTTGGATCAAGAGACCGATCCCAACCGACGCCAGTATACCGCCGGGGATCAGCGCCCACCAGTGTTCACGCCGCTTGAAGTAAAGGTAGAAGAACGGCAGCGCAATAGCAAGCGGTATGAAGACTCCCAGCGTGTCGCCATGTCGGAACAGTACATCGTCTAACAAAACGCTGATGGCTGCAATAAACATGATGTAAGCCGGGATGAGTGCCCACCAGTGTTCTTTATTTCTCAGGTAAACGTAGAAGAAGGCCATGCCAATGGCAGCAGGGTAATAAATGCCCATCAGGTCATCGAGGCGGAGGAAATCTTCCAGCAATAGCCCGCCAGCGACCACCCACAAAACGTAGGTGGGGATCAATGCCCACCAATGGTTGCGGTCGTGCAGGTAAATGGCAAAGAAAGTTGTGCCGATCCCACCGACGATCACCACCGGCAGCAGCGCGTCGAAGTCGAAGAATCTGCCCTGTCCCAGGAAAAATACCGCACCGAGGACGATCAGGATCACCCCGGCCAGCCAGCTATGCCCGAATGCTCCTCTGGGCTGATTTTCTCCGTGTGATTGCATCTCCATTGTGTTGCTCCCTTATTGAACAATGGGAGCGTGTCAACCACGCTCCCATGCTCAGTCATTAGTTATAGTTACTTATCGGCTTCCGGGCCGGTCTTGGGCAGGCTGCCGACCGGGATCATTTCCTTAACCGGTGAGCTGCCGTTTGAGCTGGGTACCACATCCGACTTATTGAAGTGCTGGATGAGCAGGTAGCCACCGACCACGATCAGGATAGCCGGGATAATGGCCCACATGGCCGAAATCAGCAGACCGGCTGCAATAGCGGTCATGATACCGGCGGGGATCAGTGCCCACCAACGGGCTCGGTCATTCAGGTAGGTATACCAGAACGGGACGGCCACCGCGAAGGTCCAGTAGGCTCCAGACAGGTCCTCATTGAACCAGAACATCATCTCAAATATAGTGCCAACGGCGATAGCTGCCATGATGTAACTCAGGAGCAGCAGGCCCTTCTTCTGATGACGGTTGTACATGCTGTAGAAAAACAGAGCCAGGCCGCCCATCACAGCCGCGCCGATCAGATCACCGACCATTCCACCGGGGAAGATGCGATCTAACAAAAACAGTGCCCCTAATACGATCAGACCAATGCCCCACCACATATTACGTGAGCTTTGATTGTTGTTGGTTGTTTCCATTTTCCTTATTCCTTCGTCAATTCCGTTTATGATCTCAGATTTTGATTTGTTATTCCTTACTACGCAGCAGGCCATAAAAAGGTTGTAAGTCGATTGGGAGTCGGGATTTGGAATCAAATGAGCGGACGGAAAGGTGTGGGGCGGGAGTTGCGCAGTTTACCCTCCGATGAACGGTGACCTTCGGTCGCTCTCATCCGCCTCTCATGCGGATCAAACGGTCTGAGCCGTTCGCTTTGGGGCAAACCGAGCGGCGCTTGGTAAAGCGCCGCTCAGATTAGGGGATAGTTACAAACTTCTGTGGACGTGCGTTATGAGTTAATAAGCGAAAATCATATGCTTAAGCTATTGATTCCACCCGACAAACGTTGTAGCAAGATCACTGGTGTAACCATGATGCCCGGTAAATAGGTATTCAATACCGTTCAAATTTGCAAGCTTTTGCATAGACTCATTCTGGGCGTCTCGATCCATATAGTAGATTAATAATGCAAACAATCCACTACCAGTGTATGCTTCTCCCTTGTCTAACCCCATTGTGTCACCAACGAAGAGATATTTATCGTCAATGATAAAGCTCATGGAGCCCGGTGTGTGACCGGGTGTCAGAACCCCTTCAACTTTTAAGCCCAGAAGGTCCATCACCTGCCCATCAGTGATTATCGTATAGTCATAGTCTAATGTGTTATATGAATTCATAAAACGGGCAGTGCGCCCGTCGATCATTTGCTCTTCCGCTTCAGATATATAAATCGCAGCATTATTAAACAGGCTGAGTGCTCCAATGTGATCAGTATCAGTATGAGTGAGCAGCACAACTGCTACATCCTGCGGATCGATGTTAAGCTTATCAAACTCCGGCTGAACCAGATCAGGTGCAGCGCCCGCATCAATGGCAAGGTAGTGATCACCGCTTTTGACCAGGTACATATAAACTGAGCCCCCGGCAGGAGCAATGTTCTGAATAATATAGACATTCTCGGTGATTTCCTGTGTCCCTACAGACTTCATCTTACTGACTTCTCTTTGCAGGCTGAAATACATAACAGCCACAAACAAAATTACCAGGCCAAGCACAACACCAATACTGATTAACCCTATTCTTAAGATTCTGTTCATTCTCAACCCCTCCGGTTGTGGTTTACTCACCGCTGATCCCATCCAGAATCAGCGAGATGGCGAACACGATCTCTTCCTCAATCTTCTGATAGTCAGTTTCCATGAATTGAAAAGATGCTTCCTGCATGGCTTTGTGCTTGAGCGCATTGGCTATTGTCAGAATTGTTTCCGCGATACGCCTGGTATCACATGGTTTGAACTCACCACTTTCAACACACTTCTGTATGATCTCATCAAGGTATTCCGCCTCCATTTCGCATACCTTTTGGGCAAGTTCTGTAAACTTCGGGACTTCACTGGTGAAAGTGTCCTTCGTCAGATTAGTCAGATTGACCATTGACTTCATCTGGTGGATACGTTCGCGTTGGAAAGCAAGTATCTGCTCACGGCATCCCGGTACATCATGAATCTGTGCTCGTAAAAGTTCAAGGCTTTCCTCCGATTCACGGAAGATCACCGCGGCAAAGATAGCTTCTTTATTTTTGTAGTAGTAATACAATGAAGCCTTATTTAAGCCGGTCAGCTTACCAATATCATCAAGTGTGGTTTTCTCGTAACCATAGCGTGCGAAGCATTCTTTCGCTGCTTGCAGAATTTGCTTTTCTTTCTCAGAGTAGCTCATGAATACTCACCTTCTCAAACTTTCTAACTTTCAAACAATTATACAAACTGTTTGAAAGTTAGTCAAAAACACCTGAATAGCGACAGAGCAATATTACGTTCTAAGCCTAAAATGAAATAACTTACACGTTGGCAGAAGTTTGTAGCCACCCCCTAATCCTCGCCGTGCTTTACCAAGCGCCGCTAGGCTGCACAGGGTGTAAAGTTCTGTAGAGAATCTCCGACCTATTTGTACGCCCCGATCTAGCTGCCGCTTTGAATTTGTCGGAAAGGTGACTAAAATGGGTTGGAGAAATCCACATACTTCAGGTGCATCGTAACAAGAACTGCGGCCTACACAGCAGCTGACTTCACTCCGCAAATCATAAAGCAGTATGAAATGCACTGTGAAGTTGGGCCATCACACCAGGTCAAAGGCGGCCCCACAGGAGATCGTCGTGGTAATCAGAATTGTTACAGATACCGGGGTCAGTCTTCCCCCTAAGGTCATCAACGCATTCGATATTGCCATCGTATCGGGTGTTGTCGAGTTTGGCAGTAAGCAGTTCCTGGAATACCCGGATTTACCCCCACCGGATTTTTATCGACGCCTCGCGAAGGCGGGGTTCGTACCGGCCATCTGGGAACCTTCTATTCGGGCTTTTCACGATGTTTACAGCAGGCTTCTTGATCAAACCCCCAATGCCACCATTCTCTCGCTGCATATGTCAGAAGTGCTGGCAAGCACCATCGAGCAGGCATGGCAGGCTGCTGAGTTGTTCCCCCAGGCGGATATTCGGATTATCGATACACGCTCGATAGCGCTTGGTCAGGGCTTGATGGTTCACGAGGCGGCTCAGATGGCCCGTGCCGGGGCATCGATTGACCGGATCATCCACTGCCTGGAGATTGTACAGGAGCGGATGTTGTTCTACCTGACTGCCGATACAACCGCCTATTTAGCGAAGGGTGGGTATCAAATAGATTACGACGATCTGGTTGATGTCAGGCCGGTGCTGACCCTGTACGATGGCGAGATCACTGCTGTTGATGTTCACGAGAGGCGCACCGACGCCCTGCTTGCAATGCGGAAGTTGGTGCTGCAAGCTGAGCGGCGGCCAGGGATGCGCCTGGGTGTGATGCATGGGAACTGCGAAGCCGAAGCCGCCCTGATGTCAAGGGACATCGGGGGAAAGCTCAACCCGGAAACCCTGCTGATCGCGAGTATCGGCGCGACGGTGGGGATCAATACCGGGCCGGGGGCGCTGGGTGTTTGCTGGTATTCGCTTGAAGATGGGTAGTACACCTCGGCGGAAATTCATTACCCCCTGTGCAGCCAACGGCTGCATCCGCCCCCCTTGCAAGGGGGGCAAAATCCGAGTGCAACGAGGATTGGGGGGTGGTTACAAACTTTTACCAGCATGTACTGGCACCTATCAGGTCACACCCCAGATTTTGATCTGGCCGCTGGCATCGCCAGAAACCAGGCTGCGCCCGTCAGGGGAGAAAGTCAGGCAGGTGATACTGTCGGTGTGGCTGTTGAGGCTGCGCAACAGGCTGCCATCTTCCACATCCCACAACCTGACCCGGCGATCCTGCCCCCCGGTAGCGATCAGCGAACCATCGGTAGAGAAGGCCACATCGCGCACAATGCCCTCATGAGCGACCATCCGGGCGGTGACCTGTCCGGTTTCCAGGTCGATCACCTTGGCTGTTCCATCACGTGATACCGATGCTGCCTGCCGCCCATCCGGGGAGGTCGCAATCGCATAGATGGCCCCACCGTGTGCCGGTATATCCATGATGATCGGGCAATCGGGTTGGGAGGTATCACGCACGCGCACATAGCCGTGATTTAAGCCGCAAACCAGGTAGGGGCAGGTGGGGCAAAAGTCCATCGCTGTGACCGGTTGGCGGTCATGTTCGCGCAGAGTACCCAGCCGTTTACCCTCTGGCAGTTTCCAGAGCGTCAGGAAGTAGCCGGAGGCTGTTGCCAGCAGGCCCGGATCGTGGCGGGCAAAAGCCATCGCGCGGACCTGGCTGGCTAACCCGGCGATTGCGCCGCTGTATTCCACGTCGCCCATATCCCACAGCTTGATCAGGCCGTCCCAGTCTGCCGAGAGAAACAGTTCCCCATCCGGTGAGAAGACGGTGTTACATATCCAGGTTTGCTGCTCCCCGATAGAAACATAAGGCTCACCTTCCGGCATTTTCCACAGGCAGGTTGACCGGTCGGTTGAGCCGGAAGCCAGCAAATGACCATCTGGTGAGAAGGCTAACGACAATATCTGCGACCGGTGGGCGTTGATGTTTGTCCGCTGGCGGAGGTAGTCGGCCAGGTTGGCCCGGATGACCAACAGTCCCTCCGGGTCTTCAAGCTCACAGGGTGATTGTTTCTCGATCAGCCTTTCGAGGAGCTGCATGGCAACCGGCCAGTGACCGGTTTCAGCGGCGGTGGCGGCCATCAGGTAGCAGGCTTCCTTGCTGCGAAAGGTGTTCGCCTGCCGGTTGATGCGATCGGCTTCAGCGTGGTCGGGCTGGTAAGATAATATCGTTTTAGCCAGCTTGATGGCTTCATCCCAGTAGTTGGCTGTCAGGGCGATTTGTGCCCTGGTCAACAGCGCCGGAATCCGCTGGCGGCCTGCGTCCTTTTCCAACCGGTTCAGCCGTTCGATCACCTCACCCTGGGCAACTTGCGGGCGCTGCTCAAGAATCTGGTAATAGAGGGTGATGGCCTGAGCCGGGTTTTCTTGCTCTAACATCAGGGCATCGGCATACATTTTTCCGAAGCTCTGGTTTAATCGACCGGTGCCCGTTTTCTGATGCTCGGCTATTGGCGTGGGCAGCGAATTAGCGACCCAGCCGACAGGCTGCCTGATCCGGCTGGCAACCATATGAAGCATCTGATCCCCGTGAAGCGCCAATGCCACTGCTGAGGCCATTTCCCCGGCGCTCAGGTAGCGCATGTTGGGCAGCTTGCTCATCGCTTTGTTCAGGACTTCCTGTGCGGCGTGTGGTATGTCCGGGAAACGGGCCGAGTCGATCAGCGGTATCTGGCGGTTGAGATGAGCAGCCATAAACTGGGTGCGGGTTGCACCTTCAAAAGGGAGTTCGCCGGTCAGCATCCGGTACAGCAGCGCCCCCATCGAGTAAACGTCGGCGGTCGGGGTGCAGGGAATACGCAAGAATATTTCAGGGGCGGCGTAAGGCAGCGCGGTTTCTGTCAGGCCGATCACCTGGGAGATTCCGAAATCGGTCAGGTAGTATTCACCGGTTCCGTTACACAGGATCACTTCAGGTCGCAGCCCCAGGTGGATAGTCCCATGCTGGTGGGCGGTATCAAGTGCCGCCGCCAGTTGGGTCATGATCTGGCAGATATCTTCATGGGGCAGGCGGCCTGACAGGTTAAGCCACTGGGCCAGCGTGCCGCCGGGTAGATAAGTCCTGATGGTGTAGGGGAAGTGATGCAATACGCCGTGTTCGATCACCGGCAGGATATACTGCTGCTCAAATCGTGCGACCTGCCGCAGCCAGTGAGTGAAGCGCCCCCGGAAGGTATCATCTTCAAGGTAGGACGAATGATAAACCGTCAGCTCTACGTATTGGCCGGTCGGGATGTGCTGCGCCAGGTAGGTGATCAGCCGGTCGTCTGTCCAGAGTTTTTTAATAATGTGATAATGGTCAAAGACTTGATCCGTCAGATCAAACATGTTAAACGAGTGGTATCCTCACTTTGATGGGGCAATATAGTTGGCCGCTTCTCATCCTCTCTAATTGTGGACAGTCGGTGTGAAGTCGGCTTTAACGCCGTGTTAAAGGGAGGTTAAGTTGGGGCAGACAATTTAAGGCAGGGGGGAGGATAGAGACTGGTTTCAGGGTTCGACCAGTCCTTCTTCTATTAATAGATCGTACAACATTTCAGCCACTTGATGATGGACGGCTTCATTTGGATGGGCATCAACTGAATTTACCACCAGGTCAGCGGGCTCTGCTGACGCCATTGTTTCGGTTAGATTCAATACAGGGACATTATACATTTCGAACGTGTCTTCGACGTGCCCGGTGATAGAAGCTGTTCTTTCCGGATCTGTCAGGCTGGGGAAGATCACCACCACAAGTGGGATATCACGTTCCTCGCACCAATCATCAATGGCAAGTAATTCTTCTTCATGGGTTTGCCAGATCGCCGGGTCTTGATAGGCCGTATAAATAAAATCATAATATGGCACATTGTGATGTAGGGCCGGTAAGCGGACTACCTGGTAATAGACAAAATTGAGAAAGTAGGAACGAAATACAATCTCCGGTGCCTGGTATTGTGTCATCAGGTCGTCTGTCCAGACCATACCATGCTTCCCAGCCGCAACGATAACATCATTGATGTAATACACCAGGATCACCATATCGGGTTGATAAGGATAGGATACCAGCATGGAATATTCCTCATCGGTGGATACGCCGCCCCTGGCTACTGTCATGACGGCATAGTCTTCTCCGAGCAAATCTTCCAACTGGTTGGAGAGCCGGTCTTCAGGATTTTTGACACCAAAACCCGCCGCGAAAGAATCGCCAAGTACCACGATTCGCTCCCGCCCGGCCAGCTTTTCTTCTGTCCATTCTTCATCCCGATACCCTAATGTATTAAGGTGCCAGTAGCGTTCAAACCAGTTTCTGCTGGAAAGTGTAAATGCCAGGTGATCCGAACGTGCGACAAAGACCTTGAATATAAACTCCAGCACCAATAACAAGAAAAACAGGCTAAAGAAAGAAAGCGTAAGCCCTTGCAACAGCTCCGCGATTTTTTCTTTTTTGGGGGGATTTGTCCACAATCGTTTAGCAGCCAGAGTGAGCAGTATCCCTACCAGCCAGAGCAGGCTGTAGGTCAGCCAGTAGATCCGCAGTGTATTGACCAACCAGCCAAGCCCACCGCCTATCAGCCCCAGGAGAATTACTAATATTATTTGCTTGATTGATTTGTTCATAATCCCTTACTTGTGATTGTATTATAGTAAGGCTATTTAGCATGACAAGCAATTCAGGGTAATCATGTTGAGATAGAGGAAAACACTTGATGGTCGAATTGATACCGGTTATTGAATTTGAGCCATTGGCTTATTCCCAGGAAGGGCGGCGCAGCCCACCGGTTGAACGCCATCAGGACTGGTATAAGTATTGGAAAGAATCGTTGGCTGATTCAGGCATTACGGAGCTTGAGCCGGTAGAAAATTCATGGCTGGTTCGGGTTGTGGACCTGACTCAACCCAACACGATTGCCAGACTGCTGCGCGTTCACTTGGGTGATCAAGTGGTTGAAACCCTGGATGATCTTGACTCCATTGGCCCTCTCAATGGCGGTTATGTTTTGAAGACAGAAACTTATTCTCTTTTGCCGACCTGCTGTGTAAGCCTTGAGGATATCAAGAGCTGGGAGGAGGCGTTGCGGATTAAACAATCACAGCAGCAACCGGCCTGGACACCCGTCTGGATCGGTCACCCCTGGATTTATTGTCGGAGGAAGGGTTCGCATCTGGAGTTTAGCGGCTATGCCGAGTCCCCCGTCGGACTTGAGATGGCCTTCTCTGTGCGGCCTGATGAACTACAATCGGCGATTGAGTCTGCCCGTGAGATAGTTACCGAATTCGGTCACCGGGCCAGGAGTGAACTGGCGAAACTCGTTCCTCAAACGCTTATCGATTCAACCCTGGCGATATTGTTGTGGGGGCATTCGTCCTGATTATTTCTAATAGGGCATCTGGTTTATTAGGGTTTTTGTGAGTGCTGAGCTATACTCATTTTATAGAAGCTGTAATTCCTCAACAACGAGTTTCGTGACTTTTATCACAATTAGTGTGTGATCTTGTGTACATTAATTCCCATGAAGAGTGAAGTACAGTTCATACTTGTTTGCGCCTATCGGGATGTGCTGCATCCTGGGCGGTGAAAAAAATCTCTGGTTTGCCAGATCGGAGGTCTGCCAGATCGGAGGCTTACGCCGCTTTGAATAGGCCCTAATAGGGAAACCAACCCATCCGAACTTACTACTATTAATGGACTAGGTGGAAATGCTGAAAGACTTCTTTGCCCCAAAATCTGTAGCCGTGATTGGTGCGTCCCGCGAAGAGGGCAAGCTGGGCTACGCGGTTGTCAAGAATTTGATTGACAGCGGGTATGCCGCCGATCACAAGGTTTATCCGATTAATCCAAAAGCGGATGAAATTCTCGATATTAAGGCTTATGCCAGTGTACGTGATGTACCCGAAAGCATCGACCTGGCTGTGGTCGTAATCCCATACAAATACGTTCCTGCGGCAATCAAGGAATGTGGCGAAAAAGGCGTACCGGCGGCTGTTATCATCACCGCCGGTTTTCGTGAGGCCGGACATGAAGGTCTGGAACGCGAACACGAAGTTGTCGCCCTGGCTAAAGAATACAATATGCGGATTATCGGCCCGAACTGCCTCGGTGTAATCGACACCTTCACCCCACTGAACGCTTCGTTTTCCGATGGCACGCCCCCCAAAGGCCCGATGAACTTCACCTCGCAGTCAGGCGCACTGGGTACGGCCATCCTCGACTGGGCGATGGCCGGACGGCTCGGCTTCGCCAAGTTCGTCAGTCTGGGCAACAAAGCCGATGTGAGCGAGATCGACCTGTTCGAAGCCTGGGCCGATGACGAAGACGCTAACGTGTTGTTGGCCTACATCGAAGGTGTAACCAATGGGCAGAAGTTCATTGAGACATCCCGTGAGACCAGCAAGAAAAAGCCCATTGTGGCCGTCAAGTCCGGTGTGACCAGCGCCGGGTCGCGGGCAGTGTCTTCACACACCGGGTCGCTGGCCGGGTCGGAGCAGGCTTACGCCGCTGCGCTCAAGCAGGCCGGTATTGTGCGTGCTCACACCATGGAAGAGATGTTTGACTACGCGCTGGCCTTTGCCTACCAGCCGCTTCTGAAAGGCGATCGGATCGCCATCGTCACCAATGCCGGTGGGCCAGGCATCCTGGCAACCGACGCCATCGAGCGGGCCGGATTGAAGATCGCCCGCTTTGAATTAGAGAACCAGCAAAAACTGGCCGAAGGGCTGCCCGAAGCGGCGTCTGCTGCTGACCCGGTAGACGTACTGGGAGATGCCAAAGCGGATCGCTACGAATACGCTATTGACCTGGTTGCCAAAGACCCGAACGTGGACGGCATCCTGGTGATCCTCACCCCGCAGGCCATGACGGAGATCGAGCGGACGGCTGAAGCGGTTGTCCAGCTTTCAAACCGGGTGGATATGCCGATCGTCACCTGCTTCATGGGTGAATTTGCGGTTGCCTACGGGATCGACATCCTGACCCGCGGCGGCGTCCCGAACTATCCCTTCCCGGAGCGGGCGGTTCAGGCTCTCAAGGCGATGGCGGATTACCGCGATTTTAAGAAGAAACCGCTTCCGGTCTTCAAGAAGATCGAAATTGACCGCGAAGCGATCAAGAAAGTATTTGACAAAGTGCGGGCTGATGACCGCCTGTCCATCGGTGACTTCGAATCTCGCGAGATTATGCAAGCCTGCGGCCTGCCGGTTCCCAAGGCTCAACTGGCAACCGACGCAGACGAAGCCATCCAGATTGCCCACGACATTGGCTATCCGGTTGTGCTCAAAATTGCCTCGCCGGACATCCTGCATAAGACCGATGTGGGCGGCGTTAAGGTTGGCCTGAGCTCCCCCGCCGATGTGCGTGATGCCTTTGACCTGATGGTCTACCGGGCTAACCGCTACGTGCCGGGTGCAAAGGTCTGGGGCTGCCTGGTGCAAGAAATGTCTCCCTCTGGCTTAGAAGTACTGGTCGGTATGAACCGCGATCCGCAGTTCGGGCCGCTGGTGACTTTTGCCCTGGGTGGGATTTACGTCGAGATTCTCAAAGACGCGACCTTCCGTGTTGCTCCTTTCTCAGAGTCAGAAGCCCGCGAGATGCTCGAAGAAATTCGCGCCAGGGCCTTGCTCGAAGGGGTGCGCGGCAAGCCGCCGGTCGATCAGGATGCGATTGTTGATGTCCTGCTTCGGATCGGGCAACTTGTCCAGGACTTCCCAGAGATTGTAGAATTAGATATCAACCCTGTCATCGTCTATGAAAAGGGTCAAGGGGCTATGCCCATCGATATGCGGTTGGTCTTGAGCAGTTGATGAGAGTCCCATTAATTACCCCCAAATGCTATTGCGAGGAAAAAAACTTTTATGAAAGCCCTATATATCTCCTCCATTGAAAATTTCTCCGGTAAGACGGCGATTTTACTGGGCCTCGGCAAACGCCTTCAGGCCGAAGGTCACCGCATTGGCTATCTTAAACCGGTCAGCCACCAGCCGACTCAGTTGTCGGGGCGGGTAGCAGATGAGGATGCAAACTTCGTCAAGCGGGTGCTGGTGCTTGAACCCTCTCCCTGGGAACTGTCGCCCGTCGTTGTTACCCCCGAACTATTTACCGAATTCCTGGCTTCAGGAGAGGAGCCTTTTGATCAGGAAGTCAAGACGGCCTATGAAAAGGCTATCAAGGACAAAGATATCCTTCTGATTGAGGGCGGCGGCAGTCTCCGCGAGGGCTACGCGATTGGCCTCTCGAATGCCTATGTCGCCGAGATGCTGGACGCTGCCGCGGTGACGGTGGTCAAGTACCGGGGGCAGATGCGCCTTCTGGATGATTCCCTGACCGCCCAGTTCCGTCTGCAAGAACGGTTGTTGGGGATCATCATTAACCGGGTTCCCGATGATCAAATAGCGTATGTCAAGGAACAGGCGATCCCCTTCTTAGAGGCGCGGGGCATTCCGGTGTTCGGCGTTATCCCGGAGCGCCC
>JBNKDD010000057.1:0-23664 GCA_050288085.1 Anaerolineae bacterium
AGGTTGCCCGTACAGGCTCGAAAAGAAGCGATCCAACCCATATGCCCGATTTTGTCACTATCGTCTCATCTCCCGCCAGCAAATACCCTTCAGCCGAGCTGAACAGATGCTGACGAAAAAACAGCCAGAAGGCCAGCGCCCACGGTATCGCCGTATGAAAGAAGCGCTGCACTGTGCGGTAGCTGCCGCCTTTATCCGCCCAGCGCGAGATGTTCAGCATCGTCACGCGGCCTGTCATAGTCAGCATTGCAATGATAATGCGCTTCATCTGCCGCAGCGTAGTTGTGGTGACGTATGGGTCGAGACATTGTAAAAGTGCTAGAATATCGTTCATGGGCTTCTCGTAGTATTTGGATTGGTGGGTACCATTCTTTTACTACGAAAGCCCTTTTATCGCCTAATTTTGGCGAAGGTATTGCTATTGAATGTTTATTAAATAGGTGACACAGGTGGCTACCCAGTCACTGTCTACCTGACGATTAAGGTAGTGGTGACAATTTGACTGATGAGGTATGAAGAGGGCTCCAAGATAAACGACCAAGCCTATCAGGAGAACCTCTTCATGATACAAACGATTGTAACGCATCAATGCCCGAAATGTGGAAGCGAAAACATGGTCAAGAACGGACACGACTATAAAGGGGCACAGAAATATCATTGCAAAACCTGTGGCGGCTATGGGACTTTGCAAGCCCAGCCAGGATATAGCGGACAGGTTGAGGAACAAGGCAAACGCGCCTTCATGGAACGGGTCAGCCTGCGGGGCATCGAGCGCATCTTTGAACTCTCACGCCGAACCGTGTCTCGCTGGCTGGAGCGCTGGGCCAGCCAACTGCCTCCCTTGTCCGACACGCTGGTCCCCGCCCGCCCGGACGATGTCCTTGAATTGGATGAACTATGGTCATTCGTGGCTCGCAAAGACAACAAACGCTGGGTCTGGGTGGCACTGTGCCGCCGCACGCGGCAAGTGGTGGCCTATTTCATCGGCGACCGCAGTGAGACCAGTTGTCTACAACTCTGGCGACGGATCCCCACCGCCTATGGCCGTTTACACACTTTCCTGCACACTACCCTTTATCAGCCAGCAGCCGCAATGACCAACTCTCATAGCCTTCTGGCGCTTCACTACAGGCCAGGGCTGTGATGGCGGCTCGTTGTAAACCGTCTATCTCTCGTAGACGTCCAGAGCGGAGTTTATCGCTCAGAAAGTCCAACCCATATGGTATTTTGTCGCACAGGTTGATACCGTTTGCTTGACGACACCTACAATTTTGGCGACTTCTGTAAAGGTGCGGCCTTGATCTAACTCGAGCAGTGCTAACGCTCGTTTGTACGTTTTGACAGCGATGCTGCCTTTCTTTAACAAGCTGGTTAAATAGCTCCGCTCTTCTTCACTGAGTTTCACATGTTCTTTTTTCATGTGCTCAGTTTAGTAGCTTTTTTCTACCAGTCAATTTGTTTATGTTTCTTTTGTAACGGTGTACTAGATAAACGTAGACCACAAGTTATGATTACGTTATCTTGATCAATAGCTACCTCTAGTGGGTTGTTCACATGTCATCAAGGAAGGACTGCGCGTACACCAGTCTGGCATACGCGCAGGTTCTTAGGAGGAACATCCTATGGATGTTCGGAACTGCTCCGGGCACCAGTAGAATGTGAGATGGTGATGAGGCCCAAAACAGAATTCCGTAAAGGAAGCTAGTCGCCCACAAGTCCTTTGGCTTTGCGTACTGCCGAACTGGCATCGGGGGCAAAACCATCAGCCCCAATGTCATCGCAGAATAACTGGGTTACCCCAGCCCCACCAACCATGATCTTGACTTGGTCACGCAGACCTGCCTCGTTGATAGCCGTAATCGTAGCGGGCATCATCGGCATGGTTGTGGTCAGCAGCGCCGACATTCCGATAATCTGCGGTTTGTGTTCAATAATAGCCTCGACAAACACCTCTGGAGGCACGTCTGGGCCGAGGTCGATAACTTCAAATCCAGAGCCTTCTAGCATCATACCAACTAAGTTCTTACCAATATCATGTAGGTCACCTTTTACGGTTCCGATAACAACTCGGGCAGCATGTTCGCTGCTTCCACCGGTTAGCAATGGTTTAAGTTCACTCAGGCTAGCTTGAGCGGCTACAGAGGACGCCATCATCTCTGGTAGGAAGTAATCTCCAACCTCAAAACGGCGCCCAACCTCGGTCATAGCGGGTATTATGCTGCATTCAATAAGTGCTTGCGGAGCAACACCAGCATCTAAGGCTTTCTGGGTGTCCCCACGGACTACTGCAGCATTACCATTCAATACAGCATCAGCCAAATCTTCGATTACCGGTGCGGCGCTATCTGGAATGTTGGTACCATTTTCCTTAGCCATAGCCAGTATCTCTTTCATGGAAGGGGCACAGGCAGGCAGTGCATCAGGGCTGGCGGATACTGCAATGGGTGGCTCTGGTGCGTCCGGATAATCCTTCCAGTATTTATCGGGGCGGCGACCAGGTGCATTGTCCTCATTAAACACACCATACTCTTGCAGAGTTTCCCACATCGTCATGATATTCTCTGCGGGGACATTGGCCTGGATGTTGTGGACAGCCGCGGCTACAAAGCCACCACTAGGGCCAAAATCGTCAATCCGTCGGCGAACCTCATTGCGTACTTGTTCTGGCGTCCCATCAGTGAACACACCTTGCGTGTCGACCAGGCCGCCCCAGAAGGTAATATCATCACCAAAGTCGCGCTTAAGTGCTTTCGATTCCATTCCCGTCGCATTGACCTGGACCGGATTGATGATGTCCACACCGATCTCGATTAGATCCGGGATGATCTCACCAATAGCACCGCAGCAATGGTAGAAAATCTTGGCATCGGTGCGCTCTTTGATGAAGTCAAAGATTTTCTTGTGACGTGGTTTGATCACTGAACGATAAACGTCGGGGCTCATTAACAGCCCATGCTGCCCGGCCACATCATCAGCTTCCTGCACCACATCAGCATATTCCCCGACCTTTGGCAGGGCGATGTCCCAGTAGGCTAATTTAAGATCCACAATGGTATCCATCAAGTATTCCAACCATTCCAGGTTGGTGGCCAGATCTGGATAGAAGCTCGCAAAGCCACGCTGCCAGGCCGTAACTTCCAGGAATCCCGCAGACAATCCCCCGAGGATGACACACTCACCCAGTTCCTCTGCTACGTGCTTAGCCCGTTTGCGCAGGCCCTCAAAACGGGTCGGATCGGTGGGATCTGGCCAGGGGAAGTTTTTTATGTCATCGATACTGGTCGCTTTTGCCAATGGGTGGTCGAACATGTCATAGAAGAAGCCGCCATCCTGAGGTTTGCGCCACCCAATGCCCCATTCATCATAAAAGAAGTCATACCCAGGTAGGTCGGTTGTGTTGATTTCGATCTGGAAGGTCGCGGAGGAACGAGGCGCAACATTGCGTATATCAGCGCCCAGCTTCTGACGTACATCGTCATCAACGCTAGCAATCTGCTGAAAAATGTCCATCACCTGTACATCGACTGTGGGCAATCCCAGGAATTCACGTAGACGATCATAGCTATTGATGTGAATACTGGTAAGCACTGTGCCTCCCAAATCAAAGGGCAGCCGATCGGGTTCTTTATGGTTCAGTGCCAGTTTTACTCGTTCACGAGAGTTCATATCGGGTTTTCCAATTTTTCAGAGTCAACTATTGTGCTAATCAGCGAATAAGGCGGTAACGGTGTCGGCGATACGACGTGCCGCACGACTCATCATTTCATTTCCTGCTTGAACTGTTGCCCGGCGTGGATCATCATTGGGATGCACGCTTCGTTCCTGCGTTGGGCTGCCTGAAAAAGTTTCATAATCGATAATGGCGTAATCTGTGTTTCGCAGCGGTTGGTCATCGGGCGGCAGCGCATCTTGCTTGACGGTCTCCGGGTCAATCGCTAGCATCACGGATGTTTCAATCCTTGAGGCATGCCCAACTTCTAGAATTCCCGAATCGTTGCGAACAAAGGGCAGTTTAACTAGAACTTTCACATTGTTTCTGGCATTGATTTCTACTGCCAGCCTTTCCAACGCTTCAATCTGATTGGTAGCTGCGTGACCGGATATCAGCACAATGAGTTTGAAGCCAAGTGACTCAGCAATCCGTATCTGCTCGCGTACAACCAGAGCGAACAATTCCTCAGATGAGTAACTGCTTGGCAGCGAATTAGCCGGAAAATCCATACCAACAACATAGGTGTCCGTGGGTAAACCTAGCCAATCCAGCATCTCTGGTGAACGTTCGCGCTCAGTGCCGATATAAAGGGTTGGCATCACCAAACCTCCGCTGATTTTCGCAGCTTGCAGAGCAACAGCTTCAGCATTAAAGGCATCAACTCCCAGAGGCAGGTGTGGGCCATGCCACTCCAATAAACCCAGGGGGAGGTAGATCACAGGCGTTTGATCTCTTTCCGCGATCACTTCATCCGGTCGGAGATTCTGAATCAGGCGGCTGCGCATTTCTTTTATTCCACCTTCGCCTTTGCTAATAGATAATTTCTATGATCAAATTCAGTGTCGACAAGCAGTTCAACCCTCACTACCTCTTCCGGGACGGCCACCACCTGGTCCATCGTTACAACAGCTAAGGGCGTGACTGGGCCAAGATTCGCTCGCTCAATCACTTGATCCCATATGTTAAGCAACTGTAAATACAGTTGCCCGATGTCGAAGACACCAAACTGTCCTTTTAATTTTGCATAGTCGTTTTGGCGATCTACTGTCAATGGCTCTGTACAGCAACCTGCATCGGTAACATCAATCACCGGCCCTGCGCAGCGACAAGCACCCCATTCAATTGAGAAGGAGCTTGATTGTCCAGGGGATAGGCTGCGCAAGGTGCTCAATACTTCGGTTTCCATCAAATAGATTTCGCTTTCTGAATAGTTCAGCGTCTCGACTGCTCCAGCCCCGACTGTCCAGCATTCAACTGTTGCCCCTTGATCGGGATACACACCTTCAGGATCAACATCAAAGCATTCGATAAAGGCATAGCCTTCTGCGGCATTGCAGAACGCAATCCAACCCGCGGTCGAATCGACGCCTACCTTGCCAATTTCCCATAGATAAGGGGCAATAAACAAGCCATCTTTGGTTTGCCATTGGGGATTATCCTCATCACCAAACATCATCCAGAATCCTCTATCAAATTGACTGTCTGGGTTAAGAGGGGTAGTTACATAACACTCGGCTTCAAAACCCGCCAATGTGCCATCCGGGCGCAGACGTTCTGCGCGTAGTTGTATTACATCCCAGAAGCTCCACCGGATAGGCCGATCGATTACATTAGTGAACTTCAGGTCTACTGAAACTCGTGAGGTGCCTTTGCGAAGCCTGAACTGCCTCGTAATCTGGAGCCCGGTTCTTTCTTTATCCGGGGGACTGACCATTTGAATAACAATCTGATTTTCATCCCCGCCTATTTTTGATACTTTGTAGCGGCCTGTATCCAGCACCGGGTCAGGGGGACCATGCCATTGCTCGGCGCTGTCCCAGCCTTGAGGAGAGGGCCAGGTTTTATCGCCCCCATAATTCTTCCAGTCAGACAGGCGTCCTTTCCCAAAATTCTCTTCAGTTGTGAACAACTTCCCGGCTAGAGCACGTTCAACGTAGACATAGGGATAAGGACCGAGGTCGTAGGCCATGATACGCCCGCCTATATCGGGCACAGCAGCCAGCCGAATCAATTCATTTTCGAGATAATAAGCCTCCCAACCCTGAATTGGAGCCTTTCTTGTTCGACACGGATGCAAGTGAGTCATGATGTCTCCCCGGCTTGTTCTTCATCGGCTACGGCTGTGGCATAAGTCATCAGTAAATCTTCGGTAGCTTCAGAGTGGTGAACAATACCCGTCACACGGCCTTCATGCATGACAACTATCCGGTGTGACATCGCCAGAATCTCAGGAAGCTCGGATGAGATCAGGATGATGCTGACACCTTCTTCCGCCAGCTTGCGCATCAGTTGGTAAATCTCGGCTTTGGCCCCAACATCCACGCCATGCGTTGGCTCGTCGAGGATTAGCAGCTTGGGCTTGGTCGCCAGCCAGCGCGCCAGCACTATTTTTTGCTGGTTGCCGCCACTTAGACTGCGGACAGGTGCCTCCAATGAGGACAGGCGAATATCAAGCTGTGAGACAAACCATTCTGCAATCTCTTGTTCTTTGGGTTTGTTGATAATACCGAAGCGAGATATGTTGGGTAGCTCCGCCATTATGATGTTGTCTTTACAACTCATCCCCATAAATAGACTCAGGACTTTCCGATCCTCCTGAACCATGGCTACCCCATGCCGGATGGCGTCGCCTGCTGATTCGAATGATACGGGTTCGCCCTCAAAAAAGATCTCGCCGCCTTTACAAGGTGTAGTGCCAAAAATCGCTTGTGCTACATCGCTTCTCCCAGCCCCAACCAATCCGGCGAATCCCATAATCTCGCCGCGTTGAACCGTAAAACTCACATCGTGAAAGCGTTTCCCCGTCAGGTTTCGGACTTCCAGCAGTATATCTTCGCTGGGAGCCACAATACTCACTGTGCGATACAACTCCCGCCCAACCATCATATTGACTACCTGGTTCTCAGTCGCCTCTTTGGCGTCAATAGTGTTAACGTAAACCCCATCTCGCAGAACCGTAATGCGGTCGGAGATATGTAGCACCTCGTCAATTTTGTGGGACACATAAATGATGGCAATTCCTCGTGCTTTGAGTGCCTCAATCACTTCAAAAAGAAGCTCGGTTTCGGCATCGGAGAGTGAGGAATTCGGCTCGTCCATGATGATCAGACGGGCATCGGCAGCCAGTGCCTTAGCTATTTCAATCAACTGCCGCTGTGAAATGGAAAGCTCTCGAACAATAGCATTTGGGTTGATGTCGAGGCCAACTTGTTCTAACACCGCCCTGGCTTTGACCTCTTGTTCCCGCCAATTCACTAAACCCAGATGGGTCGAGAACTGGCCCATAAAGATATTTTCCGTCACCGTAAGGGAAGGCATCATCGACAATTCCTGGTAGATGATCGCAATCCCTGCATGTTGTGCTTCCGCAGGGTTGGAATATTTGACTTCCTGCTGTTCATAAATGATGATTCCATCATCACGCTGGTGAACACCACCCAGCACTTTGATCAGGGTTGACTTTCCTGCCCCATTTTCGCCGACCAGAGCATGAACTTCACCGTAGTTCAAATCGAAATTCACGTGATTTAGTGCCTGCACGCCGCCGAATCGCTTTGATAGGTGTTGGATCTTTAAGATCTGTTCGCCGTTGTGAGCCATTTATTTTCCTCGTTATTCTGTTTCATGTTATATTGTGTTGAGTAAATCTCACTTGCGGTGAAGGACCACCACCTGTGGGATCATCCAAATTTGCCTACAGCAACCCTGTAGGGGTTAGGTCGGGCCAATAATTCAATTGGCCCGGCCCCAGTTCTTTTTATCTAAGGTGCTGTCCAGAAATCGTCAATGTTATCCAGAGTGACAACGTCGGCGCGAGTGACCAGACGACCACACTCAGGCGCAACGCCGCCCACCAGATAGTTGAACAGACGGACTGCCGGGTCGTGACCCTGAGCATAGGGGTCCTGTCCGATGGTGCCGTAGATCACACCCTTCTGGACGTATTCCATTGTCTCATCGACGAAGTCGAAGGAGACCACCCAGACTTCACCAGTCTTACCTGCATCCTCGACAGCGGCAGCCGCACCGAAGGGGCCACCAGCGGTGACATAGATGCCAGCCAGGTCGGGGTTGGCGGTCATGAAGTCCTGGGCCTGGGTATAAGCCACATCACCCTTATCCTCATTCTCCACCTCACCGATGACCTCGATGTCGGGATATTCAGCTTCGAGTGTCTCTACAAAGCCCTGGCGGCGCAGCTCGTGAGCCTCAACCGCGAAGAACCCGGTGATGATACCCACCTTGCCCTTGCCACCAATGGCTTCTGCCATGGCGTGAGCAGCGGTCTCACCTTGCAGGTACAGGTCGGCGCCAACAAAGAACAGCCGAGGGTTCTCGGTGGCGGTTTCAGAGTTGAAAGTAGCGACCGGGATACCGGCATCAACCGCCATCTCGATGAAGGGCACGATGCCCGAATCACCGGCAATGGTAGCAATGGCGTCGTATTCCTGGGCCACTGCAGCTTCGATACCACCGCTGAAGAAGTCAGCGGTGTGCGCTTCGCCAGGCACGATCCACTCGACGGTTACGTTGTAGGGTTCCAGTTCTTTGGCTGCGGCTTCTGCACCTTCTTTTACCGGGATCCAGAATGGATTGTTCTCCAGCCCCAACACGGCGATCCGCATGGGTTCGTCCGGCATAATGTCAACCGGTTTTACCGTGCCCTCATCATCAGGGGTACAGGCTGAATCGAATACGGGAACAGCTGGCAGTTCATCAACCGGTTCTCCGGCAGCTTCAATTTCAGTTTCGCCACTCTCTTCCATTGGGTCTTCGGCTGCCTCAGGTGCGCCTTGTGCACATCCAACCATCACCAAAATAAGTATGGTTAGGACGGTCAACAGTAGCTTTTTCTTATTCATTAACTACTTTCTCCTTGCGAGAGGTTTTTATAAACAGTGATTGAATAGCGTGATAAATTTTCTTATATAGTTGCAAGGCCTCCTTCCTCTCCTCGTTGATTTATTACGATAAACCGCCCAGGCTAAGATCTATTGCGACGACGTAGACGGTCAGTCGCTACAGCCAGGACTATCACGACACCAATCGTGACGGTCTGCATGTGGATGGGAAAGTGAAGCAGGACAAAGGCATTACGTAGTACTGCCATGATGGCTGCTCCAATGACTGCGCCATAGATGGTGCCCTCACCACCCATCAGGCTGGCACCACCGATGACCACTGCTGCAATCACGTCCAATTCAACGCCTGTTCCTGCATTAGTTGCTGCCGTTGAAAGAAGACCAGCTAACATGATCCCAGATAGTGCAGAGAGAGTACCGGTAATGGTGTACACAAAGAGCTTGACATTATCGACGTGGACACCAGACAGGCGAGCGGCTTCTTCATTGCTGCCCACCGCGTAGATATGGCGGCCCAGAACTGTAGAGCGTAGGAATAGGCTAAACAGAATCACCAATACCATCATTTCGATGACCGGGAATGGCACCGGCCCGATATACCCTGCGCCCAGGAAATTAACAGTGTCGTCGCGCATGGGGATATTACTGGCAACTGCACCTTGCAAACCTGAGGCCGTCAGATAAGTTAACCCACGGCCTACACTCAACATGCCCAGCGTGGTAATAAACGGGTTGACTTTGATCTTAGTGATGATCAAGCCATTAATCAGGCCAAGGCCTGTGCCGAATAGAAGACCGATGATAGCTGCCATCCACGGTGGTACGACCTCCAAATACATCAAACGGGCAGCAACCATAGCAGAAACCGCCAGAACCGACCCTACTGACAGATCAATTCCAGCGGTCACGATGATCATGGTTTGCCCAATTGCCATGATGCCAATTGTTGACATGCTGCGTAGCACATTAAAGACATTCTGGCTCTTGAAGAAATATGGACTCAAAAAGCTCATAGCAATGACCAGGGCTATCAAAGCACTGAAAACACCCATCTCACGAATCTGAAATATTCGTTTCAGGATGCTTAGATAACCTGGTCGTTGAGATCTTCGCTGGTTGGTAGATGTTGTGGTGGTTTGTATTATTTTCACAGAGTAGCTCCTAGTATGTTTTATGTCGTGATTACATCCGACGATATGATTTCAGACGGCTATTCATAAGTCTGTGCAATATAAAGTTTTCGCTAACAAGGAAAATCCGACTGGATTGCATACTAATAAACACATAGGGGTTAACAATAAAGAAACTGGTTAATACCTGATCAAGAAGTACATTATCATTCTAATGACGAAAACATGATTGATATATGCTGTTACCCTGAAAAAATTTAGGGGGAACCCCCCCTATACAATGAGGAATCCCCCTATTTTTAGCCAGAGCGCCGGATTTTGCATTATGATAAATACAAAATCGGGTATTTATTGAGTCGTTGCATATTGGTTATCAATGCTAAAACCTGTTGGAGGTGGTAAGATTGAGGAGGGTTGGCCTCAATTATCACGGGGATAGTTCGCATCATGCTTCATATGCCCGAATGAATTTGCAAAGAGACCTCATGGAAACAATCAAGACTGTCCTGGCAGATGACCATGCCTTGATTCGAGAAGGAATACGTAATGCTCTCAAACCTCTATGCCATTTAGAGTTTGTGGGCGAAGCGGCTGATGGCTGCGAGCTTGCCAATTTGCTGGAAACCCAGCGGCCACACCTGTTGCTTATCGACGTTACGATGCCGGACTTTGAACCATTATCTGCTATCCGAGACATTCGCTCATCTTTTCCAGATATGAAAATTCTTGTGATCAGCGCGTATGATGATGATGTCTATGTTCAAGGTTTGCTAGGTGCTGGTGTTAATGGGTACCTGTTAAAAGACGATGCTCCTAGTGATTTACTGTTAGCGGTAAAACGGGTGCTGGGCGGACAGAGGTGGATTTCCGGTCAGTTAGTTGAAAAACTGGTCAGTTTTTCTGAAGTATCTCCTGTCATCATATCATTGACATCTAGGCAAAAGGAAGTGCTGCACCTTTTACAGAAAGGGATGGACAACCAATCTATCGCTCAGGTTCTTGGTCTAAGTATCAAAACAATCGAAAATCATCTTACCCGTCTGTACCGGGAACTGAATGTGCAAAGCCGATTGGAGGCTGTCACATACCTCAATAATCATCCAGAGCTGCTCACAGCGCTAACTCAGGATCTTCAACGAGATAATACATTGAACAATTATGAACGGATGTCGGATATCAACGTGTTGATCGTTGATGACAATGCCCGGTATCGATACCAGTTAAAGCGTATGGCAAAGAAAGCTTGCCCTCGTGCCATTATCTACGAGGCCATAAATATAGCAGAGGCCCTGACCCAGGTAACCAATGTAAAACCTTCATTGATATTAGTCGATGTGGTATTGGCAAATGAGAGTGGGATTAATTTGACTCGGCGCATTATTGCTACAGATTCAACAGCTCGAATCATTCTCATTAGTGCTTATCCAGACCGTGAGTTCCGGCGAAGTGGAATGGATGCTGGGGCAGTGGCCTTTTTGGATAAGCGTGATCTGGATGAGACGGTTCTGCGGCAGGTCATTGAGGACATTGCTGTGTAAAACCATCGGCAAATTGGTTCAATTGCTTATAGATTGGGTCAAAAATGGAACCTCTGCTACGGGTAAGAAACCTGTCCAAGCGGTACGGAACACTGGATGTCTTGAAGGACTTGAGCTTCGACGTTTATCCGGAAGAAGTTCTTGGTATTGTGGGGCGTAGTGGGGCAGGCAAAACGGTGCTGGCTCATATCTTGTCTGGTCTTAACGAACCTGATTCGGGCACACTCTGGTTTGAAGGCAAGAAACTGCTGTGGCCGTTCCACGCTCTCTCTTTTGGGATAGATGTCATCCAGCAAAAACCTGCGCTGGCAGAACGGCTTGACGTTACAAGCAACATCTTCCTGGGTCGTGAGCTGCAAATTCCATTTACAGTTGGCTGGCTTAATCTCGCGGATCTGGGTCGCATGGATCGCATCGCTAACTTCATTCTTGATCAGTTGGGTATCGGTGAGCTGTCGATCAAAGAAAAGGTTGGCAACCTGTCAAATGAACATCGCCAGTTAATCGCAATTGCACAAACACTGACACATTCTTCCCGGCTGATCATCATCGATGATCCGACAAGCATCCTGAGTTTTTCCTTCCAACAAAAATTAGTAGAACTCATACATGAATGGCGCAAAAAGGGGACTGCAGTCATTTTTCTCAGCAAGGATCTTGATCACTTATTTGCGGTTACCGATCGGATGCTGGTGCTGCAAAATGGCCGCAGCGTGGCTGAACTCGTCACCGACGATACTAGCCGTGAGGATGTTGTAGCCACATTGCTTGGTACGACCAATCGCCGGGAGCTAACCCCTGCCATTTGGGCAATGGAGAATTATTATAGGGCACGCAAGCAATCCCAAAGTCTTCAAGACCGGCAGCTTTTATTGGAACAAAGTCTGGAGATAAAAGACTCGCATATTCGCCAACTGTTTGAACAACTAAGTCAACAGGTCCAGGCATTAGACCAGGCCAACCTGGCACTTCAGGAAGCGCAGCGACGTGTGTTGACTGAGCGCGAAGAGGAACGTAAACACCTCGCTCGTGAACTTCATGACCAGATTATCCAGGATTTATTGAGTGTCAATTATCATCTTAAAGAAGTTGAAGAAAGACAAGATGTTTCGGCAGGCACCGCCCAGGAGTTGTTCGCCATCCGAGAGGATATCCGCTTGTTTGTAGATGATCTGCGGCGAATCTGTAGTAATCTACGTCCACCAACTATTGACAGCCTGGGATTGGGTTCTGCTTTGCAATCCTACACGCATAACTGGCAAAAGCGTCATGGTATTGGTGTGATTCTTAGGCTCGACGAAAATCTCGGTCGCCTACCAGAATACACAGAACTCTCAGTATTCCGAATCGTGCAGGAGGGTTTGAGCAATGTGTGGCAGCATTCAACCGCAGAACATGTTGAGATTGAGCTTCAACACACGTCTCCTCGTACTTTAATGCTGACCATCCGTGATGATGGTGCTGGTTTGCCCGATGACTTTAATTTATCTCAGGTATCATCCGAGGGACATTTTGGGTTACTCGGCATCAGCGAGCGTGTTACATTGTTGGGAGGTCGGTTTAGCATGAAAAACCAAATTCAGGGCGGTTTGATCATCCAGGTTGAAATTCCCCATCCACGAGTCGCAGTATCCAGCCAGCTAGAGCTCAATTCGTTTTAGTAGCTACTTCAGGCTCACCTACGAAAAGCAGTAATTATCTACAAAAAGAATCATGGCTCACTACCTAGCTCTCACCCGAGAAGCATTGGCTTGCAGCATATATACTGCTTCCGCTGGATCATTGCATACCATTTCAGTTCAATTATTCCGGAATAACGTTGATATCACCCTCAGTTGTCTGGATGTTACCCTTCGGATAGTCGAGAATAGGTTGATCAATTTTACTGGTCAGGTTTTCCCTGGCTTCCAGAATCTGTGAGGGATGATCATCAGTCATCATATCTACTCCTAGCTTCCACTTCCGCCTGAATCTTGTAACCTTATGCTAAATGAGAGAAAGCAATACATTTAATATTAATAGTGGTCGCACTAACATGTCAATTAATTCAGAGATAATTTCTTGAGAAGCATAGAAAAAACGACCCCTCCTGAATCGTTTTTAACAATAGCGATGATTGGATTTGAGCTAATAACCTACGGCTAATGAGTACATCGCTTATCAATGCGGGCAAGGATAATCACAATCTGTGCTTGTCCCTTGAGTACCCGCTGCCAGTAAAATCTATATTCTCTGTTCATTCCTTCCTTATATTGCAGCACCTCGGATTAATGAGTCTATGTTTCGACCTCAGGAGGTAGGAAGGGATGATCAGGGATCGCATCAACCATCCTGTCGGCGGCAGTGTCGCTATACAGTTTCTCCATCATATATCCTCCTTTACACTGTTCCTCCTTGATGATCTGGCGGTCTTCCGCTGCAAGATGCGCGTTTTGAGCGGCGAGGTCTTCAGGCGACAAGAACATGGCGGTAGCCAACCGGACCATTTTCTGCTAGTGGGCCTCGATGGCGCTGCTCGCATGAAGCAGTTCGTTTGCGTAGACATCCGGCACGGGGAGTTTGATCCGCCTCAGATCAACCACCTGGAGCAGGCGGTGGTATTCACCAAAACCTTTTGCATCCTCAGGCTGCCATCTCGGGGCCAGCAGGGCAATCTGCGTTTCTAAATAGTGGCGAGGGTTGTCATAGACCGCCAGACGATAGGTAGTGAGCGTGGGCGCTGGATGGGGTGGCGGATCAGCGTGGAAGGACTTCAGCGGGTCATCGAAGGGATCACCGGCCCCGGCGGGCAAGAGCAGTTCGTCGGGGTAGGTAAATAGGAGATCGTTAGCATCCAGGCTCAGGGTGGCAGCCAGTTGGTGGTTAGCTATAAAGCGGGCCTGATCGGGCTGCCTGCCCAGCGAGATAATGGCGATATACATCGGCCAACGGGGTACCCCAGCGGTGTCACATTGCTCCCGGTAGAAGGCTATCTGGCAGGTATCACTCATCCGCGAATACGAGATATGATGGGACCAAGCCCACTTGAGATCACTGGAGAGCCGTGGTGTGTTGAAAGTCGCATGCCCGGTTAGGAAGACACAGGTCATGCTGTGAGCTGGTAGCCTACTCTACCGACTTCAGTCGATGCACCGGTTACTCGAAGTCATAGGGTCTTCTATCCCCGCCCATAATATCACGGAAACCAGGAGTCTTTTCACCGGAAACATCATGATAAGACTGATTGTATTCGCGGATGGCTGGCCCAACTTCCGATTGAGGAACCTTGGTCTTAAGCCGCTTGAGGCGAAATGTTTCTTCGCGTTCACGCTCTTCTAGAGCACTCTCAATGAAAGCTATCGTTTCCTCGTAATTTGGAATGAAAATATGCTCCAGCGCGTTCACACGACGCTGTGTTTTGCGCAGTTCACCCGCCAGCCGCCATACTGATGTGACCAGCTCTGAAAGTTTGGGCACATTGTCCAGCACTTCCCGGAAAGCCGTACTCGCTTCGTCCAGTGCTGCCGTAGTATCTCCTGGACTATAGGGCATTTCTGGCGGCTCCCCCGCCGCTTTAATCTGGGGAATTAAAACTCCCATAACCCCACGAAATTTAAGCTGGACATCAACTGTCTCAGTTACAGCTAATGCTGCCCATTCCATATGTTCCTGGCCCATTGTTAGCCGGGATTGTTCCAGGGTGCAATAGGCCACCTCCAGCAAATCCCATACCTGATCCTGGAATGCCTCAGCATCATGAGCCAGGCGAATAAGCTCTGCCGTCAGAACCTCGCGCTTTTTGTCCAGAATTTCGTAGCCCTCACGCGCAAACCGAAGTTCTTGCTTCATGCGCAAGAGGCTGCTGCGGGTGGGGGGAATATTAATGCGCGTCATAGTACTGCTCGATCTCGTCCGGGCTAACTCGTGTCAACTCCGCCTGAGGTAGCATAGAAAGCAGCCGCCAACCAATGGTTAGCGTAGTCTCGATATCCCGGTCTTCTGTGAGTTCTTGATTGATAAATTCTTGTTCAAATGCCCGACCGAATTCCAGGTACTGTCGATCTGTAGTTGAAAGCTCCTCTTCGCCGATCACCGAAGCCAACGACCGGACTTCCTGAATATGAGCATAGGCAGCATAAAGTTGTGCTGACAGGTGACTATGATCAGGGCGGGTATGTCCCTCACCAATGCCATCTTTCATGAGCCGCGACAGGCTGGGTAATACCGCAATAGGCGGGTAGATATCCTGATAGGAGAGTTCGCGGCCCAGCACAATCTGACCTTCAGTAATGTAGCCGGTCAGGTCAGGCACAGGGTGGGTAATGTCGTCGTTCGGCATGGTAAGGATCGGAATCTGGGTGATTGATCCCTGGCTGGTTGTAATCCGTCCGGCCCGCTCATACAAAGAT
Source organism: Anaerolineae bacterium (assembly GCA_050288085.1). Classification (GTDB taxonomy): domain Bacteria; phylum Chloroflexota; class Anaerolineae; order Aggregatilineales; family UBA3940; genus JBNKDD01. The sequence continues at coordinate 15,631 of JBNKDD010000057.1, forward strand.
GCCAGGTCGCTGTAAAGATAGCCAGGATATCCCTTACGGCTGGGAACCTCTCCCCGGATATTTGAGATCTGGCGTAATGCTTCACAGTAGTTGGTCATATCGGTAAAGACAACCAGCACATCCATGTCACGTTCGAATGCCAGGTGCTCTGCCAGGGTCAGCGCGACGCGCGGTGTTACAAGCCGTTCTACCGGGGGATCATCAGCCAGGTTGAGGAACATCGCCGTATGGGTTAATGCACCACTTTCTACAAACGAGTGACGAAAATAATTCGCCACATCGTGCTTGACGCCCATTGCAGCAAAGACAATTGCGAACTGTGCCGATGAGGAGAGCGGCTCTCCAGCCGGTGTACCCAGCGCAGCCTGACGAACAATCTGGGCGGCTAGCTGGTCGTGGGGCAGCCCGGCACCGGAGAAGATCGGTAGTTTTTGCCCCATGACGAGGGTGTTCATGGCATCGATAGCCGATATCCCCGTCTTAATATAGTCACGAGGGTAAATGCGCGCTGTCGGGTTGATCGGCTGCCCGTTGATGTCAGCATAATGATCGGTCAGCGGCGGAGGGCCACCGTCGAGCGGCGATCCCAGGCCGTCAAAGACGCGACCGAGCATCTCATCCGTCACCGGGATGTGCAGCGGTCCGCCTAGAAAACGGATGCGCGTTCCATCAATGGAAAGCCCCGTCGTACCAGCGAAGATCTCCACGACCGCCATATTCTCGCCAACTTCCAACACACGTCCGCGCCGCAGCCGCCCCTGCGAGTCAATGACTTCTACTAACTCGTCATAACCCACACTTCCTGCCCCCTCGACTACCACGATAGGGCCTTCAATGCGGCTTACCCCAATAACTTCCTGCCCGCCTTGATGCAACAATTCGCTCATTGGTATTTCGCCTCCAGTTGATCCATCTGCTCGTCTATTTCGCGTTGAATATCATCCAGTTCGGACAACTTATCATTGGCAACGAGCACCTTCATTCGAACCAACCTACTCACAACCGGCAGATCGTGGATATCCACGATTAGCACCCCGGCTTCAATAGCACGCTGCGCCCGTTGGTGAAAATGCAGGATTATATCCAGGAGGCGAATCTGCTTTTGGATGGTTGAATAGGCATCGATATCATCCAATGCATTCTGCTGCAAAAAGCCCTCACGCAGCAGCCGCGCCGTTTCAAGTATCAGCCGTTCATTATCGGGGAGTGCATCCGGCCCGACCAGCTTGACAACCTGCATTAACCGGCTTTCTTCGTTTAGAATGTTCATCGCCTGTACACGCATGGAGTACCAGTCTTCCCCAACCTGATCGTGCCACCAGTCTGCGAAGTCTCCCAGATACTCGCTGTAGCTTTCCAGCCAGTTAACCGACGGGAAGTGCCGTGCGGAGGCCAACGATTTATCCAGTGCCCAAAAGCAGCGAATAAATCGTTTGGTATGCTGAGTGACCGGTTCGGAAAAGTCACCGCCAGGGGGAGAGACAGCTCCAATAACACTCACCGAGCCGGTTTGTCCACTCAGAGTTTCCACCAGTCCAGCCCGTTCATAGAACTCGGCCAGACGAGCTGCCAGATAGGCCGGGTATCCTTCTTCAGCGGGCATTTCTTCCAGGCGGCCTGATATTTCGCGCAGGGCTTCGGCCCATCGAGAGGTCGAATCAGCCATCAGAGCCACATGGTAACCCATATCACGATAGTACTCGGCGAGGGTAATACCAGTGTAGACACTGGCCTCGCGGGCAGCCACGGGCATGTTGGACGTGTTGGCGATCAATATCGTGCGCTCCATGAGCGGACGACTGCTGCGGGGATCGATCAATTCCGGGAATTCTTGCAGCACTTCGGTCATTTCGTTGCCGCGCTCGCCGCAGCCAATATAAATGACGACTTGCGCATCTGACCATTTAGCAATACTGTGCTGCGTCATCGTTTTGCCTGCCCCGAATCCACCGGGGATGACCGCTGCTCCACCCTTAGCCAGCGGGAAAAAGGTATCAAGCACACGCTGCCCCGTGATCAAGGGTTGGCTATGCTCCTGTCGCGACCGGCAGGGGCGCGGCCTGCGCACCGGCCAGCGCTGAACCATTGTCACCTGCCGCTCACCACGTTTTGTGTTCAGGCGAGCAACAACCTCATCAAGGGTATATTCGCCCTCTGGAGCGATCCAGGTCAGTTCTCCTTCCAGGTATGGCGATACCATCACCCGGTGTTCAATAGCTTCTGTCTCGAAAACAGTACCCAGGATAGCTCCCCCGCTCACGCTGTCACCAATATGAAGCTGGGGGGTAAAATGCCAGCAAGTCTGATGATCTAATGGGGCCAGATTCATACCGCGATCAATAAAGGCCCCGCTCTGCTGCTCCATGATTAGCAGTGGACGCTGGATACCATCGAAAATACCGCCCAACAAACCGGGGCCAAGTTCAACGGAGAGTGGCATCCCGGTCCCGTACACAGGGGCACCCGGACGCATTCCAGAGGTCTCCTCATAAACCTGGATCGTGATCGTGTCATTTTCCAGGCCAATAACTTCGCCCACCAGGTGATCGTCACCGACCTCAACCAGTTCCAACATACTAATCTGGCGTGAGCCTCTGGCTCGGACGACCGGCCCATTAATCCACGTTACCATTCCAACCGGCTGGCTCATAATGCCTCTCCCATCAAAAGATGAAGGACCGGTGCACGGAATGAGTTCCACTGCCGGTCTAGCCGGGCTTCCAGTGTATTGTCATATTGCCGGTGACCATCTACTGTTTGCACAATAAGCCCTATACCTTGCTCAAGTAGTGGTCCTGGCTGCACCTGCACTTCCAACTCGGCAGAAATCGCGGCGATTACCTGGTCAGTCAAATAAGTTTGTGTCAGTTCGTCGGCCCGAACCAGGATCGAATCAGCATCCAGGTGTAGCAGGGCTTCTCGGAACAATTGCTGGACAATCTGGTCGTAATTATCTCTTTGCTGTATGCGGGGCAGTTGACGCCGAGCTTCATCAAAAACGCTGTTTAGCAACTCTTCGCGGCGCTCCAGTTCAACTGCCCGTGCCTGCAATTGGGCAGAGGCGACCGCCTGGCTGCGAAGCAGGTCTGCTTTCTGAGAAGCGCGGGTGAGTATTTCGTTACGTTCAGTAGACGCTTGCCGCTGGGCTTGATGGTGCACTGACTCGGCTTTTGCTCCGGCCTCCGCCAGAATTTGTTCAGCCTCAGTGTAGGCATCATTAAGCACCGCGCGGGTAAGAGCCTGTATATTTTCTTCTACCGATCTCATCAACTAAACAATCCTTTACCGTAGTACTTCATCACCATGGACAGAGCAGCTCAAAGCTTGATACCGGTAGCCTGCTGTACAACTTCATTGAGCGACAGTTGATCCGACTTTAACCCGCCAGGTCCTGGAATCTCGACAATCAGCGGGATGGTGCTGTGCAGCTTAAGCTGCGCCATTCGCGGCTCGATCAATCTGGCTACATTCTCAGTAACCAGGATGATACCTACCTCGGGAGACGCCAGGGCATCATCCAACGCTTGGTTAATCTCATCGGCGGAGGTGGCTACCTGTCCGTGAACACCGACGAGGGAGAAGCCTAAGACAGCCTCAGAATGTCCAATAACCAGGATTCTCATGATGAATTACTGATTTAGAATCATGAACGAAATAATCAGTCCGTAGATAGCGATCCCTTCCGCCAGACCAACAAAGATCAGGGCACGGCCAAAGGATTCCGGCTTCTCGGCAATGGCCCCAACAGCGGCTGCACCGGTCGCACTGACTGCCAATCCTGCCCCAATAGCGGCCATCCCGATTGAGATAGCTGCTCCCAACGGAGCGAGGGAATCACCCGCAGCCTCTTGAGCACCCCCGGCGAGCGCCATCACGGATGAAGGCGTGAGCAGCCAGACGGTTACAAGCCCGATGGACATTAACACCAATATGAGATTGAAACCGTTTAACCCTAAGAACAGGGCATTTGCGGCACGTGACGCTTCATGTTTACGCCTGCGCAGGAAAAAGAACACAGCCGGAACCATCGGCAGCAAGCCTACCAGAAGCACCATACCTAATTTGATCATTCTATTCCTCCTTAATTTTGAACCTATCGGATAACTTTCACCCGCAGATGTTACTTTACTGTTCTACTTATCTGCTGGTGGCAGTAAGGTCAGCGGCTTATAACTCATTCCGCCGCCGCTGAAGAACTTACTAAAGAATTCGTAATACTCTAAACGCATGGTCTGAATACCTACAATCAGACCCTCGAAACCGACAACGAAAAGCTGGCCGATCAGAATTACGACCCAGTGTCCCACACTCTGTGGGGAACCGGCCATGTCGGCCAGGACAAAGATTACGGCGCTCAACCCGCCATGCGCCACTGCAAAAGCGCCAACACGCACATAAGAAAGACTGTTGCTCAACAGGCTGATTACTGTCTCGAATAGCTCGAAGAACGCCTGGACAGCATAGGTGCCAAGGTTGCCCTCTATCAGGGGCCAATGTCTCTCAACTAACCGCCCCAATACCTCGGAGAATATTACAATCAAGCTTGCTACAATCGCCGGAACGATGAACACCATAGCGGGAATAGGAAAGTTCTTGACTAAAGCGCCCGCCGCCAAGCCTATCAGGGACAGATAGAGAACAAACCCTGCAACGCCGTTGTGCTCGAAGAAGAGCCGTCCCCAGTCGCGGACAATCCAGGCATTCCAGATATTGAGCAAAAATCCTAAACTGAGCAGCAAGACACCCAACCCTATGGTGACAATCAGAAGCTGCATCATATTTTCCATAGGACTGATCCAGAGAGCGGGCAGCAGGTCTTCCTTACCGAAAACACTGCCATAGATAAATCCAAACACAGTCGCTACCAGGCCGCATATCATGACAATTGTGCCCAGACTTGCCATGCTGCGTAAGGCTCGTATCTTTCGGCTGCTGACCAGCCAACCCAGGAACGCGAGCATCAATCCATGCCCCACGTCACCAAACATCGCACCATAAAGAATCGGGAATGTCAGTGCGAGCATTATTGTGGGGTCTATCTCCTCATAGCGGGGCCGCGAGTAGATAGTAACCAGGGATTGGAATGCCCCCAGAATCCCGGCGCTGTTCAGATCAACCGGGACATTCTGCCCAGGCTGGTCTCGCTGGGTAGTGTGGGTATCAATCACAATTTCCTTAGATACCCGTTGAAGCCGCCGCGCGAAATCGTCCAGCCGCAAAGATGGCACCCAACCGATGATCAGATAGGTATGATGCAGCTTGCCGAAATGGGCAATCGCCTCGGTTATCATCCGGCTGGCACGTACACGCCATAACAACAGTTGAAGCTGGCGTTGGTGCTCCGTATGCAGCGACTCGATCATAGCTTCATGTTCAGCAATGTGATGCTGGGTGCGCTCAATACTGGTATGCAGCGACTCAACAACTTCGGATGGGGTTCCGTGATGGATGGCAGGCAAATATAGGGGATTAAGGAAGGCACTCCGAGCGGCTCGCTCCAAAATATCGGCGTCATGCTTTGTACCCACCAGCCAGACCACAGATTTATCGCCGTTCTGACGCAGTGTGAACAGTACAAACGGAGTTCTTGCGAGGCTGGTCTTTAGCCGTTTCAGGTTGTCGTCGGGAATGACCCCCAGTATGGCAAAGATATAGTGTGGATTGCGCAGATCGCTGATATCCAGATCGAGGTCTACCAGCGGTTCAAGTTGGTGAAGATAGCTCTCAAGCCGTTCCAATCGCTTTTGGAGATCTGCCCGCCGTCCATTCACTTCCTGGACTTCCTGCCCGATCTGTTCGATCCGGGGACGAACGGCCTTGATGTCGATCATGGTGAATTCTTTATCTACTGGCGGGGCGCTCTCTGCGATGTTTAAAGCCTGCATGGTTGCCAGCAGTTGGCGTTCCAGCGCAGCATAATCGGCGGCTTTCTGCTGCCAGGAATGCGCCGATTCAGGCCCGGTTTCCGAACTCATGTAGCTGGTATCGACCTGATGAAAAATACCCTGTCCAACCAGTTCGTCGGTTACGGCTAACAGGTTTTTGGCAGGAACAATCAACTCTACTTCGGTCATTTCATGCGCGTAGAACATACTGACTCCAATTAATTAACAGGGGCACTTGCCAGCAGAAGATGGGATTCAAATTGTTCGACCGGCATGTCTGCCGATTTGGCCTCAATCAGCACCGTTAAATCTTGAATTTCCCATTCTGTTAACATGAGATATCCCAACGGGATACCTATATGGAAGGGGCTGCCAATAAAAGCCGCCTGGCATTGTTTGACAATGGAGCGCTGTAATTGAAGCTCCAATTTCGGCAGTCCATGCTGGGGTTGTTGTAACAGGGCTTCCACCCCGGTCAGTTGGGGATAGATGTGCGTCACAATCTGGACAATGTCGGCACCGGCAGCGATAGCCCGAATACTCTCATCCTGGACACGGTAACCAAACGGCAGCGTATAATTGATGATCTCTTCTTCAGAAAGGTGATAATAGATCCGATAACGAATGGCCCACATCAGGTTGTTCATATCCACCAAAGCCCCGATGATACGCAGTGCCTGGACCTGATCTCGCTTCGGAAGCTTGTTGACGCCGTACCACAAAGAGCGCCAATAATTCAAATCAAGTGCTAATTCCAGGGGGAAAAGGCTTTGTTCCGCTGTGTAACGTTCCATGGAGTGAGAGACGGTGCTGTAATAAGGTGTGCCGCGCAGCAGGCTTACCGCGGCTTCCATACTTCCCGCTTCCAGCATGCGCTGCGCCGGGAGTACAGTCTCCGAGCCAAGCGGGAAAAGAACATAGAGCACCTGCTCCCATGATGCACCTGCTTCAATCCCACGAAGCACAGCTTTCAGATTATTGACTTCAAAATGTCGGTATAGTTGGGTAAATAATGGGCAAGTGTTCTCTGGAGCCTGCCTTACCACATTGAAGTAGATATCGGACAACCGCTGCTTGAGTTGGAAAACGGCCCGCCGGGGCGTGAGGAGGTTATTGTCAACTCTCGTTAGATATGGCTCGTAAGCGGTCTGCTTGATCGACTCAATCAAGAGATTGAAGTCAGGAGCTTCACACAGTTCGGCCCATTCTTCAGAAGAGAGCAGCGTAGAGTACATAGCCCGCACCCGCGCCTGGATCGCCGCATATTCTGTAATGCCACGCATAGGTGCTATTCTTTTCGGATCAGCCGCTCAAGCACATAATCTACAGCGCGATCAAAGTGCTCGGATGCCAGCGTTTCCATCTGGCGCGACTTTTCATTGCTCTGGGTCAGAATAAGTTCACACTCATCTTCGGCCCGGATATTGGCAACAAGACTCTCGGCTTCTTCTTGAGCTTTGGCCCTTGTTTTTTCAATGAGAGCTTGGGCTTCTTGTTCCGCCTGTCTTTGCATCTGCACGGCGTCGTGGTTGGCGGCGTCGTGGATGGTCTGTGCCTGCTTTTCAATCTCAAGTACCTGGTGGATTAACTGCTTGTTCAAACCACACTCTCCTACTGCACAAGTTCATCCATCAACCCCCCGACTCTACCACATAAAGTAAAAAGTCGGCAGGATATTGCAATATTTTTAAAGAACGGAAAAAACAAACCAAGACTAAACAGGTAGTTCAAGCAAGGCTAAAGCCCAAAAAGGTCGGGCGAACAGGGTCTCCAACTTGGTCTTGAAGTTGACTGATTGTCCTGGCTATGTCAAACATTTTGTGTAAACAGCACCCATAAACTGACCCGACCATCCACTTTGATGGCAAACTAGCTCAAGAGTATAGCTAAATTGGGAATAGGTATAGTCTACTTTTGGGTAATATTTCGGTGAGATTCATCCAATTTAGTGGAGGGAAAACAAAAACCCACCTGGCAATGAGGTGGGTACAGCTATGCCCCCTAGGGGAATCGAACCCCTGTTTCAGCCTTGAGAGGGCCGCGTCCTGGGCCGCTAGACGAAGGGGGCTGACAGTAGTGGCGCATTGTACCATCTGCTTTATCCAACGTCAAGAAAACGCAGTTTTGTAGGAAGGCGTTATAATCAATA
>JBNKDD010000058.1:0-23359 GCA_050288085.1 Anaerolineae bacterium
TTTGCCTGTACCGGGACTGCCGACCAGCAAAATCCCTTTGGGGATTCTGGCACCCAATTGGAGGAATTTTTCCGGCTCTTTCAAAAACTCGACGACTTCGGCAAGTTCGGCTTTGGCTTCATCGGCTCCGGCTACGTCTTTAAACGTAACTTCTGACTGTTCACCCGAATAGCGGCGGGCCCGTGACTGCCCAAAACTGAACAGGTTTGACGCTCCCCCCTTCATCGCCAATCGTCCCATATTAGCCATCACCAGGATCAACAGCAGGATCGGCAGTCCGTCGGTGAGCAGCAGCGTGAACCAGGGTGTCTTCGGAGGGATCACGTTAACTTCCACGTTCTGCTGTTCCAATTGTGACAGCAGGTTTGGATCGCCCACCGTTTCAGGGAACATCGTCGTAAACGCTTCATATGATTGTGATTGCTGCTGACCCTGACCATTCTGATCGGAACTGGTGGTCTGAGGCGCACCGGGAGTTGCCGGGCTGGCGGTCGGATTGGCCGTGTTGTTCTGACTATCTGTCCCGCTATCGGCTGGCGGCCACATAACAGGTTGCGCAAACGTCCCGGTGATATCGCTGCCTGAAATGGTCACAGACTTGACATTGCCTGCTTCCGCCTGTGCGACAAAGTCACTGTAGGGCAGTTCAACGCTGGCCTGCAATGACGGCAGCAAGGTCAACGCATTCCACGCCAGCAGGCTGACTAGCACAAGCCACCACCACCACTTCAGGGTCGGCAGCTCTGGTCCAGGTTGATTACCATCGTTCTCTTCTGGAGGATTGTTTTTTAACTGTTTTTCCATCTTAACTACCTTGTCTCAATAGGCTTTTGCATAATACTGAATTGATCATAATCACTAACATGTACCGTGTCCTTATGTAAGGCTTAGGGATACCTTAAGCCAATCTTAATGGGTGGTTATGCGTGGCGTCTGCGCAGCAAACCTGGTTGTGAATGGTCAAAAATGCGGTAAGCCGCGAGTTTGACCTGGTCGTTTATAATGACCCACGCCAGGGCATACCCCCAAACTAATAAAGCCCGGCTCCAACCGATAGGAGTCATGAACACACCGTAAACAGCGATCAACGTGGCGACGATTTGCGTGGCTAACACAGCCCCTAACAGCTTAAACGAGGGTCGGAACGACCAGAAGGGCCGCCGCGTGCGCGTTACAAAGATCGTCAGGTGACCGGCTACCGACAGCTTGAGATACATCAATGTCTGGATAACATCCTGATTGAGATGGAAGACCCGCTCGACCAGATAAAACAGTCCAAATGAGGCAAACACACCCACAATACCCAGTAAGGTAGCGACCCCAAGCACGACGGGTAAGTTCCATTTTTCAGGCTGATCGGCATCTTCAACACGGTCGTAGGCGATGGTCAGGATAGCGCCGTCATTGAGCAATGCCAGCAGCACGATCATAATTGCTGTTACGGGATAGTAGTTGAAAACCAGGATAGAAAGCGTCATGAACAGCAATACCCGGATCGTCTCAGTGATACGGTAGATCGCGTAGCTGTTCATACGCTGGAAGATGCGGCGGCTCTCCCGGAGGGCGTCAATGATCACCGATAAGCCTGGTGTAAGCAGCACAATATCGGCAGCGGCCCGTGCCGCGTCGGTCGCACCGGAAACAGCAATACCCACGTCGGCCTTCTTCAAGGCAGGAGCATCGTTCACCCCATCGCCCGTCATGCCGACAATATGTCCACGCTGCTGTAATGTATCGACAATGTGGTATTTGTGCTCAGGGAAGACCTGTGCGAAACCATCTGCACTATCGATCGCATCGGCGAGTTGGCCGGTTTTGTGATGTTGTGGGTCCACGAAAAGACCGGCATCCAAAATATTGGTACCCATTCCTAACTCGTGCGCGATTTCCCGTCCGATGGCTATCTGGTCCCCGGTGACCATTTTGACATCCACACCCATTTGCCGTGCCGTATCGATGGTGCTTTTCGAGTCCTCACGTGGCGGATCATATAACGGTAGAATGCCAATGAACTCCCACTCGTCGCGATCATTTGTACGTGCTACTCCGAGTGCTCGAAATCCCCGGCTGGCAAGTGAGTCCACGGCCTGCTCAACTTCATCTTGTATCTGAGCCGCATTGTCAGAAAATCCCAAAACGACCTGGGGCGCACCTTTGGCGACCCGGAATGTGTGCTGATCATGACTGACAGCAGCTTCTGTATGCTTGCTGACTGGATCGAACGGTTGAAAATCAAGTATCTCGTAATCATCCAACTGTGCGGGATCTTCCAACCCATCCAGCACAGCCAGGTCAATCGCATCCTGGTCTTCAGCACGTGAGGCCAGTGAGGCGAAGAAGATCACGTCCGACGGTGTCCAGGTTCCAATTGCGTATGGGTCTCCCAATGACAGGCGATTCTGGGTGAGTGTGCCTGTCTTGTCGGAACATAGAATATCTGCCCCGGCCAATTCTTCGATAGAAGACAATCGGACGACAATCGCTTGTTTAGCCGCCAGCAATCGAGCCCCTACTGCCATCGTGACTGAAAGCACCGTTGGCATTGCGACCGGGATCGCGGCAACGGTCAGTACCAGGGCAAACTCCAAGGTCGTCAGCAGATCGTCGCCTCGGAACAATGCCACCAGAAAGATCACAACCACCAGGATCAGGGCAAAGACGATCAGGTAGTCGCCGATTTTCAGCAGTGCCCGCTGGAAATGACTTTCGGTATTTGCATCCTCAACCAGCTGGGTGGTTTTGCCAAAGTAGGTGTTAGCCCCGGTGGCGGCTACAATGCCGTCCATCTCGCCTTGTTTGATCACCGAACTCGAATAGGCTGTGTCACCTGTTTTATGCGTGGCAGGCAGTGATTCTCCGGTCAACGCCGATTCGTCGATTTGTAGAAAGCCATCGCCTTGCAGTTGTACATCAGCAGGCACGATATCCCCGATCCGCAGCCGGACCAGATCGCCCGGCACTATCTTCCGTGCCGAGATGACTTTCCATGAATTATCCCGTTTGACACGGGCTTTGAGTGCGAGATTCTTCTTTAATACGGCGACAGCATTGTTAGCCTGGAATTCTTCCCAATAGCCGACAATCGCATTCATAATAAGCAATGCCGCAATGATGCCAAAGTCAGCCCAATGCCTGACCACCACCGTTAGAATGGCCGCAACTTCGATCATCCAGGGGATTGGCCCCCAGAAGTACGAAAGGAATTTCAGTATAGGATTGCTTTTTTGTTCGACCAGTTCATTGTAACCATATTTTTCAAGACGATGCGCCGCCTCTATCTGACTGAGACCATTAGATGGCGTATCCAAAAGCGCGGCCTGCTGGGTATTTAGGATCGTCCTGTGAGTTGTTGTAGTATCCATTATTTGTCTCGACTTTCGCTCCCCTAGTCACTCAGTGTCTTTTCGTCGGGTACAGTAGACCCTCCGGTTGTAACCTACATTAATCATAGATAGCGCTCCTATGCTGCGTCCTTATGCGAGGCTTAGGGATACCTTAAGTCAACCTTAAAAGGACTCACTAATCACAGGACTGGCCCTCTGTACAAAAAGCCCTTTGCGACAACGCATAACACTCCCGTCTTAAGATTGTCATAAGCGTATCAATAGCTTGCTTTAAAGATACGCGCCGGGTTTCAACGTATGATCAGTATTGAGGAATAGAAAAAAGTTGTAGGTCAACAAGCCTGACCGGAGGAGAGTAGTTATGCAAAATCACTTTCAGATCGATGAAAATAGTAAGCTGGGATATTGCTTTTATCCGAAGCAAGATTCACATGATCCCGGTTACCCAGGGTTAGATATCTTTCTTCGTGCTGCTCCAACCGGCCAGCACTTTGACCCGGAGCGTGTCGAGCTTACCATTGCTGCCGTGACCCTACAGCGTACAGGCACTGAGCGTCTTACCGTCCATCATGGCTGGCATGGAATGGATCACTATACCGTCTATCCCAGCCGCGTGATCCTGTATGATCGTGACTGTAAAAAGGTTGAGGCGTTCACGTTCGGGGGCAAAGTTCACATTGCCCCTGAGGCAAAACTTACGACCGTCAGTCTGGTATCTCCGGCTCCTATTCTCAATCTGGTGCAGAAATATCCACACTCTATTCCGCTTCGCCTGACCTCAGAAGTAGAAGCCTTGCTGGCCCAGCGGCGTGCCGAATGGGCACAACGTGACTCGAACCGTTTCAAACTGCTTCTTGCGGAGACCAATCCCCGGACATTGTATCGCTCGTGCCTGTTGAGCCTTTATGAGAAATTTATGCACCTCCCACATGAAGCTCAGAGCCAGGGGACCGACCAGTTTATCCATTTCTTGCAGGACGCCGTAACCGATCTACCGGTGGCGACCCCTCTACTTTCCGAACTGTTGTGAGTTGATGGAATTATGGAATCCGATATCCACATAGAACCGGCTGTTGTTGTTGTGTTTGGTGCCGGAGGTGACCTGACACAGCGGAAACTGATCCCGGCTTTTTTCAGCCTGTTTATCGAGGGTTGGCTGCCGGAGGAGTTTAAGATTATTGGACTTGACCGGGTGCAAATGGACGAGCAGGCATTTCGCCAGCACCTGTATGATGGCGTTAAACGTTATTCCCGGCAGGGCAAGGTTGATCCCCAGACCTGGGATCGCTTCGCCCCCCACCTGACCTATGTCGTGGCAGACTTTACCAATCCAGAAGCCTTTGACCTGCTGTCCGAAAAAATCGCCGTCCAGGAGAAAGAATGGGGGCAGTTGTCTAACCATGTTTTTTATCTTGCCACGCCGCCGACGATGATGGAAACCATCGCCAGGTTGTTACACCACACCGGCTTATCTGATAATTCTAAGCGGGCGCGGATCGTGTTTGAGAAGCCGTTCGGCCATGACCTGGAATCGGCGCGGGCGCTGAATAATACGTTGACACAATTCTTCTTCGAAGAAACGCAGATCTACCGCATTGATCATTACCTGGGTAAAGAGACGGTGCAAAATATCCTGGCGCTTCGTTTTGCTAATGCGCTGTTTGAGCCCATCTGGGATCGGCGCTACATCGACCATGTCCAGATTACGGTCGCGGAAACAGTGGGGGTCGAGCACCGGGGTGGCTATTACGATCATGCGGGCGCACTGCGCGACATGATCCAGAATCATTTGCTCCAGGTCTTATGCCTGATTGGGATGGAACCGCCTGTCTCATTCGGGGCAGATGAAATACGTAATAAGAAAGTCGATTTACTCCGTGCCATCCGGCCCATCCCCGCTGATGCAATGGATTCGTCTGCCGTGCGTGGGCAGTATGGAGAGGGTCAGTTTGATGGCAAGGATGTACCGGCCTATCGTCATGAGCCCGGCGTCTCTGCCGACTCAAACACCGAGACTTTTGCTGCCTTGAGGCTCTGCATTGATAACTGGCGCTGGCAAAATGTGCCCTTCTATCTGCGCACCGGTAAGCGTTTGCCGGTCAGGGCATCTGAAGTATCTGTTGTGTTCCGGCCTGTGCCGCATCAATCTTTTCCATCGTCAGCTCTGGAAGGGTGGCAGCCCAACCGCCTTGTGATTCATATCCAACCGGATGAGGGATTATCGCTGCATGTCCAGGCCAAGCGGCCCGGTTTGCGGGTGCGGCTGGGCTCTACGGAGATGCAGTTCCGCTACCAGGATGTGTTCGATACGCCCTCACCTGAAGCCTATGAAACCCTGCTGCTCGATATCCTGTTAGGGGATGCCACGCTCTTTATGCGCGCTGACCAGATCGAAGCGGCCTGGCAGATTGTAGACCCGGTGCTCGATGCCTGGTCAGACAAGCCCTCCGTTGATTTTCCCAATTATGCAGCCGGAAGTTGGGGGCCAAAGTCGGCAGATGAGTTGTTAGCCGGAGATGGTCGTCACTGGCTGAATCCTGTTATTAAAGAGAAGAGAGGAAAACATGTCTGAGAATATTCTAATCCTTACAGCCGATGCCGGATACGGTCACCGGCGGGCCGCCCAGGCCATCCAAGCAGCGATACAGGATTTATACAGTGCATCGTTTAATGCCGTTATCGCCAATCCTTTCGAGAACCCGGAAATGCCGCAGTTGCTCAAGGGAATAGAGCAAGGCTATGATGATATGGTCGTTCATGACCCTGGCCTCTACCAGGTTTCCTATAAGGCGACCAATGTTCCCGCTGTTGCGGACTTCGTACAGGATGTCGCTGCGGTAGCCATGCACAAAGCCATTGAAAAGCTGGTGATTGCCCACCAGCCGCGTGCTGTGATCAGCACCTACCCGGCCTTCACCGAGGCTATCCTCAAGGTGCTTGAGGATAGTGGTCAAGATGTGCCGGTGGCGGTCGTTGTGACCGACCTGATCGACGTTCACAGTTTGTGGTTTCACAAGCAGGCAAGTATAACTTTTGTCCCGACCGATCGCGTATACAGACAGGCGTTGGAACACGGGCTTTCCGAACAGCATGTTTATCTGAGCGGTTTGCCTGTGCATCCAGAATTTTCACTTAAGGAGCGTGAAAAGGCCGCTGTCCGGCAGGCGTTGGGGTGGAATGTAGAACTACCTACTGCATTGATCGTTGGCTCGCCGCGCAGCCCTGATACCCCTGTCGTGGCAAAATTACTGGATCAATCCGGGCTGTCTTTACAGATCGCTGTGGTGAGCGGTGGCGCATCAGATGTCTATCAGGCGTTACAGGCCACTAAGTGGCGAGGGACAGTTCATACTTATGGGCGGGTTGAGAATATGGCCGAGATGATGCACGCCGCCGATTTTATCATCTGTAAGGCTGGCGGCCTGATTGTCTCCGAGGCGTTGGCCTGTGGTTTGCCGCTGATCCTATATGAAGCGCTGCCCGGCCAGGAAGCGGGAAACGTAAGCTATGTGTTAGAAAATGCGGCAGGAGTCTGGGCACCGGGACCGGTTAAAGCTCTGTCAGCAGTCTATTCATGGCTGGCGGGCAACGGTCACAATCTGGAAACTTACCAGGAGGCAGCAAAGCAGGCAGGTTACCCACGAGCAGCCTTTGAAATTGCCGAGCAAATCTGCCAGCATGTTTTGATGAGACAGGAGAATCATGAATTTCAAATTAGTGCTGCTCCGGCACGGTGAGAGCGAGTGGAATCAACAGAATCGTTTCACCGGCTGGACGGATGTTGATCTAACTGAGAAGGGTGTGCAAGAAGCACACGATGCCGGGCAACGACTCAAGGAGCAGGATTTTACCTTTGACATGGCCTTCACATCAGTGCTCAAGCGTGCTGTCAAAACACTGTGGATTGTCCAGGAAGAACTGAATCTGTATTGGATTCCGGTTCACACGTCCTGGCGGCTGAATGAAAGGCACTACGGGGCGCTGCAAGGGTTAAACAAAGCCGAGACTGCTGGCAAATATGGTGAACAGCAGGTATTTCTATGGCGGCGCAGCTATGACACACAGCCGCCTTCGCTGGAGCCATCCGACCCGCGCTACCCCGGCCATGACCCACGCTATCATGACCTTAATGAGCAGGACATCCCGCTCACCGAATCACTCTCGGATACCGTCCGACGGGTTCTACCCTATTGGCACGAAACCATCGCACCTGCCATCAGCGCGGGGAAACGGGTACTGATCGTGGCGCATGGTAACAGCCTTCGCGCGCTGGTAAAACATCTCGATAATGTTCCTGATGAGGATATCCCTGGGCTTTACATCCCCACCGGCATACCGCTGGTGTATGATCTTGATGTTCATCTCCACCCTGTCCACCATGCTTTTCTGGCAAGTGATGATGAAGTTGAACAGGCGGTTGCTGCTTCTCGTTTGCAGGGGAAGAAGGGATAATCCCGGCGGATGCGGCATAAAAACAAACAGCCGGACCACTTGGCCCGGCTTATTTGTTTATGAAGAAATTAGCGACCGGACAGTGTAGCCCGGAGGCCCTGTACCAGGGCATCTTTCTCCGCGTTTGTCAGTTCGGCATTGGGGTGCATGGATACGTAATTAGCCGGGGGCATCCATCCACCGTGGATCACTTCAGCCATCTCGCCCGCTGATCGTCCTTCTCCGCGCACATGTTCCCAATCTGAGAAATTGACAACCTGTCGCCCAACCTGAACATCGCGTGAAACCAGCCACGACACCGGCGCAACGTAGGAATACCAGGGCCAGACAGTTTCGTTGCTGTGGCAGTCAAAGCAGGCTCGTTGGGCCAGTTCGCGGGTTTGTGGCGAATCCCAGTTCGGTTCACTGACTACTGGTGGATTTGAGCGGTCTACCGGCACCAGTTGGATAGCAACGAATCCCACTACAAGAATACCGGCGAAAACCAGCAGGGCGCGTTTGATCGTTTGGTTCATGTTTCTCTATCTCCTGGAAAGGAATTGGTCAATAAGATCACTTGAATTAAGTCGGGCCAGACAAAGGATAAGGTTTTTTAAACCCATTATCTTTTCCTACTTTATTCTAGCGCCTGCCCAGGGTGTTGATCTTAAATTTATCTTGTGCTTTGCTTAAAAGTACCTTAAATCGGACGGAAATCTCCGGTTTCTTAAGGTTGCCATAAACAAAACGATAGCTGGCGTTAAAGACAGTTCTGTTCCGATGACATATGCTCATGCTAGATATCCGATCAATTGAATTGAATTGATGAAGGAGAAGATTTTTAGGAGGTTTATGGTATGTCAAATAGAATTAAATGGGCAGGGTTGATAGCCGCTGTGGTGGTTCTCTTCAGTCTATCAGCCTGTGCCTCTGTTCCATTTTTGAGCGTGCAGCAGCCCCCAGCAGTTACACTGCCCACACCACAACCAGAAGTATCGTCGGAGCCAACTCAGCCAGCTCCCGTACCGAGCACTGATACGGCGGGGTTAGCTGCCTACCAGGGCGCACTGGAGGAAATCTACACGACGGTAAGCCCTTCGATTGTTAACATTCGGGTAACAGTGCCGGTTGAGCAGAGCGAGACGCTGTTTCAGTTCTTCTGGGGACAGTCACAATCAGAGGAACCGCAGGTGCAAGAAGGATTGGGATCCGGCTTTGTCTGGGATGCCGAGGGGCATATTGTCACAAACTACCATGTGGTAGCCGATGCTGACAGTATCAATGTGACTTTTGCCGATGGCACCACCGTCCCGGCTGAAGTGGTCGGGCAGGACCCGGACAGCGATCTGGCCGTGGTGAAGGTTGATGTGTCTGCAGAGCATTTACACCCGGTTCAAATGGCCGACTCGACTACCGTCAAAGTTGGGCAGATGGCGATTGCCATCGGTAACCCCTTTGGCCTATCTGGAACCATGACAGTTGGTATTGTCAGTGCCCTGGAGCGGTCACTGCCGGTTCAATCTACCAACGGGCAGTCTCTTTCCTACAGCATCCCGGACATTATCCAGACGGATGCTCCGATTAACCCCGGTAACTCCGGTGGTGTTCTGGTCGATGATACCGGACAGATTATCGGTGTGACGTCGGCGATTATCTCGCCGGTGCAGGCTTCCGCAGGAATTGGCTTCGCTATCCCCTCGGTGATTGTGCAGAAAATCGTGCCGGTTCTGATCACAGATGGGCAGTATGAACATCCTCGCCTGGGTATCAGCGGCGTCTCATTGACTTCAGACCTGGCCGAGGCCATGCATCTGAACGCAGAGCAGCGTGGCGTATTGGTGGTCGAAGTCCAGTCTGATGGCCCGGCGGATCAAGCCGGTCTGAAGGGCAGCGACAAGACGGTTACCATTGGCGATAACGACGAGGTCAAGGTGGGCGGCGATGTGATTATCGGTATTGATGATCAGCCCGTTGACACCTTCGACGATCTGACCATTTACCTGGCACGCTCCACTGAGGTTGGGCAAACGGTCAACCTGACGATCCTTCGCAACGGCGATGAAAAACAGGTCGAGGTGGCGTTAGATGCTCGTCCTGAAATTACCGAAGAGACAACTGTCCAGCATGGTGATGCTGCCTACCTCGGTATCCGGGGTAGTACACTGACACCGTCAATGGCTGCGGCTATGGATCTCAAGAAGGATCAGGAAGGCGTATTGATCAGCGAAGTGGCGCAGGATAGCCCAGCAGATAAGGCAGGGCTGCACGGTAGCTACAAAACAGCGGCGATTGACGGACAGCTTGTTCCCATTGGTGGCGATGTGATCACCGCCCTGGATGGACACCCGGTCGATAGTGTCGAGACACTGTCATCTCTGCTGCGTGAATATCAGCCTGATGATACGATCCAATTGACCATCCTTCGTGATGGGCAGCAGAAAG
Organism: Anaerolineae bacterium; assembly: GCA_050288085.1. Classification (GTDB taxonomy): domain Bacteria; phylum Chloroflexota; class Anaerolineae; order Aggregatilineales; family UBA3940; genus JBNKDD01. The sequence continues at coordinate 10,218 of JBNKDD010000058.1, forward strand.
ATATCGATGTAACACTTACTGCGCTGCCCTAAGTGTAGCGGTTTTGTGGTAAAAGGCGCTTCCTCAGTTGGTTGAGGTGCGCCTTTTATTTTGGTGACGGTCGGATTGTGAACGTGAGTTGAAGACCTGCAACCGGTCAATTTGATCTCACGTAATCTATAAAGGATGCCTTATTGGAAAAAGACAGGGCAGCAGCGTATATGTAAACTTTTATGTGGGGGGATACATTTTATGGCGATTGAGGATGCTTCTGGTAACAGCCGGAAATGGCAAACGATACTGGTGCTGGTTCTGAGCGTAGTACTATCGGCAATATTGGCAATTTACATTGGTAATCATATTCTGGCGGTTGAAGACTTTATCGGTCACCTGGGGGTTGCTGGCCCTCTTGTCAGTATTGCTCTGCAAACATTGTTTGGCGCGTCGCCGATTCCGACCGAGCCGTTGACGATGATTAACGGCGCAGTATTTGGGCCGCTGCTTGGTGCATTGTGGAGCTGGATTGGCTATATGCTGGCGTCCCTGGTTGAGTATTATATTGGGGCTCATCTCAGCCATGCCACTGATTTCGAGGAGCGCCGTCACGAACTGCCTTTTGGCCTGGGCCGTTTTCCTGCCGATTCACCCTGGTTCCTGAGTCTGGCACGTATTGTGCCCGGTTATGGCCCGAAGATGGTTGGTCTTGTCGCCGGGATGTACCGGGTCTCGCTGTGGCGTTATACCTGGACGGCTGCTATCCCTAACCTGATCGGTGCTATGGCCTTTGCCTATGGTGGCTTTGGTTTGATCCATCTGCTGTAACGGATGTAAATATCCATTGTTGTGCCTGAAGTGCCTGGTAGTTGCTTAAGCTGTTCTTAAGCTGCGGATGAGTTGTCCGTAAGGACAAAATCATGTGGTTTTGGATATAAAGGTAAGTGCTAAATTGATTATGCTCTAGGGGAGGACAGGACAATGGGTGATAAGACCGCTCTCGTTAAACTGAGTGGGGTGATTGTTCTCCTTGTCCCTAAAGGGTTATTCCATGTTGATAATCGATAATCTCCGCAAAGCGTCTATCCCTGAAGCCATCATCCGCCCGTTACGCTATCTGCCCACGCTGGTTCTTCTGGGGCTGGCGGTGCACTTGCTGCTGCCGCAGATCACGGAACTCGAACACTCCATCAACTTGCTCAAACAGCTGGCGCTGTGGGCGGTCGGGTTAGCCCTGCTGTCTCAGGTGCTCAGTTACGTCGGGCAGGGTTATCTGCTGCACACAGCAGCAGGCATTGTCCAGGACCGGCTGCCACTTCTACGTGCGGTCCTGATCAGCATTGCTGCCTCTGATATTGGGCTGGTAGCCGGAGGGGCTGTAGGTAATGCCGCCGGGATTTTCCGCTGGTCACGTGGAAGCGGAGTGAGCAAAGAAGGGGCACTGCTGGCCGGAACTTTGCCATCCCTGTTCAATAACCTGATTCTGGCCCTGATTGCCATCGCCGGGTTATCTCACCTGTTGGTTGCCCACGATCTTTCAGCCTTCCAGGCGATTGCTTTTACGGTGGTCCTTCTCCTTATTGCCGGGATTATCGGTGGATTGATCTGGGGGATGAGACACCGCACGGTGATGACCAGGCAGATCGGTTATCTGCGGGCCAGGTGGGCAAAACTGCGCCATAAACCCTACGACCCTGCTCTTAACCAGGAGGCAATGGGGCGGTTATTTGCGACCTGGGATGCTTTAAAAGCCGGTGGTTGGCGTGGCCCGCTGCTGGGTGCAGCGATCACTATTGGCTGTGACATGCTGACCCTGTACCTGATCTTTGTGGCTGCCGGACACGCTGTCAACCCTGGGGTGCTGTTGACCGGTTATGGACTGCCATTGCTGCTCGGTAAGGTGGGTTTTCTGCCCGGCGGTGTGGGGATCGTCGAAGCTACTATGGCTGTTCTATACGATGGGTTTGGTGTTCCTGACCCGGTGACGGTGGTTGTCATCCTGGCCTATCGCGCTATCTCATTCTGGCTGCCAACCCTGCTTGGCTTCCCCCTGATCCTCTATCTCCAACATGTTACCAGGAACAGCCGCTAAAGTATTCCCTGGCTGATGTGCCTCACTCAAACCGCTGTAGATTACTGTATCCATCCGGCCTACAAATACCCCGCCAAATAACCCGTTCGTGGTACGACACCGATCCCACCATACCTGTACGATAAACCCATATCGGCCCGGTGGCTGTTGTTCAAAAGCTGCTGGATTTTTATGTGTCCCTAATGAGGAGAAAAGACGTGGTTGAAATCATTAAGGCAAGTCAAGGGTTATCCCCATCTCATCAAAGCAGGAATGGCGGTTCCTCAATTTACTTGCCGACAGTAGCCAGGATAGTGGATATCAGAGACGAAACCCCGGCAGTCAAATTGTTCACGGTGCAGTTACCCGATGGACAAACCCTACAACACGCTCCCGGCCAGTTTGTGATGGTCTCTGTCTTCGGTGTTGGCGAAATGCCAATCGTTATTACGTCTTCGCCAAGTCGTACGCGAGATACCTTTGAGTTATGTGTACGCAGGGTGGGCGATGTTACCAGCGTGCTTCATAAGTTAAAGGTCGGTGACCAGATCGGAATTCGCGGGCCTTATGGACGGGGTTTTCCCTGGAGATCTTTTCAGTCGCATGATATCCTGTTTGCCATCGGTGGGATGGGACTACCTCCTGCCCGGTCACTGATTGACCAGATTCTCGATAACCGGGCTTCGTTTGGCCGCCTGACTATTTTGTATGGTGCGCAGACCCGGTCAGACTTCTTGTTTAGCGATCAGGTCGCTGAATGGAAAAGCCGCCCTGATGTGGAACTGATGCTAACCGTTGACCGCCCTGACGATCAGTGGTCAGGAAATGTGGGGGTTGTCACCCGGTTGTTCGAACAGGTAAAGGTTGATCCTCGCAACACCATTGCGGTGACTATCGGCCCGCCTGTTATGTATCGTTTCGTCATCATTGAGCTGTTGGGTAAAGGGATTTCACCATACAAGATATGGTTGAGCCTTGAACGCCGGATGAAGTGCGGGGTAGGGAAGTGTGGTCACTGCCAGATTAACAGCCATTATCTCTGTCAGGAAGGCCCGGTGTTGACCTGCTCTGAGGCGCTGGCTTTGGAGGAGGCACTCTAGAACAGAGCTTTGCTGAATGTTAACCTGAATAAGTTTTTCACCCCCCATGTTTATATCACGGGGGGTGAAATTGTTATTGTGTGATTAGCCCGCCATCTGCGCAAATCCTGCTCATCCGCTTTTTTCTTCTATCCACTGCAAGATGACATCCAGAACGAGCTTAATGTTGCCCATCTGGCAATGGTTTGCTGCGTGTTCCTGGGCCGTAAAGATACGCCCGGTGATGGAACGTGCATGAGTCAAGCCTGCCATTGTTGTGTAGTATTCCTTGAGTGGAACCATGTGATCATCTGCCCCGGCTAAGAGCAGTACATCCTGGTCGATCTGTTCGGCAACATCAGAGACAGAGTAGTTTTGCAGTTGTTCGTTCCATTCTGCTGGGGTGTTTACGCCGGTGACATACATCCATTGGTTGATGAGATGATCCGCCTGAACACTTCGACGCATGGCAGCCTGGGCAATCCAGTTATAGACTGATGGATTGTTCACGAAGAACCTATATACCATTCCTTGCAGCCCGCTGCCATGCAAATCAAACGGCGCAATATCATAAGCAACCAGACGGGTGATACGCTTATCAAAAGCCGCCGCTCGTGGAGCCAGATAACCTCCCATCGAGATTCCTACCAGCGTTACATCTGCGACCTTGAAGTGGTCAAGTATGGCAGTTGTCGGCTTTTCCCATTCGTGTGTCATATACAGGTTGCTTTTCCTGTGGGCAAATCCCTGCCCCGGACCTTCAAACAGAATGGTTTCGTAGCCAGCACGGGCAATATAGCTGGCAACCGAAAAGAACTCCTCCATAAAGGAGTCCAATCCCCCATGAAGGACAATAATTCCCCTGCTCTTTTCCGGCGAAAAACGTAAAGCAGGAAGCGTTTTGCCCTGATAGGGAATTGAACATCGTTCCATCGCGGGATGTTGAACAGCCGCATAAAAATGATCATAAAAGAGATCGTAGAGAGCCAGCTTGTCAGGGTCGGTAGGATGCGTAAGAAACTCTGCGGCACGGTAACTAAAAGCGGCTTTGAGGGATTGCCCCTCGGCAGACTGCCGCTCGGCAAAAGCGATTGACACTTGTTTCCAGTTACTCAAGCCGTGGATGTTGGCCCCGACCTGTTCAGCATCCTCTTTGGTCCAATAACCAAGCGAATACCAGCGATTTAGTATCTATCCGTAAATTAAAAAATGCCGGTTGTAGGGGCGCTTCGTGAAGCGCCCAGGGCGGATCCCGATCCGCCTCTACGGTGATTTATGGATAGGCTCTTAGCTGGAAGTTTATATGCTTATCTTTGTGGAATTGATGGTAACCTACCGGAAAAGTAATTTCTCCTGTAGATAGTGCATGAGTTGAGATCATAATATTTCCTTCTCGTATTAATTGCTGAGGGCAGTTTCCGCGAGTTCTTCCTCTATAGACTCTTCTTGTTCTGCTATTTGAGTATCTGAAGTGATAAGTTGTTGAGCTATAGTCACGGTAAAGCCCAATGCAAAGAAAAGGAAGAGCACAACCGTAGACCAGCCAAAATCGTTCGCCCCTGCATATTGACCCCGAACAGCCATGATGCAGCTAAGCCCATTTGTGATCAGCAAGGACAGCGCAATTGCTCTTTTCAGTCTGGTATCTTTGATGCCTCTCATGAACCAGGCCAGAAGACCTAAACCAATCAGGGTCGTTCCCCAAAATTGGTAGATAACCAATCCCATAGGGACGAGGCTTACGCCATAATTGGCGAGGAGCCTGCCCGGTATCAGGACACAGGCTGCGCCCATCACAACAGCCAGGGCAGAATTGAGCGTTAGCAGCGTTTTGTATAACATGAACCGTTCTCCTGTTTCTGTAAAATATCAAGCCTTTACCAGATTTCCTTGTTTCTTTCTGTCAATTGTTGCGCCTATGCGCGTGTTTTTATGTTGAGAAACTTACAGCTCTGTCCGGTATGTATGAGTAATATAGTGATGAAATGGCGTTGTTGTCATACCCCATATGGAGTAGTCGGTGGGGTATCTGCAGCATATAAAAAAGAAGACCCCTGATTGGGGTCTGTTTGAGGCGTTTATGCTGGGAGCGTTTCTTCAGGACATGCCAACACTGATAATCAGGAGGGCAATATTCCCAGTGCCCTTGCCCTGGTGACTGCTTGAGTCCGTGTGTTGACATCAAGTTTGCTATAAATATTGCGGGTGTGGACCTTGATCGTATGGGTAGATAAGAACAGCCTGTCAGCGACTTCTGGATTTGTCAGTCCTTCAGCGATCAATTGCAGTACCTCAATCTCGCGTTCGCTGAGAGGCTCCAACCACTCGCCTTCGGTCGTCTGCGATCTTGCCGGTTCTGACGGCTCCAGGTCGGCAGTCGGAAAAGCGGCCAGCAACCGGCGGACATAATCAGGTGTGATACCCTGAGAGAGCGCTTCGTAAAGCAGGCGGCCCATTGCCGGACCCTCGTCTACAAAGGTGCGGATAAGCCCTTCCGGTTCGGCCAGGGTCAGGGCACGCTCCAGCGGGATCATGACCTGGTCTGTATCACCCCTGGCTTGAAATATAAGTGCCTGGAGCATAAAAATCTCGATCACCCTCGATGTGCGTTCCCCGGATTCTGATGCCTCAAGTAACCATTGCAGCAGTTCTAAGGCATCATCCAGACGCTCTTGAGCCATCAGGATGCGGACAAGCACCACGTACTCAATCAGTGTGAAATAATCGGGTTCTTGTTGTGGCTTAGCTCCTTCAGGATCGATCAACTCACGCTTTTCAGTCCATTGATTGGCTGCCTCAAGCCTGCCTTGAGCTAACCACAGTCGTGCCTCCCAGGCTGCTGTCAGGTTTGTTAGCCAGGGAGGTACATTCGACTCCAGTTCGGTATTTTTTATCTTTCGGATGATCTCCTCGGCTCCGGATATATCGCCACTGGAAAATAGGACTCTTATCAAGCACAGGTAGCTCCAACTGAGCATTGCCACATCGCCGCCATGCTTAAACAGTTCTACACCTTTTCTTGCCAGGCTAAGACCCTCGTCCAGGTCGTTTAATTCGGTCAGTGCCTCGCCCCATATCGCCAACAACCAACCGGCTGCTCCCGTTTGTAACAGCCCGCTTTCCTTTGCCAGTTCCCATTGCTGCTGACAGATCGCTGCCGTCCGTTGCAATCGGGCCTGTTCTCTCAGTGTGACAGCCATTTTCAGATTGGCAATGATCAGAAAATAATTATTGCCTGCCAATCTGCTCGTCTCTATCGCTTCTGCTTGAGCATGGAGAGCGGCTGGCATCTCGCCTTTGAGAGCATACGCATCGCCCAGAGCAATTGCAGCGATGACGCGGCGTATGTTTATATCCTGCTCAGGCAAGTATTCAAGCGCTCGGTGAGCCTGCCTGATAATCTCTTGTACATCTCCCTCCTGGAAATAGGAGGCCAGAAATGCTCGGACTGCTGCTAACCTGCCTTGAAGTTCCAGTCTATCAGGTTTAGAAAGTTGGACTTCTTGATCGGGCGATGAGGCATCGTTGCTAAGGCCAAGCAGCCTCTCCGCCGCCTTAAGACTATGGTCAGCCAGATCGAGCTGGCCGCTGGTAAACATATACAGGGCGTGAAAAATACAGAGTTGCGGCCTGGAGATTATGAACTCAACAGGAATCTCTACCATCCATCGCCGCAGCTTGGCATGTTCCCCGCGTGCCCACAGCGGATCAATATGCTTGTCGAGCAGACTCGCCGCTCGTTCGTAATCTTCACCTCGAAGGGCATGCTCGATTGCCTCATCGGTGAATGTATTCTGTTCGTACCATTCGCTCGCTTTGCGGTGCAGTAGGGTCAGATTCTCTGATTGTGTCTGGCGCAGACGCTGGCGTAATAAGTCCGCAAAAAGATGGTGATAGCGATACCAGTGCCGCTCCCCATCCATAGGAACAATAAACAGATTGGCGCGATCTAACATTTCCAGGGTCGCCTGACCGTTGTCTTGACCGGTCAGGGTATCACACAAGGAGCCGTTCATCCGGTTGAGAAAAGCGGTTTGCAGTAAGAAGTGCTGGATGCTTTCCGGCTGCTGTTCCATGACTTCTTCAATCAGGTAGTCCAGCACAAAACGGTGGCTGCCGGTGAAAGACTTGATGAGCTGCGAGGCGTCTTCGCGCCCCTGCATAGAAAGGGCGGCCAGTTGCAGCCCGGCAATCCAACCTTCGGTACGGGTTTCCAGTATCGCGATGTCCTGCGCCGAAAATCCCAGGCCCATAACCTTGTTGAGGAAATGGGTAGCTTCGGCATTTGAAAAGCGCAAGTCCGCGCCGCGCAGTTCAGTCAACTGGCCGCTGGCACGCAGCCGTCCCAGGGGCAGATGTGGATCCTCCCGCGTGGCAATAACCAGGTGCAAGGCCGGAGGCAGGTGATCGAGCAAGAAGGTGATCACCTTGTCAATCGTGGCTGATTCGATTGTGTGATAATCGTCGAGGACGATCACTATTCTGCCAGGGATAGCAGCGCTCTCATTGATCAGAGAGGTCAGGATGGCTTCGACCGGTGGTAACTGCAGCGATTGAAGCATACCTGTCGAACTCTGACCAATAGCAGCATCAATCCCGCGAGCCCGGTTCAATGCGGCAATGAAGTAGGTGAGGAAACGTGCCAGATCATTATCGTCTGCATCCAGTGACAGCCAGGCGATTTCGTAGTCGTCCTCGGTACATAGATTGTCGATCCACTCGCTGATCAACGTGGTCTTGCCAAAGCCTGCCGCAGCGGATATAAGGGTAAGTTTGCGACCAAACCCCTGGTTTTGATAAAAGCCTGTATTCAATTGTGTGATCAGGTGGGTACGGTGCACGATCTCAGAACGGGCGGGGGGGATATAGAACTTTGTTGCCAGAAGAGCGTCTTGCATGCATATTCCTCCGTATTCCCTTCTTAAGCAGCCTGTCCATTATACTATACGAATAATCAAAAGATGGGGGCAGCAGTCAAAGCATCTTGCGTCTTATCGGTATGCCAGCAAAAATGCCGGGCAGGCTGACAGGTTCGATCAGACAATTAGAGGAAAGGTAAGATGCCCAGCGATCTACCTCTGGTGACAGCCTGTGTCCGGTTGTTGACACTCAGTTTGCTGTAGATGTTACGGGTATGGACTTTGACCGTATGTGTTGAAAGGAAAAGCCTGCTGGCGATCTCCGCATTGGTTAACCCATCGGCGATGAGCCGGAGGACATCCGTTTCCCGTTCACTCAGCGGCTCGACCCAGTCACCCTCTATCACCTGGGGTTTGACCGGGTCGGAAGGCTCTGGCTCGGCAGCCGGGAATGCTGCCAGCAGCCGCCGCACATAATCAGGCTCAATGTCATGAGAGAGAGCTTCGTAAAGCAGGCGGGCCATTGGCGGGCCTTCGTCTACAAAAGTGCGGATGAATCCTTCTGGTTCGGCCAGGGGCAGGGCGTGCTCCAGTGGGATCATGGCCTGGGCCAGATCACCCCTGGCTTGAAGTGCAAGTGCCTGGAGTATCAAAATCTCGATCACCCTTGATGTCGCCCCCCTTGATTCGGCGGTTTCGAGCATAGTTTTCAGTAGAGCATCTGCTTCATCCAATCGTGCTTGAGCGATAAGAATACGAATCAACACAGAATATTCCATGTTGTTCAGATAAGCAGGGCTTTTACTGGCGTCCAGCCCACTCCCTTGAATCCATTGGTTAGCTGCCTCTAGCTTACCCTGTGCTAACGACAGCCATGCCTGCCAGGCTGATAACCTGACCGGGAACCAGAAAGGCATCTCATATCCTCGAGTAGCATCCTCAATTCTGTAGATGGTCTCTTCAGCGCCCTCCAGATCTCCCATGGAAAACAAGATTCTTACCAGACACAGGTAACCCCAGCCGAGACTCATCAGATCGCCACTTTTCTCGGTCAGTTTAATACCTGCGTTTGCCTGATGTAGGGCTTCCTCCAGGTGATTTAATTCAGCTAATGCCTCGCCCCATATTGCCATCGTGCAGCCGACTATCGCTGTTTGTGCCAGTCCGTTATCGCTTGCCAGTTGAAACTGCTGCTGGCAGATTTCAATTGTTTGCTGTACCCGGCCCTGTATCCTCAGGGTCATCGCCAGTCTTAGATAGGCTAGCACGATCATGTAGGAGTTGCCGGTCGCTTTGCTCATTTCCAGCGCTTCCAGACGGGCCGAGTAAGCTGAGTTTATATCACCGTTGAAAGTGTGTGTATCGGCTAAAACAACAACAGCCGTGCTGCGCCAGATCAAGTCCTGCTCAGGCAGATATTCAATTGCCTGGCTCGCATACTTGCCCACCCCTTGTAGATCCCCTTGATAGGTAGCCATATAAGCCCGGATGACAGCCGCTCTGCCTCGAATCTTTTTCCTGAGGCTGTCCATATGCTCTAACAACGAGGTCCCAGGTGCCTGAACGTTTCCTGTGTCGACCGCCTTTTCGGCAGCTTGAAGGCTCTTTTCTGCCTCTTCTTGCTGACCGGCAGCAAACAGATTCCATGCGTAATGGATACATAGATATGGCCTGGAGAATAATAATTCACCGGGTAACTGAACCAGCCAACTTTGCAGCCTGGTATGCTCACCTCGCTGCCAGACCACATCACCATGTTCATCGAGTAGATCTGCTGCTCGTTCAAAATCTTTACCTTGAAGGGCGTGCTCGATTGCCTCGTCGGTGAACGCGTTCTGCGTGTACCATTCACTTGCTTTGCGGTGCAGGATAGTCAGTTGTTCAGGGTGAGTCTGGCGCAGGTAGTGGCACAATAAATCTGCAAAAAGATGGTGATAGCGATACCAGCGCCGCTCCCCATCCAGGGGAACAATAAACAGATTCGCATGCTCTAACATTTCCAGGGTTTCCTGGCCGTTATCCTGGCCGGTCAGGGCATTACACAAAGAGCCGGTCATCTGGTTGAGAAAAGCCGTCTGCATCAAGAAGGTCTGGATGCTTTCCGGCTGCTGTTCCATAACCTCTTCGATCAAGTAATCCAGCACAAAACGGTGGCTGCCGGTGAATGACTTGATGAGTTGAGAGGCGTCATCGCGCCCCCTCATAGAAAGCGCTGCTAGTTGTAAACCGGCGATCCAACCTTCAGTGCGGGTTTCCAATGTCGTGATGTCCTGTGCCGACAGACCCAGATCCATTACCTGGTTGAGGAATTGGGTAGCTTCGGAGGTCGTAAACCGCAGGTTCATAGCACGCAGTTCCATTAACTGCCCGCTGGCTCGCAGTCGTCCCAGGGGGAGATTTGGGTCTTCCCGTGTAGCGATGATCAGGTGTAACTGGGAGGGCAGGTGTTCGAGCAGGAAGGTAAGCGCATTATCAACCTTTGGCGAATCGATAAGGTGATAATCGTCGAGGGCAATAACGACTCTGCTGGGGATAGCGGCGACCTCGTTAATCAGCGCGGTCAGGATGGCTTCGATTGGCGGTAGTTGAGGGGTTTGGATCATAGCCAGCGAACTCTGTCCAACAGTGCCATCAATTCCATCAACCCGGTTCAGGGCCGCGATGAAGTAAGCGAGGAAGCGGGCTGGGTCATTGTCGCCCTCATCCAGTGACAGCCACGCGATCTTGTAATCGTCTTCGGTGCATAGATTGTTGAGCCATTCGCTGATCAACGTGGTCTTACCAAAGCCTGCCGCAGCAGATATAAGGGTAAGTTTGCGGCCAAACCCCTGGTTTTGATAAAAGCCTGTATTCAATTGTGTGACCAGGTGGGTACGGTGGACGATCTCAGAACGGGTGGGGGGGATATAGAACTTTGTTGCCAGAAGAGCGTCTTGCATTCATATTCCTCCAGATTCCAGCACGCCTATTATACTCCTGAATCTGGTTCTGCTCTCCCCACCGCAGTGTTTCAGGGCAAATGCGACCCGGCGATAAATTGAGCAGGCATTTTCATATCTAGAGCCAAATGAGGCCGCTTGTTGTGATAATAATCCAAGAAATCATCGGCGCGTTGTTGAACGAGAGCCAGGTCAGTACTCTTGAAAGGTGTCCGGCCAAATTCCTCACGCCGGAGGGTCCCGTTGAAGCACTCAATGAAAGCCTGGTCATTCTTCTTGTAGGGACGGGCAATCACCTGCTCAGCGGCATACAGGAGAATGGCCTGGGCAAACTCCTTTTTAAATTCTGAGCCGCCATCGGTTTGGATAACTCGCATCCGGCCAAAGACCTGGGCTATGTATTCCAGGGCAGCTTTGCCATCCAGGGCTGTCAGGCTGGGCCGAATGAATGCCCGCTTGCCGCATCAAACGTGCTACTCGTTTGCAGGATACCCGAATGCCTTTTTGCTGCAGCAGGGCATGAATGCGCGGGCTGCCATACAATTTCCGACTGTTTTGGTGGGCCTCACGGATCTTTTCCAGCAAGATTTGGTCTTCCTGCTCGCGCTGGCTCGCTGACCGGCTGCGCCAGGCATAGTATCCGCTGACCGATACATTCAGCGCCCGACACATCAGTTCTATCGCGTATTCGCCCTGGTTGGCCGCGATCATCTGATAACTTTCCCTGGGCCTTGGCTGCAAATGCTGTTTTCCCTCTACTAAATCGGGTGAAACCCAGCTCAACCAACGCCAAAAGCTCGGGGCACATACTGCTGCCGAAGCAAAGAAAGTATTTATTATGCGGAGACTTCATTCACACCAACAGCATGCTTAAAAATCCAGAACAGAAGCTGGTCCTGAATATCGCTTCCGAGCCTCGTTGGCAAAAGCGGGCTGACCGACCACGCAGCTGACTCAGCAGTCTGACCGGATCGGGATTTGTGACAGTGTTCATATGAGGAGCGGCGGGGAACTGCCAGCAGGCTGTCCCCGCCATGAGCTGATTTGACCGGTTACTGAACTTTAATTTCGATGACGTCCTTCACCTGCACATTGCCGGGAAAGCCGGGCAGCACCATACTGAAACCACCTCCGTCGTTAAAGGCCACGATGCAATCTGCACAGCCGCGCACTTCGTCAAGGGACAATTCGGCTTCGTAGCCATCACTGGCAACGAATGCCAGCGAAGCAGCACCGCTCTGTACACCGGCCTCGTCCAGCAGTGCGTTGACCGACACGCCGGTACGGGTGGACTCTTCGCCTTCCTTGTTGGTTGAGATGGCTTCCATGGTGTCCATTGCGCGGACCTCATCTTCTGCCCATGCCATCTCATTATCAACCATCCCGGTGAGCTTCAGGGCGGCATCTTCGCCGCCGCCAGAATCGCCACCAGAAGCGGCAGGTGGGTATGGGGTTGGGCACGGTAAGGCAAGATGTCGTTTAGTCGGATAAAACCCGGTTCGGGGACATCGCCCGTCAGAACGATCATGTTATAGAACGGCACATCTGCAAATTCAACCGCGCCGTGATCGTCGTGGCAGGTGGTGCAGGTGTGAAAATCAACCGCATCATGACACTCTGCACACTCGTTCATGGTGCGGGCTTCTTCCATCAAAAAACCACTGCCGTAATGAGACACCACACTTACCGGCATCGTACCTGCACCCAGCGCAAATCCGATCCCACCGATTATGATAATGACCACCACACCGACAATGGCAGGCAGCAGCCGGTTATTTGCCAGCTTTGACATCCAACCTCCTCAGATTTTCAGAAAAATGGTCAGCCCTACACCGACCACCAGCAATCCCACAGCCAACCCATCATGCCAGCCGGGGCGAACCTCCCGCAGATAGGTGCGCTGCGGGTATTTACCGAAGCAGCGCCCTTCCATCGAGACGGCCAGCGCATCGACTTTGACCAGCGCCGATACCAGCATCGGCAGGAAGAACTGCCGGGCCAACAGCAGGAAGCGAGACAGGTTCTTTCGATCATAAGCTGCGCCGCGCATGACCTGTGCCTGGTACACGATCTGTGCCTCGCGCTCAAAAACCGGCACCAGCCGGAGCGCCGTCACCAGCGCAAAACCAAACCGGTAGGGCAGGCCCGCCTGCATCAGCCCGTAAGCCAGATCATTAGGCGAGGTGCTGAACACAAATAGATAGCGGAACAACACCACGCT